>JAHAZJ010000071.1 GCA_018385315.1 Treponema sp. | reverse complement strand
GATTATACCAATCCCTGAGCAATCATTGCCTCAGCTACTTTTACAAAGCCTGCAATGTTAGCACCAGCCTGGTAGTTAACGTATTCACCGTCTGTAAGACCAAATCTCTTAGCTGTGTTGAGACAGTTGTCATGGATGTTACACATGATGCTGTCAAGTTTAGCGTCAACTTCTGCAGCAGACCAAGAAAGGCGTTCTGAGTTCTGTGACATTTCAAGACCAGAGGTTGCAACACCACCTGCGTTTGAAGCTTTTCCTGGTGCATACATGATTTTTGCAGTCTGGAATTTAGCAACAGCAGCGTTATCAGAAGGCATGTTAGCACCTTCAGCAACAAGTTTAACACCGTTCTTCAAGAGCATTTCTGCATCAGCTTCAAGAAGTTCGTTCTGTGTAGCACATGGGAATGCACAATCACATTTAACTTCCCAAACTTTTTTACCTTCAAAATATTTTGCAGATGGGAACTGTTTAGCATATTCAGAAATACGACCGCGTTTAACACATTTAAGTTCTTTAACCCAGTTAAGTTTTTCCTGTGTAATACCATCAGCATCATAGATGTATCCGTTTGAGTCAGACAAAGTAACAACTTTTGCACCAAGCTGGATAAGTTTTTCAGCAGCATACTGAGCTACGTTTCCAGAACCAGAAACTACACAAGTCTTTCCTTTGAAATCCTGACCTTTAACTTTGAGCATTTCCCGAGCAAAGTAGATAAGACCATATCCAGTAGCTTCTGTACGAATCAAAGAACCACCGAATGTAAGACCTTTACCTGTCAAAACTCCAGTATATTCATCACGGATTCTCTTGTACTGACCAAAGAGATAACCGATTTCACGTCCACCAACGTTTTTATCACCTGCTGGAACGTCAACGTCAGCACCAATGTGACGATAAAGCTCTGTCATGAATGACTGGCAGAAACGCATAACTTCTTTGTCTGATTTTCCATGTGGATCGAAGTCAGAACCACCTTTACCACCACCCATTGGGAGAGTTGTAAGAGAGTTCTTCAAAACCTGTTCAAAGCCTAAGAATTTCAAAACTGAAAGGTTTACTTCTTTAGAGAAACGGAGTCCTCCTTTGTAAGGTCCGATTGCTGAGTTGAACTGAACACGGTATCCGCGGTTAACGTGGTAGTTACCTGCATCATCCATCCAAGGTACACGGAACATAATTACACGTTCTGGTTCTACCATTCTTTCCAAAATTGCATTTGGTTCCAATTCTGGCATCTGATCTACAGCTGGTTCAAGAGTTGTAAGTACTTCTTCTACGGCCTGAAGGAATTCAGGTTCATTTGCATTTTTAGCTTTTACTTCTTCCCAAATACGGTTTACGTAAGCATTTTTCATTTATTGACTCCTTGAATACACAAATACTTGTATATTTATGCATTACTATAGAATAAATATACCACATTTAGTGTTTCTCTGAAAAGAATTTTTATTAAAAAAAATTAATTTTTTTTAATAATATTTAATTTTTTTATTACCTTTCATAAACTTTTCTTCCATCTATAAACAAAGCATGAACTTTACCTGTTAATGTTTTGCCATTAAATGGAGTAAATTTCCCCTTACTACAGAACATAGATGAATCTACAACCCATTCTTCATCCGGATCAATCAACGTTAAATCTGCATCATAACCATTTCTTAAAAGACCTTTTTGAAGTCCAAGAATTTTTGCTGGAGCCGCAGACATCAACTGACTAAGTCGTCGTGGATTAAAATGATTGTCTTTCACAAGCACTGTATTACAAACTGCATAAGAGACTTCCAACCCTGTAAAACCTGGACTGCCATTTTTCTTATCTTCTTCAGTATGTGGTGCATGATCTGTAGAAATAACATCTACTGTTCCATCTCGAAGTGCTTCAATCAGATACATTCTATCTTCTTCACTTCTTAATGGGGGATTAACGATATTATGAATATTTTCTTCATCTGTTCCACTTAATCCTATATGATGAGGAGTAGCTTCACAAGTAACCATTAATGGACTATAGAATTCTTCTTTTGCAGCACGAATTGCATCAATTGAATTTGCTGTACTTACATGACACACATGAATTCTACAATGAGCTTCTTTTGCAAGCATTAAATTTCTGATAGTTGCGGAATCTTCTGCAAGTGCAAGATATTCATTTGCTTTTGTAATACTTTCGAATGTTCCCTCTGCTCTAAGAGGTTTTGCAGCTTTTCCCAAAGATTCATCTTCACAGTGACAGGCTACAATAATATCTTTTTCGCCAGCAACTTTCATTGCAGAAAGCATAACATCAGCTTTTAACACATCCTTCCCATCTTCTGAAATTACGGGTATATATGTTTTATTTAAATCCTTAAGATGACTAATATCTTCATCAGCAAAATCTTTTGTAATACTAACAGTTTGAAAAAGATGGGTAAGTCCAATCTGTTCAGCCTCTTTTTCAATTCCCATTGCCATCATCATAGAAGATACAACGGGTTTTGTATTTGGCATTGCAACAATTGTACCAAATCCCCCTGCGGCTGCTGCATGTAAACCAGAATTCAAATCCTCTTTTTGAGTTAATCCTGGATAACGCAAATGTACATGCATATCAATAAAGGCAGGGGTAATTGTTAATCCTCTGGCATCATACAGATCCAGTTTAGAATTCATTTCACAGCCATCTTCTGCAAGAACTGAATGTGCCAAAGTTGAAGCTGTTTCTGGTGATGTAAAATACCCCTGAAAAACAGCACGGATTTTTCCATCTTCTACAAGAACTGCCCCCGGACAATCCATTGTTTCATCAAGCAATCGAGCATTGTAAATAAGAGTTGCTTTTGTCATTATTTTTCACTACCTGCAAGATATAAAGTATCACAATATTCACATTTATAAATACCTTTTGATTTATCTGAAAGAATAAACGTTGGTTTTACATAATGTTCAGTTTGTGTAATGCAGCGTGGATTTTTACAATTGAAAACCCCCTGAACTTTTGCTGGCAATTCCATTGTGATTTTTCGAACAATTACTTCATTTTCAATAACATTTACACAAATATTTGGATCAATGAATCCCAATACTGAATAATCAATGTTGATAATATTATCGATTTTGATAATATCCTTTTTTCCAGATTTTTCTGAAGGAACATTCTGAATCAGGCAAGAAGTAAAAGGTGCTTTATCAAGACCGAGCCACTGATAAATCTTCCAACCCGAACCGGCACGAATATGATCAATTACAAGACCATTTTTTATTGTAGTAACATTTAACATCTTTTTTCCTCACTTAATTTAGATTGAACCTGTTAATTTTGCAATTAATGCCATACGGGCATACATACCATATTTAACCTGTTTGAAATATGCCGCTCTTGGATCATCATCAATATCTGGGGTAATTTCATTTACACGTGGAAGAGGATGAAGAATTATCATATTTTTGCGGGCAAGTTTCATTTTTTCTGCATCCAGAATGTAGCTGTCTTTCAGGCGGATATAATCCTGTTCATTGAAGAAGCGCTCTTTCTGAACACGAGTCATATACAAAACATCAAGTTCGCCCATTACTTCATCAAGACTTTCTACAATTTCATATTTAACACCAGCAGGCTCAAGAACATTTTGAATCAAATAATCTGGTACAGTAAGTTCTTTTGGACTAATAAAGATGAATTTATTACCCTTAAAATGGCGTAATGCTTCAGCAAGTGAATGAACTGTTCGACCAAACTTTAAGTCTCCACAAAAACCAACAGTGTGATTTTCCAATCCACCAAGCAACTGACGGATTGTTACAAGGTCGGTCAAAGTCTGAGTTGGATGATAGTGACCACCGTCTCCTGCATTTATAATTGGACATGCAGAATATTTACTTGCTAAAAGAGCAGCCCCCTCTTTTGGTGTTCGCATTGCAATTACATCTGCGTAACTTGATACAACACGAATTGTATCTGCTAAAGTTTCACCTTTTGATGTAGAAGTGTTGTTTGCATCAGAGAAACCTTCAACTGATCCACCTAAACGGAGCATTGCAGCTTCAAAAGAAAGTCTTGTCCTAGTGCTTGGCTCAAAAAAAAGTGTCGCAAGAATTTTCCCGCGACACACATCATTAAAAGATTTAGGATCAACAATAATCTGTTCAGCCAATGAACAAATTTCTTCAATTTCTGATACAGTTAAATCATCAGGCTGTATTAAATGACGACCAGTTAGCATTTCATTTCCTCTCTAAGAATTTTTACTATTATAGCAAAAAAACATAGATAATGGGAATAAAAAAAGGAGCAACATGAAAAAAATGCTGCTCCTTTATAAATCTTTACGCCTGTAAAGAAGTTAGTCCCACGCTGACGCGTGCTTACCTAGTTTGCTTCGCAAACTAGCCCGTAACTTCTTTACGCCTGTAAAGAAGTTACTGCAACTGTGGCTACTATATCTTCTACGTTACATCCGCGGCTCAAGTCATTTAATGGTTTTGCAAAGCCCTGGCAGATTGGACCAATTGCCATCCATCCGCCCATACGCTGACAGATTTTGTATCCAATGTTTCCAGCATTAATGTTAGGGAAAATGAATACGTTTGCATGACCTGCAACTTTTGAACCTGGAGCTTTAAGTTCTCCAACTTCTGGAGCAATAGCAGCATCAAACTGGAATTCTCCATCCAAAGCTAAATCTGGAGCTGCAGCTTTTGCAAGTTCTGTTGCTTTCTGAACTTTTGTTACAGTGTCATAGAATTTAGCATCATTTCCAGAACCTTTTGTAGAGAATGAAAGCATTGCTACCCGTGGTTCAATACCTGCAATTTTCTTTGCAGTCTCTGCAGAAGCAATTGCAATATCAGAAAGTTCTTCAGCACTTGGTTCAATATTAATAGCACAGTCACCAAATACTGAAACACCTTCTTTGATATATGGGTTTCCACATTCTGGAGCAACCATAATAAAACAAGAAGAAACTGTTTTGAATCCTGGAGCTGTTTTAATTACCTGCAAACCAGGGCGAAGTGTATTAGCAGTTGAGTGACATGCTCCAGAAACAAAACCATCTGCATCACCTGCTTTAAGAATAAGAGCACCATACATAGTGTGATCTTTTAAGATTGCTGCTTTAGCGGCTGCTACATCTGCATATTCAGGTGCACCAGTCTTTTTGTTGATTTTTCCTTCGCGAGCTTTATATAAAAGTTCTGCATATTTGTCAGCATTAGGGTCTTTTGCTGGGTCAACAATTGTTACACCACTTAAATCTGCATTTGAACCACTAGCTTTAATATCGTCGTCAGAACCAATAAGAATGATTTTGGCGATTCCGTCTTTTACGATTTTTGATGCTGCTTCTACAACACGTTTATCCTCACCTTCGCAAAGAACGATTGTTTTGTTTGCAGCCTTTGCTTTGTTTAATAATTCATCAACAAATGCCATTTTTTGCCTCTAAAAATAAAATTGAATGCTTCAATTATAACGCATGGGGAAAAAAGAGAAAAGAAGAAGTCTCTAATTTTAACCTTTGGATTTTATTTGTGTTTGATTTTTATTATAATTGGGAGTACCTTGTTCTTTTTGGGTGCTTCCATTTTTACACTAAAGTCGATTGCATTTTTGCTGAAGGTTGTATCAGATGGAGAAACAACAATTTCTTCTCCAATTGCATTTTTCACTGCAGTATACAAATCAAAATCACGCACACTGTTTCCTGCAACATCTTCATAAGCTTCCATTATCTGTTCTATATCCAGCTCTTCCAGAGAATACAAAACTATAAGGTAATCTGTGCCAGGAACATCATCCAGTTTTACAGCCTGTGTTTCAGAAGGATACACAACAGTATTTTCCGAATAATCCAGAAGTGCACTTGTATTATTCAGAGGGAAAATCAGATTTGCTTTATTAGTGGTACTATCCGAAGCAAAAGCATAAACGAAACATGGCTTTTTATTTGTCATGTATAACTGGAACATAGTTGGATAACCATATGACTCTGTAGTTTCATAACAGTTATTTATAAACTGAACTTCCATATCTCTATCTTTTTTCCACAAAGGAAGGCTAAACTGGCCATTAAAAATCTGAACTTTTTTCACTGGCTTTGGCTGAGGTTTAGGTTGGGGTTTTGGTTCAGGTTGTGGCTCTGGCTCTGGAATTGGTTCTGGTTCATAATACTGAATCACCTGATAAATGGAAGGACTCATTTCATAAGCCTGATACATATATTCTGCCAGATCATTGTAATTTACCCAAAGATAGCCACCCCACCCCCAGTCGGTTCCCCAGCTATTCTGAATTAAAAAAGCACCGTCTTCTATTCCATTTGGATTCTGATGATTATCATCATAACCAATAATAAGCATGGCATGCCCACCTTCAGTTAAAGTACCGCTGGCATACCAGTCGCTGGAATCAGCCTTATGAAAAGACTTTGGATAATCTCTATAAGAAAACACAACAGGCTTCTTTTCTGAAAGACTTTTTTTAATCCTTTGAATTTTTGTGTAGTTTGAATCGTTGTAATAAATAAGCCTTGCATAGGAACCAATTTTATAAACAGGTTCATCATCATACATAGAAATATTAAAACGATTAAAATCTCTGTAGGTTTCTTCTGATTTTCTTTTTGGAACGCCATAATTTCTAAGATAAATAAGGGCATTTTCAACTACCATTCCATTATCTGCATTAATATCATGAGGATTACAGACTCTGAACAGATAATATGGAGAATAAACTTGTGCTGTAGTTTCATACTGATTATCTCTGCCATTCATAATTGACTCGCAGGTGGTCATGGCAGCATAAGTTGTTGACCATGCAACACAAGTTCCATAATTCCCCTGATCTCCTGGAGTTGGAGTATAATACATAAGACTTACAGCCTCTGGTAAATCATCATAGTCTCTTGTTACAAGATGAGCTTTTTCTGGGATTTTAAGATATGCTTCATCATCAAATAATAAGCCAGTTCCGTGATTTATCTGTTTTTTGCAGGAAAAAAACATGAGCCCCGCAATCAGCACTAATAATATTTTTTTCATCTGTTTCTAACCCCGCGAACACCAATTACATCATCAGAAAAATCTGCAGTTACAGCCAGTTTTGCAGAAGCTTTACAGTGTTCTGGCTGAACATCCCAGGCACCACCTTTTGCAATATGATACTTTTCTTTTTCCACATCGTTGCACCATTCCCACACAAGACCATAAACATCATAAAGTCCATAACTATTTGGCTGCTTTTTGCAACATTCCTGAAGTTCACCGTTACTGTTGCTAAGATTCCAGCTTTCTCTTGCAATTCCATTTTCTGGAGCCAAAGCGAAACTTTTCCATTCCTCCACAGTTGGCATACGCCATCCATTTTTTGTAAGGTCAATTTTTATATTGTGTTTGTCAGTCAAATCGTAAACTGGTTCCAGATTTTCCTTCAAACTTAACTTATTAAAGAACTGGGCGCAATCATACCAGGTAACATTTGTTATAGGATAATTATCCTCTGAGTCTTCATAAGCAGACTCCATAATGGTCTTGTACTGGGCTTTAGTAACAGGAGAAACTGCCACATATAAATCAGAATATTTTCCTGCAATTTCAGCTGGTAAAAGACTCTTCTTTATGGCTTTATATTCTTCTTCCTGTTCCTGCTTTTTCATTTCTGCAAAGGCTGCTGCAGCTTCTTTTTGTTCTGCAATAGCAGCGGCTTTTTCTTCTTTCCGTTCTTCCATTTTTTCAGAAATGGCATTTTTCTTTTCTTCCAAGGCTTCTTTTCCTTGTCTGTATTTAATGGAAACAGTTTCTTTTACTTTACCAGAACTGTTTTTTACAAAATTAACAGTACTTTCAGTTCCAGAACTGATTTTTGAACCAGCCAGAGAAATAAACTGTTTGCCTTCTGTTGTAAGAGTAAGGAAAAGTCCTGTAATTACTACCAGAAGCACAACAAACAGAATTACACAAATGCGGATTACCTTTGAATAATCAGTTTTATCATCAATATAAACAGGAGGAATTTCATTTTCACTAGGACTTGATTTGCCATTGAGGTAGATTTCTTCCATAATTGTGCTGCTGGAAACTGGAGTCTGCATATCTTTTGTTGAAGAACGAACTTCTTTTGTAACAGCAGTAACAACCTGCGAAAAACTATAACCTGGCTTTCCAATCCAGTTCAACAAAGCCTGGGTAAATGGAGAGTGATCTCCGTCCCCATCATCTGCAGTTTTACCAGAAGCACAGGCATAAAAAATAACACTTTGAGCAACTTCACTTGTACTTACAGTAGTTAATCCACGGCTGCTACCCTTTGTCTTTTTAAGAGGATTGTTTCTACAGGCATCCATAAGAATAATTACCTGTTTACATCCACTTTCACAAGTATCTGTAACAACATCATTTAAATTTACAGCATGTCTTTTTAAATCAGTTTCATCTTTAATATTGGAGGTAACTGGCAACAGAAAACTACCTTCATCAGTTCCAATTCCATGTCCAGAATAATACAATAATCCTAAATCTGCATTTTTTGCTTTTGAGTAAAACTTCCTAAGTTCCTCATCCATTGTTTCTGTGTCTGCATCAAGCACTAAAGTTACCGAAAATCCCAGTTCCTTTAATTTACTTTCCATTGCTTTTGCATCCTTTATAGGATTTTCCAATTTAGAATTTTTATAACTGGCATTTCCAAATACAAGAGCAACCTTTGAACCAGACTGAGTAAAACCTGCAGTTACACAGAGCAATGCCAAAATAAAACTTAATATTAATTTTTTATTTTTTAGTACCATGTGTATTCTCCATATTTTTCTCTTAAACGATCATAAGCCTCTGCTGCTTTTGAGTTAGAAGAATAAGCATAACCATAGAACTGCATTGCATAATAAATATCTTTATAAGTTCCATAGCCGTTTTCATAACACATACCAAGAGCAAAACAAGCATCATAATACTGATCGTTATATTTTCTTGCATTGTAAGTTCTGTAAAACCAAGAATAAGCAGTAGAATAATTTTTCCATTCGTTCCAATAAATAAGACCAATTTCGTAAGCCATATCACCAGTTTCATAACCAGCATTATAAAGTGACTTATAATAATCTATTGCTTTTTCATATTCCCCGTTATCCGAGTAATATTCAGCAAGTGCAAGAGTAGCATCGTTATTTTTTAATGAAGAAGCCTTTTTCATCCAATACAAATAATCTGCAGTACTAATTCCATAATAATTTGCAAGGCTCATCATATAATTGCTGTCCCCTTTAAGTCCCAGTTCCAGTGCCTGACGATAATAAGAATCTGCCTTCTCATAATTTGAATCAAAATAATATTCGCTCAAGAATTTTGCAGACTGCTGGCGGATAATTTTAATATCCCTTTCACGTTCTGCAATTTTATTTTTATATTTTTTTGAAAGCTCAGAATTTCCCGTATTTTCATAAGTAACCTGAAGATTTCTCCAATCTACCAGCTGAGTTTCTTCCAGACAATTTTTATTGTCCACTACCATATCACACCAGTATGCAGCCTGAATTACATTTTTAGAAAGGTGAGCCGCTCCTTTATCATAAAAACCAACCATTGCCCACTGAGCACGAAGCAAACCTTCATCACCAGCCTCCCTAATCCACTGGTAACCATCTACAATTTCTGGTTCCAGGAATCTGATGCAGGCTTTTCCATAATAATATTTGGCTTCTGAATCAGTAATTACATATTCTTCTTCCAGGGCTTCTTTCAAATATTGACTGCTACAATAACCAGACAATCCGTGATAGTTAACTTTGTTCCATTCTTCCCCTTCTTCCAGAAGAATTACAGTTTCACCCTCAATAAGACGCATAATTTCATCAGCTTCACGGGAAGGTTCCTGGCGTAAAATGAGGCGGTCACCATCCCCTGTATAAACTTTCTGATAAACATACTTTACTGTTGTCACCTTTCTAAATATAAAAGGAATACTAGAAATAATTCCCGCCCCTGCAAGTAAACAAATAAAGAAAATAATCTGTTTTTTCGAAATTAATGATTTTAATGGTTTTGGATTTTTAAAAATAAAACTGCGGAATTTTGGTTCAAAACCACTTATTTCATTATTATTGATAACAAGAATCTGGCATTTTTTTTCTTTGCACAATTCTTTTACAGTCTTGTCTTCTACTACTATTGAAGGAGAACAACACTCTTTCTGAAAATATATGATTTTTGCACCGGTAGCTGGAGCATCATTTCTTTTGTCATAATTTTTCAGATATTGAATAAGACTTTTATCAGAAATTTTGTTAAGACAGTTATTAAAATCTTTTGCAAGAGAAAAATTATTCAAATCGGCAAAAATAATCTGTTCTGCCTTTTCAACTCCGTCACTGTCACTCTGGTCTTTAAGCTGACAAAACCCTAATTTAAGGTCCACATCTTTTTTAAAAGCTTTTTCCCTTAAATCATAAATACATAAACGCAATTGCTGCCAGAATCTGGCATTCTTAAAAAGCGTCACATCCTCCACAATAAGAAGGATTTCCTGCTGAACCATTAGAAGTAACCTCCACTCCTTATTTTAGCATATTTTTATTTTTCCACGATATTTATTTTGTCTACATCCAAAAGAATAGAAAAGTTTTCTTTTAATCCTGCTGTGTATGTAATTTCAAATCCATCAGCCTGGGTCTGACTCATTATAATAAACTGAAATTCTTCACCTTCATTGCTCTTCCAGAACTCAATTGCCTTTTCTTTTCCCATTACAAAAAGGGCTGTAGAAAGAGCATCACCATATGCGCCAGACTCACACACAATTGTTACAGAAACAAGACCGTTATCCACCGGCATGCCAGATTTTGGATCAATAATATGAATATATTTATTGCTATCATCAGCAGTAAAAAAACGTTCATAACCGCCGCTGGTAATTACAGCACCTTCATTAATACTAACCCCAGCAATAATTCCTTCACCAACAGGATTCCTGATTCCAATATTCCATGGACTTCCATTTGGTTTATGGCCAAAGGTTTGAATATTTCCGCCTAAATCAATAATGCCATATCTAAGATTTTTATTTTTTAAAAATTCAATAAGTCTGTCCCCAGCATACCCTTTTCCAATGCCGCCAAAGTCAAACATCATGCCAGAAGGGAACGCAATTTGATTTTCATCTCCAATTTCAACTTTTTTATAATCAGTTTTTTTAAGCAAATAAGATATTTCCTGAGGGTCCGGAACTTTATAAGAATCTGTTGTGAAACCCCAGGCTTTTGTAACAGGATACAAACAAGGATTAAAAGCGCCATCAGTCTCATCAGCCATTTTTAGTGCCATAGAAGTTAAATCAAAAACCCCATCTGTTAAATCCGCACTGCATATTTGTGTTGATAATGATGGTGATGATGATGGGGACAGGGATAAATTGCAAGATTTTTCATTTAAAATATACACTTCGCTATTTTTATCTGTTGTAGAAATCTGAGCCTCAAAATCCTTAAAGAATTGTTCTACATCTTTTGTAACTTTTTTTGTGCCCTTTCCACCTACCACTTTAATTGTCATCCAAGTGTTCATGGCTTCAAAAGAAATATTTGCCTCTTCTTTTGTTGTACAGCTGAAACATAAAACTGATAATATTAATACACTAAAAAATCTGAAGTTTTTCAAGAAAGTTCCCCTTAGAGTTTTTCCATTTTTCAATCATTTTCTGATAATTTAAAAATACCTGACTTATTAAACTTTTTTCGTTATAAAACTTCAATCCTGCTACACACTGACTTAATGCAGAAACCGAAGTCATAATCATGACTTTTGTAATACCACTCATAAGTGCCCCGTAAGTAATTTTGATTTTCCACAAAGCAAAAATGATTTTCCCCTGAGGTTCAAAAAGGCTTGTTATTATTATAAAAACCCAAAGCATCATATATGGAAGAAACTTGATTTTTCTGCCACTTAATCTTTGCAAAACAAGGCATACAATCATAACCGGTAGCAGGATTTTCCAGGAATCCAGGGTAAATATGATGATGACAGCAAAAATTAAAGAAAGGAGTTTTGCCCATAAAAGAATTTTTGAACTTGTTTTTACAGATGCAGCTGATAAGGGAAGCTGCTCTAAAACCGGCGCTGTGGGTGGGAGAGGGAGGGCGTACTTAATTGCGGCAGTTACAATACCAGAAAGCACACTAAATAAAAGCATTGGTCCCAGCAATACTAAAGTGCCTTGTCCTAAATAAATGCGGCACAATTCAATTTGAACAACCGCACTTGCCCCAGCCCCCGCCACAGAAATTCCAAAGAAACTAACATACCTGTTAGAATTTGCGGTTGTTTCTTCTTTCTTTCCACTGGCAAAAAGTCCATCTACATGAAACAAAACATACATCACAAAGCCGCTGATTACAGACTGCATTAAGCTGATAAAAAAGAAAGGTGTAAATAAAGTGCCCCCCATCATACTGGAACAAAAAGCCTTTATAAAAAGCAACATTGCAAAAGACAGTGGGGACAGGGATAAACCCATTAAAACCGCCACATTTGCAAGCCCTAATCTAAAAAAAGGTACAATACGGGGAATAAAAAGTTCTGCATAGGAAAAAAGAAGAGTCAAAGCCCCAAGCCAGGCTACCATATTTTTTTCTGATTCAATTTTTTTACTGAGCCACTGCATCAAAATCACTCTCCTTTTGAATAACAGTAACCATTACTTTATTTGGCAGGCAAACTAAAGTTGTTCCCCATCCTTGATTCACGCAGGTTTTATTTGGACAAGGGGAATCTAAAATACAAACCTTGCGATTTTCAATGTGGATTGTGGTTTTTCCAAGTTCTCCTTCTACAGTAAAATCCCCGTCTGCATTAAGGGCATATTCATAGGTGCCTTTTGATGTCTGTACCTGAACCAAGTCGCCGCCTGAAACTTCTTTTGCTGATTTAAAACAAAAAACCACGCCGGCAGCAAGTACCAGCGCGATTATAATAAAATCCAGAGGTTTTATGTTTTTAAATGCAGATTTAAAGAACTTCCCTTTATTTGCCATATTCTAGTTATTATAGTAAATAAAGAGATTCCCGTCATCCTGAACTTGTTGAAGGATCTACTCAAATGTTTTTACAACTTCTTTCAATAAATCAACAATTTCCAGATGCTGAGGACAATGACCTTCGCAGGCACGGCATTGAACACATTCAGCTGGAGCTCCACCCTTTTTCTTTTCTTCGTTGTAGTGCCATTTAAAACTGTCTACACCATAACGTTTTGACTCATTATAAATTTCAAAATACCGAGGAATATTAATAGACTGAGGACATCCATCTGTACAATAACGGCAGGCTGTACAAGGAATTGCAATTGTAGATTTGATTAATTCGGTTGCTTTTTTAACTGCTTCTCGTTCTTTATCATCAAGAGGTTTAAAATCTTTCATGTAAGACATATTGTCTTTAAGCTGTTCCATATTGCTCATACCAGAAAGAACAACAAGAACATTATCCAGGCTTGCGGCATAGCGAACAGCCCAAGAAGCAACACTTGCATCAGGATTCACATCTTTGAAAATCTTCTTTGCATCATCCATTACATTTGCAAGACTACCACCTTTTATTGGTTCCATAATTGCAACCTGAACACCATGTTTCATTGCAACTTCATAACATTTGCGAGCCTGAACATTATCGCTTTCCCAATCAATATAGTTAATCTGCAACTGAACCAATTCTACTTCTGGATGATCGTTTAATATTTCTTCCAATTTTTCTGCACTGTCATGAAAACTAAAACCTGGATGTTTAATTTTTCCTTCAGCTTTCATTTTCTGCATCCATTCAAAACCGTGAAATTTCTGTGCCGATTTGTAATTTCCATCACCTAAAGCATGCATAAAATAATAGTCAAAATATTCAATACCACATTTTTTAAGCTGTTCATTAAAAATACGGTCCAAATCACCTTCTTCTTTCAGCTCCCAAACAGGCATTTTTGAAGTAACCTGAAATTTTTCTCTAGGATATCTTTTTGCAACAAGTTCACCAAAAGCTCTTTCACTGTGTCCCCCGTGATAAACCCATGCTGTATCAAAATAAGTAAAGCCTTCTGCCATGTAGGCATCAACCATTTCTTTTGTTTTTTCTAAATCAATATTTCCCCATTCTTTATTGTCTGCATAAGGAAGGCGCATAAGCCCAAATCCCAATTTCTTCATCATTTCCTCCATACTTTATTATGTTCAATTTTAATTATATCTTATTCAAACCCTGGGCTCGGAAGAGACAGAATTTATAAAACACATCCCCGCCTTCAAAAAAAATGCACCTCTTAACATTGAACTTTATTTGTCCAACTTTAGGGGTGCACTTCATAATTAATTTAATTAAAATCCAGGCTTTTTTTATTATTTTTCAGCATCAGTAAAAACTGATTCATCTTCATAATTTGCAATAAAATCCTGAACATCAGCAGAATCAAGAATAATTCCATATTCTTCTCCGCCTTTTATATCAGCACTTAAAGTTTTGAAGTCTGCGTAAGAAACTACTTTTCCACCCAAACTAGCTTTATCTGCAGCTCTAGAAAAGCCGCCTGCATATTTAATATAAATTTCAGCCATAGTATTTCCTCTAAAAACTAGTGATAATTTATTATACTACATTATTATAGATTTAGTAGCATTTTATCCAAGAATTTTTTCTCCGAAAAAATCAATTCCGAATTCCTAATTCCTAATTCCGCATTACAGCGAATTAATTGTTCTTTCAATTCTTGCCAAACATTTAGCTTCCCCAAGAACCAGGATTGAACCGATTAATGGTGGAGAAACACGGCTTCCTGTAACTGCCATACGGATTGGCATCATAAAGTCACCAAGTTTAATTCCAAGTTCTTCAGCCTTAGCTTTTGCAAGATTTTCTGCACCTTCGTGATCCAAACTGAAACACTGGTGAACAAAATCTTTAGCGGCTTCCAAGACTTCCTTAGTTTTAGCAAGGTCAATTTTCTTAGGAATAATCTGTTCTGCAGGAGGAACTGCTGGTTCTGTAAACATAAAGTGAACCATTTCAGCGGCTTCTGTTAAGAACTTAAGACGTTCCTGAATAAGTGGCATTAATCCAAGCAATGTTTTTTCAACATCTTCTGTGCTCATGTTCATAGACTTATCAACACAGTATGGACGACCGTCATCACCAAGGGCAACACCAGAGAATTCAGGACCAACATTTGGTTTTGGCTGTGGATTTTCCGGATTGATTTCCAGCGTAGCATCGCCTGTACCTGTAATGAATGGAAGTGTCCATTTGTAAAGTTCTTCTGCACTCATCTGGCGGATATAGTTTCCGTTGTAGTATTCAAGTTTTTTGTAATCGAATACAGCAGGAGCTTTGTTCAAGTGTTCAAGCTTAAAATTTTTAGCAAGTTCATCAAGAGTATAGAATTCCTGACCTTCAACATAAGAACAACCAAGCATTGCAACATAGTTTACAATTGCTTTTGGTAAATAACCACGGGCACGGAATTCATTCAAAGAAGTAGAACCGTGGCGTTTAGAAAGCTTTTTACCATCAGCACCATTTACCATTGGCAAGTGGCAGAATTCAGGATGTTCCCAGCCAAAAGATTTATACATCTGAACATGAAGTGGTGTTGAAGGAATCCATTCCTGAGCACGCATTACATGACTGATTTTCATCATGTGGTCATCAACAATGTTTGCCAGGTGATATGTTGGGAATCCGTCTGATTTAAGCAAAACTGGATCTGGAGAAATATCTTCGTTCTTCCAAACAATGTCGCCTAAAATGTGGTCAGAGAATTTTGTTTCTCCTTCCATTGGAACCTTAAGACGAATTACATAAGGCTTTCCAGCATCAAGATTTGCTTTTACTTCTTCTGGAGTCAAATGGCGGCAGTTTCTGTCATAACCAGGAGCCATTTTGTTTTCTGTCTGAATTTTACGGATACGATCCAGGCGTTCAGCATCACAGAAACAGTAATAAGCTTCACCGTTTTCAATTAATTTATTTGCATATTCTTTGTAAAGTTCAAAGCGTTCAGACTGAACATAAGGACCATATTCACCACCTTTATCGCCACCTTCGTCCCAGTCAATTCCCAGCCATTCCATTGTGTCGTAAAGATTTTTTACATATTTTTCATCATAGCGGGTACGGTCTGTATCTTCCAAACGGAGAATAAATTTTCCCCCTTTTGATTTAGCGTACAAGTAGTTAAACAAAGCAGTGCGAACACCACCAATGTGCTGCATTCCAGTTGGAGATGGAGCATAACGAACACGAACTTCTTTAATGTTTTCCATATTAAGCCTCTTTTCTCGATATTATTGAGATGTTTCACCCGTTTGAGCGCGAGTGATTTCTTCTATAATAATGAAATGTAATGGGATATACAATGCAGATTTTTTTAAAAAGCATTTTTAACAACACTTGCATTATAAATGACAAATAATTAATATTATGTAAAAGAGGAATTTATATATGGATGAAGTTATTTTAAAGGAACATCATGACGACAATCTTGTATTTTTTAAGGATGAAAAAATCCCTTTTACACACTGCACTCCAGACAGGAAAATGACTGTGTCAGAACTTTTTAGATTTACATCAGATTCAGCCGGCGAAGATTTTTCATTAAGAAATATGTCATGGCAATTCCTTTATGACAAAGGACTTGCCATTATTCTTTCGAGAGCTTCTTACCATATTAATAAAATGCCAGTTGCAGACCAGATTATTACACTAAAAACATGGGAATCTGCAGCTCAAGGTCCATTGTGTACTCGTAACTATGAAATTTATGCTTACGGTACTGATGAACTTTTAGTAAAAGGTCAAACTTTGTGGACAATCCTTGATTTGAAAAATAAAAGATTAATGCCTGCAAAAGCATATCCATATCGTCCATTACCAACTGTTGTAACTGATTTTGATGGAATTAAATGTGGAAAGATTTCTATGCCAGAAAACATGGAAGTTTTAGGCACAAAAACAATTTTATATTCAGATTTAGATGCCAACGGACATTCAAACAATTCAAAATATATTAATTTTGTTTTAGACCTTCTTCCAAATGAGTATCAGACAAAAAACTTTACCGATGTAAGACTGAATTATTCAAAAGAGACAAAATTAGGCGATCAGCTCGAAATCAAAGTTGCTTACGAAGAAAACAAAATCATTGCTCAGGGCATTGTGGACGGAACCTCCAGCTTTGAAGCAGAACTATACTATTAATTCAGTTTAGAGGAGCTTAAGATTCCTTTGCAGCCTTCTAAAACATCAATGTATGTTTGATCAAAGTTGCCAGTATACCAGGGATCAGCTACCTCTCTGTTTTTTCCTGCAAATTCCAAAAGCAATCTGATTTTACCTTTAGGATCATTATTCCAGGCTCTATTCATATAGTAAAGATTTTCTTCATCCATACCTACAAGTAAATCGAATTTCTCATAATCCCCAGTTGTAATTCTTCTTGCAGCTCTTTTTTCAAAAGGAATTCCCATTTGAATCAGTTTATTTCTTGTACCTCTGTGAATATCATTTCCAATTTCTTCTGTACTTGTTGCTGCAGATTCAATATAAAAATTCTTTTCTAATCCAGCTTTACAAACTAAATCCTTCATAACAAATTCTGCCATAGGAGAACGACAGATATTACCGTGACATACAAATAAAATTTTAATCATATTTTTATTATAATGTTTTTTTGAATTTTTATAAATTATGTGTTATACTAAAATACCTTGCATTTTAATGTTTGGAAAAACTTTTAAACACTATGTATATTATTTAAAAAGGAGCATTTATGTCAGAAAAGAAACGCGTACTTCCTCCAGTGGTGTATGTATTATTAGTAGGCATTTTTATTTCCCCTCTTTTACTTTATCAATTTTTAGGACAATTTCTTGGACTTTTTACTTTTGCTGAATATAAAGTAATTTCTATGTCTCCAATTAATTTACTTTTCTTTCTTTTTTGTATTTTATCAGCTGTATTTTCTTGCCTCACTTTACATAAAACCGTGGCAAATTATAAAAACGAGCCTACTTGTATTATTGATACAAATAGAAAACTTAAAATACTCGCAAAATTTAATATTATATCCCCAATTTCTATTGGTATTATTCAAGGTGCTATAGCCTGGTACTATGCTTCAAGTGGAAAAACAACCTTCGCTAGTTTTGGCACAACATCGCCTGTAGTTGCCATTTTTTGTTTTTCTCTTGCAACTGTATTCTATTTTTCATTATTGTTTTATGTAATTTACATCAGAGTTTTGGAAAGCAACATTGAATACATTCCATTCAAAAGAAATGAAATCACTCTTTCTCTTACTCAGAGAAACTTGCTTACATTGCTCTTTGCACTTGCTGGTGTTTTGTTGCTTCTTCTTTCTGTAATATTAAATCCATCAAATCTTACACATGGTATTGCAAGTTTAATGGCACGAATCATTCCTTGTATGGTTTATTCCATGCTTTACTTTGCTTTTATTGAATTTTCCCTTATATCAGATGTAAGAGGTTGTGTTAATGCAATTGCAAACATTTCTGGTGCCCTTACAGAAAAAGATTACACAATTGGTAATGCAAAAGCTTCTAACCGTAGTGAATTAGGTATTATCATTCAGAATATGAATAATCTGAAGACTCAAATGAAAGATACACTTAACAACATTACAGTTCTTACTGGAAACACAGTTAAACAGTCTGATGACCTTGTTGCAAACATGGATACAACAAAAGGTCATATTCTTAACATTAACAGTTCTTTGGACGCTGTTCAGAATGAGATGCAGAATCAATCATCTGGTGTTGAACAATCTAACTCTTCTATTGAACAGATTATGGGTAACATTCGTTCTCTTAACTCTTCAATTGAAAGTCAGGCAACTGGAGTTACAGAATCATCTGCTGCAATTGAAGAAATGGTTGCAAACATTGCAAGTGTAAGTCAGATTCTTCAGAAAAACAAAGAAGTTGTTAATCAGTTAAATGAAGCCACTTCAAAGGGTCAGATGGTAGTTAGAACTGCCGTAACAACAGCAAACGATGTTTTGGAACAGTCTTCTGGTATTTTACAAGCTTCTAGTGTAATTCAGAGTATTGCAAGCAGAACTAACCTTCTTGCTATGAACGCTGCAATTGAATCTGCCCATGCTGGTGAAGCTGGAAAAGGTTTCGCAGTAGTTGCTGAAGAAATTCGTAAACTTGCAGAACAGTCTGGTGTACAAAGTAAAGCAATTGATGAAAATCTTCGCTCTCTTTCAGAGTCAATCAGTAAGATTGCTTCTGATATTAAACAGGTTCAGTCTGATTTTGATAACATCTTTAATCTTACACAGAAAGTTCAGGAACAGGAAACAATCATTTCTAATGCAATGGATGAACAGACAGCTGGTAACCAGCAGGTTCTTGAAGCAATTAGAGCTATTAGCGATTCTACTGTAGAAGTTAAAAATGGTTCAGCAGAAATGCTTGTTGGTGGAGAACAAATCTTAAAAGAAATGCGTAATCTTACAGAAGTAACACGGGTTATTTCTGAAAACATGAATCAGATTAATAATTTCTCTCAGCAGATTAATGATGCAGTTACAATCACAACTTCATCTACTAATAATACACATCACAGCCTTTCTCAATTGATGATTGACTTGAAATCATTTAGACTTCAGTAATCTTTAATTAATTATTTAAAATGCCAGAATTGTTATTTCCTTCGAGAATACAATTTTGGCATTTTTTTTCTCTTCCCTCTCAAATTGAGTCAATAAATGTGCTATAATAAAATATCTTTTTATAAGGAAGTATAACTTGGCTGACTATCACGAATTTCCGGCTGCCCCTGAAGGAACTCCGGTTTCAAATTTTGTTCACTTACACGTTCATTCAGATTATTCTCTTTTGGACTCCTGCGCAACAATTGATAAATTAGTTGCAAAAGCAAAGTCTCTTAATATGCCTGCCCTCGCTCTTACAGACCACGGCAATATGTTTGGTGCATTAAACTTTGAAAAACTGTGCCACGTAAACGGAATTAACCCAATTGTTGGTGAAGAATTTTATGTTGCCTATGGCAGCCACTTTGAAAAAAATACAGTTCCTTATAGCCATAAAGGAGAAGACGGGGAACGCCAGGCAAAATACTTCCATTTAATTCTTTTATGTGAAAACCAGACAGGATATAAAAACATGTGCTGGTTATCATCCCTTGCTTATACAGAAGGTATGTACTATAAACCTCGTATTGACTGGGAATTATTAGAAAAATATCACGAAGGTTTAATCTGTTGTTCCGCTTGTATTGCAGGAGAACTTCCACAGCTTTTAATGGCAGGCATGGATAAAGAAGCAGAAGAACTGGTTTTAAAATATAAAAATCTTTTTGGTCCAGACCATTATTATATTGAACTACAGGATCATGGACTTCCTGAACAAAAAGAACTTAATCCTAAGCTTATTGCCTTAGCTCGCAAACTTGATGTGCCACTTGTTGCAACTAACGATATCCACTATGTGGAGCAGGAAGACTGGGAAGCACAGGAATGTTTACGTTGTATCGGATTTAAGAAAAATATGACCATGGGACCAGATGGCAACTATGTTTCTGGAATGGGAGGCGAACATCACCAATGGTATTTTAAAACCGAAAGTGAAATGAGAAGACTGTTCCCAGATTGTCCTGATGCTTTTGACAACACAATTAAAATCGCAAACATGTGTAACCTTACAATTCATCAGTATTCTACTTCAGAATTAAAAGGAACTCTTCCACGTTTTGAACTCCCAAAAGAATTCCAGATTTATGAAGAATACACAAAAAATCAGGATGCATATTTACGTCATCTGGTAGAACAGGGACTTGTAAAACGCTATAAAGACATTACAAAAGAAGTTCGAGAGCGTTGTGAATTCGAAATGGATATTATTCTTGGTATGGGCTTTAGTGGTTACTTTCTGATTGTATGGGAATTCATTAACTGGGCTAAATCTACATGGGACAATGTTAATAACAGACCTAAACCTTATATGCCAATTGGACCGGGACGTGGTTCTGGTGCAGGTTCACTTGTTGCCTATTGTCTTGGTATTACAGATATTGATCCTTTCCGCTATGGATTAATCTTTGAACGCTTTTTGAATCCTGAACGTGTATCTATGCCGGATTTTGACGTTGATATGGATTTCGACTTTAGACAAGATATCATTCAGCACACACGAGATTTGTATGGCGAAAAAAAAGTTGGTCATATTGTTACCTTTGGTACTTTAAAACCAAAAAACCTTATTGCCGATGTTGGAAGAACTTTAGGCATCCCTCTTGCAGAAGTAAACATGCTTAAGTCAAAGGTCAGTGAAAACCTAAAAACTAAACTTATAAATTGTTTTGAACCTCCAACAGAAAAATTTCCAGATGGTGGTCAGCTGGCAGAATACCGTCACGACCCTCGCTACGAAAAACTATTTGACCTTGCTGAAAAACTCGAAGGATGTAAAAGAAACACAGGTCTTCATGCCTCAGGAATGGTTATTGGTCTTACAGAATTACCAGATTGGGCTCCTGTTTTTGCTATTACCGATAAAGAAGGAACAAAAATTGGTGTTCAATACACAATGGATATTATTGAACCATGTGGACTTGTAAAATTTGACTACCTTGGTCTTAAAACACTTTCCCTTATCAGATATGCAGAAAATATTATTAACAAACATAAAAAACCTGGTGAAGAAGATTTTGTAACAGCTAACGTAAGCGAAACAGATCCTCTTACATTTGAATTATTTAAAAGAGGTGATTCTGTTGCTGTATTCCAGTTTGAATCTCCTGGTATGCAAAAAATTCTCCGGGAATTTCAGCCTGAAAAACTGGAAGACCTAGTTGCCTTAAACGCTTTGTATCGTCCAGGACCAATGGATTGTATTCCACAATATATTGAAGGTAAATGGAAACCAGAAACAATTCACTATCCTGATCCAAGCCTGGAAGACCTTCTTAAAGAAACATATGGTGTAATGGTTTACCAGGAACAGGTTATGAAGGTTGCCCAGATTATTTCCGGCTTCTCTCTTGGTGGTGCCGACATGCTTCGCCGTGCTATGGGTAAAAAAAAGCTGGACGTTTTGATGAAGAAAAAAGAAGAGTTCGTTGCTGGTGCTGTAAAAAATGGTCATACAGAAGAACATGCTGCTGAAATCTTTGAAATTATGATTCCATTTGCAGGTTACGGTTTTAATAAATCTCATGCGGCAGCATACTCAGTTCTTGCCTATAGAACAGGATGGCTTAAAGCTCACTATCCTGCTGAATTTATGGCTGCAAACCTTACAAACGAGATTACTTCTACAGATGGTCTTCCATTCTACATTCAGGAAGCAAAAGCCATGGGTGTTCCAGTAGATCCTCCAGATGTAAACCGCTCAGATGTAATTTTTGACGTTGTTGACGGAAGAATTGTATTTGGTCTAAAAGGTATTAAAGGAATGGGTGAAGCGGCTGCCTATGCCATTGTAAAAGAGCGTGAAACAAATGGTCTTTACACATCTTTTATGGATTTTATTCAGAGAGTTTGTGCTCTTGTTGAAAAAGATGATGATGGCCGAGAAAAAACTCTTGTAAATAAAAAAGCTATAGAAGTTCTAATAAAAACAGGAGCTTTTGATCTTCTAAAAGATAAAGATGGTAATTCCATAAATCGACCAACACTTTTGGCAAATATGGAAGCCGCCCTTGATTTTGTTTCTGAAATTCTCGAAGACAAACGAATTGGACAGGGAGACTTATTTGGTGATTTGGCCGAAGAAGATAAGGTTACCACTGATTTCCAATTTAAATATATTGATGATCTTCCACTTATGGAAATTCTTAAGATGGAAGAAGAGTGTATTGGCTGCTATGTAAGCGGACACCCTTTGGATGATTATAAAAAAGCAATTGATAGAGCCGTGACATTAAAATCAAGCAATATTCAACGAATTGCAGCAGAAGAAAAAGCAGAAAAGGATACAATGCTGGCAAATGGGGCTCAGCCATGGACGGTTAAAAAAGCAGGAAAATCTTACATTGCCCTTGGTATGCTGGCAGACATTCATCCTATCACCATTAAGAATGGAAAACAGATGGCATTTGGAAAACTAAATGACTATGACGGAACAATCAGTTTAACAATTTTTTCAAATGAATGGGAAAAATTAAAAGACACTCTCGAAAAAGGAAATGTTTATGCCGTAAAAGGAAAAGTAGATGCTTCCCGCGGAGAGCCCTGTCTTATAATTGAATCTATAGAAGATCCTAAACAATTGGAAAGCCATGCAATCCAATCTGTACATATTCAGCTGGCAACAAATTATGAAGATTCAATAGGAATTTCTAAAATTCGTGATTTTTTATTTGAAAAAACAGGTAAATGTTTAGTATATTTTCATATAGACACAGGAAATAATCCTTACGTAATACAAGCAAATGATCAATTAAGGATAAATCCGACTCCGGAAAATTTAAATGAATTAAAAGAGTTTGATTATGTGAAAAATGTTTGGACAGAATAAGGATTTTTAATTTACACTGTAATTTTTCATTGGAGAAAAAATGTTATATTTTTTATTCACTTTTTTAGCTGCGGTTTTAAACCTTTACTCAATTGTTTGCATGGTTGCAATTTTTATGTCATGGGCTCCAGGTCTTAAGTTTACTTCTTTTGGTAGATTTATGACTGGGGTAACTGATCCATATCTACGAATTTTTTCAAGAATGAGATTTCTTACAATTGGCTGTGTAGATTTTTCTCCAATTATTGGAATAGGAATCTTATCTTTACTTTCTTCCATTCTTTCTAGAATTGCTAATACTGGAAGAATCTATTTTGGTGGTATTTTAGCATCTATCGTTTATATGATATGGAATCTTTTCTCTACAATCGTAGGCATTTTTGCACTTTTTATTTTTATAAGATGGATTGTTCTTTTGGTGAATCATGGACAGACACCTTACAATTCAGCATGGAATCAGATTGATCAATTTCTGCAGAAAATCTCTTATAAAATATCAAAAATAATATCAAGAAAACCTGTAAAATATCAAACTTCACTTTTGATTTCATGGATTACAGGAGCTGTGCTATTTGCTTGTGGTACTATTTTAATAGATAGATTACTCATATTGTGTTCACGCATTCCTTTTTAAAAACTAGTGAAAATTTCTGAAATTAAAACACCAGTTTCTTCTGTAACTGGTGTAGGTCCAAAATTAACAAATTGTCTCTCAAAATTAAATATTTTTACTGTTGCAGATTTGTTACAATTCTATCCTAGAAAGTTTGAAGATCGCACCAAAAAACATTTTCTTAAAGATTATCAATCAGGGAAGGTTCATACTGTTGCAAGAGTAATTTCTCACCAATGGTTTGGCTATGGAAACATGAGAACATTAAAAATCAACATTAGTGATGATTCTTTTGCGGCTCAACTTGTATGTTTTAATCGTCCATTCCTAGAAAAGCAATTAGTTCCTGGTACCATTATTTCTGTAACAGGTCATTTTTTTGAAAAATATAATTCTGTTCAAAGTACAGATTTTGAATATGAAGTAATGAATATTGAAAATCCGGAAAATATTAAAGATCTTATGCCTCTTAATTCAAAAATTTTTCCTATTTATGCACTTACAGAAGGTATTTCCCAAAAACAAATTTCAAAAGCGATTCAATCAGCTCTTGCCCAATACGGTTTTGGACTAGAAGATGAAATACCACAGGACTTAATAGAAAAAAATCAGCTTCTTCATAAAACAGAAGCAATACATTTTATTCATCAGGCTCAAACAATCGAAGAACATATTAAAGCCAGAAAAACACTTGTATATGAAGAACTTTATCACTTTATGTACATAATTGAAAAACGTTCCTTGCTTCGCCGTGGTTCTATTAAACCTGCCCCATTACAAAAGGGAGAATTAATTTTTAATAGAAATCATTTTATTGAAAGCCTTTCCCCTTTACAAAGAAAATTATATGAAAAACTGCCTTTTGAACTGACAGAAGATCAATGCAAAGTTATTGAAGAAATGAACACAGAAATTGACAAAGGTTTTGAAGAAAGAAACAGATTAATTGTTCAATTTCAACGTGGAATTCCTATGCAATTGCGGCCTCCATTTACAATGTCACGACTTTTACAAGGAGATGTTGGCTCGGGAAAAACTTTGTGTGCACTTATGATTTGTCTAAGAATAATAAATTGGAAAGGACAATGTGCACTTATGGCTCCAACCGAAATTCTTGCCCGTCAACATGCGGAAACAGCCCATAAACTTTTGGAAGACTTAGGTGTTAGAACTGCATTCCTTACTGGCAATATAAAAGCTTCAGGTCGTAACCTTCTCTTAAAAGCACTTAAAGATGGTGATATTGATATTGTTATTGGGACACATGCCTTATTTTCAAATCAGGTACAGTATAATGATTTGCAATTAGCTATTATTGATGAGCAACATCGTTTTGGGGTTTTGCAAAGACAATCAATTATTGCAAAAGGACGTATTAATGAAAAATGCGGAGTCTGTTTTGAACCACACCTTTTAATGATGAGTGCAACTCCAATTCCACAAAGTCTAGCCCTTACTCTTTATGGCGATCTTGATGTTTCAACCATAAAAAAACGTCCTCAAGGTCGCAAAGAAATCAAAACTTACCTTGTAAAAGAAGGTAATGAAATGAATGCTTATGAAGCAGTAAGAAAGGAATTAAAAGCTGGACACCAGGCATATTTTGTGTATCCTGCAATCAATTCCGATTTATCTGATGATAATTCAGCAAAAAAATATAAATCTGCAGAAAAAAGTTTTGAATTATTATCACAAAAAATATTTCCAGAATACAAATGTGCCTTATTACATTCGAAAATAGAGGATGAACAGCAGGTTCAGATTTTACACGATTTTCAGGAAAATAAAATCCAAGTGCTGGCTGCAACTACAGTAATTGAAGTTGGAGTTGATGTACCAAATGCAACTTCAATGGTTATTGAAATGGCTGATTATTTTGGAATGGCCCAGTTACACCAGCTGAGAGGACGGGTTGGAAGAGGCTCAGACCAATCATATTGTTTTCTTATATATAGTAACAACATTACAAAAACTGGCATAGAAAGAATGAAAGCTTTACGGGAAAGTACAGACGGTTTTTATATTGCAGAGCAGGATCTGAAATCTCGTGGACCGGGTGAATTAAATGGAACTATGCAGGCTGGCTCTTTAGAATTTACAATTGCCGACTTATCACGGGATATGGCCATTCTTACACAAGTAAAACAAGACATTTTGACTCATTTATCCTAAAATACACCTTATTTTTCTGATTCTGTGTCATTTTGATACATTTTTTTTCCATTTTTTTCTTACTGTGTCATTATTACCCTTAATAATTTCAATTATTAAAAGAAAATCACTTTTTTCTTTACTTTTAGACGAATTTTTATTATATTCACAATTTTTTTTCAAAATTTCCCAAGTTGGCACGATTCTTGCTATATATATTATGAATATTGTTTTTATGGAGGATTTTTATGACAAACGACGATTCAGTATTATCAATGTACTTAAAAGAAATTAACAAGGTCCCACTCCTTTCTCATGAAGAACAATCAGAACTTGCTATGAAAGCTCAAAAAGGAGACAAACAGGCAAGAGATAAAATTGTAAAGTCAAACTTGCGCTTTGTAGTAAATGTTGCAAAAAAATATCAAAACCATGGTTTAGATTTAGTTGATCTTATTAGCGAAGGAAACATTGGTTTACTTACTGCCGTTGATAAATTTCAACCAGAAAAAGGATATCATTTTATTTCATATGCTGTATGGTGGATTCGCCAGAGCATTCTAAAAGCTGTTTGTGAAAAAAGCCGGGCAATCCGCTTGCCACTTAATAAGGCAAACGAACTTGTTAGAATTGAACATGCTAAGAAAGTTGTTGCAGGCAAAAAAACAGAACAACAGGAATATGAAGAAATTGCAGAAATGTTAAATATGAACATTTCACATGTAAGAGAAATGCTTAATATTTCAAGAGAAATGATTTCTTTAGATGCAGAAATCAATGGTTCAGAAGATTCAAAAACTTCATTTGGCGACTTACAAGAAGATAAGAATTATGTTCGCCCAGAAGAAGCCGCTATTAATGAATCAATGCACAAAGAAATCGACTCTGTTCTTAAAACACTTCGTCCTAATGAAGAAAAAGTTATTCGTTTAAGATATGGATTAAATGGTACAAAACCAATGTCATTAAAAGAAGTTGGTGATGAGTGTAATCTTACAAAAGAGAGAATTCGTCAGATTGAAAAACATGCTATTGTAAGACTCCAGCACCCAACAAGAACAAAATATTTGGAAGCATTTGTAGCTTAATTAAAGACAGTTCTTATAAATGTTATAAACATCTTGTGGATACAATTTTTTCCATCCGTTTATAAAACCATTTACCCCGCAAGCTTTGTCTGCCATCTTCTGGAAATTTGAATCATCAATCCCAATGGCAGACAAAGTGCTTTTTAGTTCCAGTTTGTTATAAAAAAAAAATCCCAATCACCACCAGGATGATCAGGATCTTTAGCCTGCACATTCTTGCTAAGCAAACCTGCAACAGAACATCTTTTTGCTCCACAAATGCTTCGCCTGCACATTTTTGCTTCGCAAAAATGTGACGATAAAAGATTTGTGCATGCACAAATCTTTTATCATTATTCCTTAATAGCACCACCAGCTACACCTTCTGCAAGTTTCTTCTGGAAAATGAAGTAAACTATAAGAACAGGAGCTGTTGCAATAATAAGGGCTGCAATCTGCCAACCAAGCTGTGTACCGGTTCTACTTGAGAACGAGAAGATACCAACAGGTAAAGACTTTGTTGCTTCCTTAGAAGCCATTACTAATACCAAGAGGAATTCATTCCAAATACCCAATGCAGTCATAATACTTATTGTTACGATTACAGGAACAGTCATTGGAACAATAATACTAATAAATGTTCTAAATGGAGTAGCACCATCAATATAAGCAGATTCAACTAAACTATATGGTAAACCTTTAATATATGTTGATGACAACATTACTGCCATTGGCAAACCAAATGCAGTGTATACTATAATAATACCAAGATGTGTATCAGTTAATTTTAAGTTTGTAAGCATAAGGAACAATGGAACCAACAACTGGTTTACGTCCAAAAGGTAACCAAGTCCAATTAAACCAGCAATAATTCCTGCTATCTTCTTAAACTGGAATTTTGTTGTAGCATATCCCAACATAAGTCCAAAAAGAACTACAAATACTGTTGAAATAACTGTATACAAAATACTGTTCAAGAATTTCAAACCAAGTTCACCACGAGACCAAGCTGATGTATAGTTCCACCAGAATGTTTCCCATCCAAACTTTCTCTGATATTTCTTTGGTAAATCAGAGAATTTAATCTTAACATCTGTACCTGGTTCAATATCACGTAATATTCTTCCATCAGATGTTTTAAAATCGGCAGGAAGTTCATCACGAACAATAAAGTGAACTTTAATTCTCTGATGACCACCAATGTGGGATGTTTCAAGAATTAAAATCTTTTTGTTAATTGCTTCAGTATTTTTTGTATCACCTTTTCCAAGACGATTAACAATACCAACACTCTTTAACAAATTCTTTGGATAATGAATATTTGTCTGTGCAGGTACAACATCCAATGTACTTTCTTTTACAGTAACATCGTTATCTGTATAAACCTTTTCTTTACTTGCATGAATCAGTTCATATGGCCATGAGTAAATATCTCTTGTTAATTCTGAGTTTGTTTTGAATGAAGAATATGTCATCCAGAACAAAGGTGCAATTGTTACCAAAGACCAGAAGATAAAAATAAAGTATGAAAGTGGCTTTGAAACATATTTTCCAAAAAATGAAGTTTTAGGAGCTTCGTTATCTTTCTTAATTTCATTTGCCATATTAGTACTCCTCATCTGTTCCAAGTTTTTTACCAACCCAGTTACTGAACATAATTAATAATATACTGATTAATACAACAATATTTGAAATTGTTGCACCATATGCATAACGCATAGGATCTTTTGCAGTATTAAATGCAATTCGGTACATATAAATTGGTAATACTTCAGAGTTAATACGAGCCTTACCTTCAGGTGCAAGAGCGAAAATCAAAGAGAATCCTTTCAATGAACCTGCAATAGCAAGGATACAAGAAGTAAGAATTGAACCAGCTAATAATGGAATTGTAATTTTAAAGAAAATCTGAACTTCAGAAGCACCATCAATTTTAGCAGCTTCAAACATACTTTCATTAATTTTCTGTAAGTTTGCAAGGAAGATAATCATATAGAAACCAGTATACATCCATACAA
Organism: Treponema sp.; assembly: GCA_018385315.1. GTDB lineage: Bacteria > Spirochaetota > Spirochaetia > Treponematales > Treponemataceae > Treponema_D. Next base: position 11,703 of record JAHAZJ010000071.1, on the reverse strand, counting down.
GAGCAATACCGATTGGAATCATACATTTATTAGGATCCATCATAAGGTCAAACTGAGCAGAAGGATTGCCTGTAAATTTCTGAATAAGAGTTGCAACTGGACCATCAACCATAAAAAGCATACGCCACATAATACCAATTACAATAGTAGAAAGGAAGTGTGGAAGGAATACCATTGACTGGAAGAAGCCTGCACATTTAACCTGCTTTCTATACAAGATAAATGCTAAGATAAATCCAATTGGAATCTGAGCAAATACAGAAACAGCAACAACAATCATGTTGTTTTTAAAAGCATGCCAGAATTCAGGAATGTTGCTACCAATCTGTGGGTTCATAGTGATTACTTTCCAGTAATTTGCCAATCCTTTGAATTCAATGGCTCCCTTTAAGTTTGGATTATAGTTAGTCAAACTTAAGAAAACAGAATAACAAATTGGATATGCAATTACAAAAAGATAAACCAAAAGTCCAGGTGCAACAAAACCAATAAATGTTAATAAGTCGCGTTTATCAGATTTTTTCACGTTTGTTACCTTAAATATAATAAACAAAAGTCTTCCATCTATATCTTTATAGAAGATTTTTGAATGTTTTCAAATCAAAACGAATAAATAATTTTCAATTATCTATCTAACAATTCAAATTTCAGTTTTCTTTTTTCAAAAACTGTTTATAGTTACATAAAAAATTGAGGGGTATCTTATAAAATTACTTTTAATAAAATACCCCTCTTGATCAAAATTAAGTAATTAACTAATCAGATTAGAATTACTGAGCATCGAATGCTTTCTGAACATTTTCAGCAAGTGTTTTTGCATCAATGTTTCCAGCTACGATATCCTGCATACCAGCGTTCAATGTGTCGTTAGCAACACCTGTGAGGTATGAGTCGATTACGTAACAAGATTCGTAAGCACCAAGAGCAGCTTTAGCAGCGATACATGGATCCATTCCTTCTGGGAGAACGAAGTCCTTCAAGATTGGAGCTGAGATAGCACCATCACGAAGTCTCTGGATTGTTTCTGCTTCGCTGTAGAAGTAAGCGATGAATTTTTTAGCAGCTTCGAGAACTGCAGGATCTTCTGTACCTTTCTTTGTGATACCATATCCTACCTGCCAAGCACCAGCTAAAGAACCGTGACAAGCTTTTTCACCTGGAACTTCTGGGATAGAAATAAGTTTTACAGTCTTAGAAAGAGCACCGAGGTTTGATTCACCAAATGCCCACTGTCCATCAATGTACATAAGGTATTTTCCGTTTACGAAGTTTGACATACCTGTACCGTTGTCTGTAAGAACAGATTTTGGATCAAGAACACCGTCTTTTACCCACTGTGAAAGAACATCAAGAGCAGCTACGAAACCTGCATCTGTGAATTTAACTTCTTTGTTTACAGCTTTTTCGATCCATTTTGTATCACCAGTTGTACGTGGGATAATACCTGACATTACACAAGAACCCCAAACCCAACCATCAGCACCGTGTGTTGACATTAATTCAATACCGTTTGCTTTACAAAGTTTAGCCAAAGCTTTCATATCTTCGTATGTTTCTGGTACTTTACCACCAATTTTTTCCAAGAGTTCCATGTTGATTGCAACTACTGTACAGAAGTTTGATCCACCAAGTGGTAAATAAGGTTTTACACCAGTTCCAAAGAAGTCTGGAATCAAGCTTGTATCAATATTTGATGGGAAATAAGGATTGTTATCAACCTGCTGATTAGCTTCCTGCCATTCAGAACCCCAACGTGAGTCAGCACCCATGTAAGCTACATCAGGTACATCGCCAGCTGCAAGACGAGCTACAGCTTTCTGGTGATATGCTTCATCATAAAGAAGTTCATAATCAACAGTGATATCTGGGTTTTCAGCCATGAATTCATCTACGATACGTTTGAATGTCTGACCTTCAGAGTTAGAGTTATCACCATAACCCATAACTTTTAATGTTACACCTTTAGAAGCCTTAGCTCCACCACAAGATGCCATGAGTGCTACCATTGCTACTGCAAGAGCGCCTTTAAGAACTTTGTTAAAAAGTTTCATAAATACTTTTCCTCCTAAATATTTATATAATATTTATGACCATATTTATCGGGTATTTTCCCGATTGGGGTATACCCCCGATAGTTGGTTGATTTTTTCAACTAACTATCTAAAGTTTAACATACTAAAAATCATCTGTAAAGTTTTTTCTTTAAAAGTTTTACTTTTTTTATAACTTTCTAAGAAAAAAGTGCTTAATTTCAATCAAAATTAGGAAATTTAGATAATATCTAGAATAGAAACCATTGATTCTGACGGTTCCTGTAATTCAGAAGGGGAAAACATTTTTGAAAGAAACATGGAAGCAGCTCCATGGGCTACTGCATATTCTCCAAAGGCAGCCATTTTTACAACTATTTTTCTTTCGTTTTCATATGACCACTGAAGTTTTATTCTTTCGTTAATATAATCTTCCAGAATTGAAATATACTGGCGGCTAATACCACCAATGCAAACTGTAGTCAGGTTCAGTGTGTTTACTAAAAAAGCGATATGCTGAGCCAATTCATAAAAAACAGAATGAAGTTCTTCATTATCAGAAATAACAGAAGAAAGATTTCCTTCTCCAGCACAAAACTGACCGGCATTTCCCTCTTCCCAAAGCATACTTCTAAATTCTCCTGCACTATCATCAGGTCCTTTGAGCAACTGAGAATTAATTACTATTCCAAGACCAACGGCAAGATTCTTTTTTGAATCAGGCAATGGTTTATACGCACGATATTCTGTTAACACAAAAATCATATTACTAACATCAACAGAAGAGCGCCCCTGCATACCATTTATAATTTCACTATAACAACAACAACGAGCATCGTTTTCAATTTGAACGGGTAAATCAGCTATTGAAGAAAGAGTATTTGTTATTTTTACGGGACTATGAATCATTAATGGCAAGGAATATGTAATTTCGCCTTTCATTGAATTCAAAAGTGCTGGTAATCCTAAACCAATACCAATCAATTGAAGATTTAGTTCTTCTGCATGTTTTTTCAATGTTTCACAGGCTCTCTTAAATAAATCCTTTATTTTTTCCTGACCTGATGAACTAAAAGCTGGACTTTCATTGTTATAATAAATCATCTGTCCCTGCAGATTCATTAAACAATAAACTACACCTTCAGGATTTACTTCAACTCCACCAACACAAGCAAATGTTGGTGTAATTTCAAGATAAACAGGGCGACGTCCGCCTAAAGGACCTGAAATTCCTTGGGCAGACTCTTTCAAAATACCAATTTCCTTTAATTCATTTACGATTTTTGTAACAGTTGATTTATCCCAGCCAAGAGAATTTGCAATATCTACTCGACTAATATGCTTCTTTTTCCATATCAGTCGAAGTATTCGTAATGTTTTTTCTTCTGCAAACAAATTCTGAGATTTCATAATTAAATAGGATAAACCCAAAATATTTAATGAGCAACAAAAAAAATAAAAAAAGGCGGAAAGATTAATCTCTTACCGCCTTTAAAGTCGAAATTTTCAAAAAATGCTAAAAACTAGAACATTGATGCGATTTTATCAGCATATTTTTCTGAAATTTTATAACGCATCATCTCCTGTTTGGCAGAAAGTTCTACACCAACCTGGAAACTGTTTGGAATTAATACAAATTTATTAACTCTTTCACACAATCTAAATCCATTCTGCTGAGAAATTAAATTTGCAATTTCATTTACAAACAGATTTTGAATTTCTGGTGTTTCAAGTAATTCTTCATAATCATCAGAAGAAATTTTATTGTCTTCTGCATATTTTTGAACAGCTTCCTTATTTGGAACAATAAGACATCCCAAATATCTCTGATCCTGACCAACAACCATAGAAGATTCAATATACTCACTGCCAGAAAGACCTGCTTCAATCATAGAAGGTTCAACGTTTTCACCACCAAGCAATACAATTGTATCTTTAGCACGACCAGTAATCTTTAATTCATCATCAAAAGTTCTAATACCAAGGTCACCAGTGTTGAACCAGCCCTCTTTATTAATAGCAGCCTCTGTCAAATCAGGACGCTTGTAATATCCTTTCATTACCTGGCGACCACGTACCCAAATCAATCCTTTTTGACCTGGAGGAAGTGGAGTTTCATCAGATACAACGCCATGCTCTTCTTTTACAACTTTTACTTCAAAAGTTGGGAAAATGGCACCTACACAACCAGGACGAGGCTCTTTGTAATAACGGAAACAAATAACTGGTGCAGTTTCTGAAAGACCATATCCTTCCAAAAGATTAAGTCCCACTGCGCGATAGAAGTCTTCGTTTTCTTTCTGCAATGCGCCACCACCTGAAATAGCAATGTGCAAACGACCTCCAAATTTTTCCCGAAGCTTGCTGAATACAAGAACATCACCTAATTTATGCAATGGCCATAAAAGAATCATAGGAATAATACCGCAGATGCAATCCAAAACCTTGTTTCGTTTCTTAAAGCGGCAAACATGTCCTAATACTTTATCCTTATTGTCTGCATAATGCTTTCCAATAAAAAGGAAGAAATTAAAGAGTTTAAGTGTAATACCACCTTTTTTCTGCATTACTTTTCTAACACCTTTAGCAAGCTGTTCCCAAAGACGAGGTACACCGCACATCCACTGAGGTTTAATAACAGCCATATCAGCAAGCATAATTGCACCAATTGGTTTTGAATAAGCAAGACCATTGTTAAAGTAAATTGCAACATACTGAATAAGACGTTCAAATACATGCCATACAGGAAGAACTGTAAGCCAATATTCACCAGGTTTTGAAGGCAAGAATGTATGAATACAAGAAAGCTGAGAAATGTAATTGTCATGAGTAAGCATTACACCTTTTGGAGTTCCTGTTGTACCAGAAGTAAAAATCATTGTTGCAACATCATCTGGCTGAGTTTTTTCCATTTCAGCTTCAATTTCAGCTTTTAATGCATCTTTATTTGCTTCGTAGATATTCTTTCCTTCATCCATCAAAGCTCTAAAATCAATAATCTTAATCTTAGTTTTAGCAGCTAATTCTGATTCCTGGAATTTTTCAAAAACAATTGCAGTTTTTAATAAAGGAACTTCTTCCTGCTTTTCCAAAACCTTGTTAAGCTGTTTTACATTTTCAAAAACACCAACTTCACAGTCTGCAAAAGAAATAATAAAACGAATTTCATTTCCCAAAGAATCACATCCACGTGGAACATCTGCTGCACCAAGTGCCTGTAATGCCAAATCTGTCCAAAGCCATTCAGGACGGTTATCGGAAATAAGGGCAACGTTTGACCCTCTATGAACACCGAGGTTTCTCATTGCAAGAGAAAGCCCCATCACATAATCATAAACTTGCTGAAATGTGTAATACTCGAATACACCTTCTTTGTTTTTTCCAGCCTGAAGATTAACATCAGGATGTTTTGCAACTCTATCTTTAAACAAAAGCGCAAGATTTTTTGGAATAGATTTGTCAAAAGGAAATTTTTCCATTCTTAGACTCCATTTTTAATTTATATATCCTGTGATATTTTCACATTGTATTTTATTCTAGGATACCACCAATATTAAAAAATCGCAAATTCTCGCTATTTTGTAATTTTTTTTCTAATAATCTGGAATGCACAAGCTGCAACCATAATAATCAAACCAATAAAATCTGTACGGCTTTCTGGAATTACACAAAGAATACCACCAATTGCAAATATAATTCGTTCAATTACATCAAAAGTTACAATTACAGCTTTATTCATATTTCTTCCATAGAACATTCCTGTATTTCCAAAACCATAACCTTCAAGAGCAACACTAATACCAAACATACCAATGATTGCTGTAAGAGCGATGTAAATTACTGTTACAGCAGAAGCATTAATCATAAGCATCTGAGGATTATATACAAACATGTAAGGAATAATGAATGCTCCAATTGCAAGTTTTGTTGCATTTACAGCAGTCTTCATAGGTTTAGCTTTTGCAATAGCCGCACCAGCAATTGCAGCCAAAGCTACTGGCGGTGTAACGTCCGCAATAATACCAAAGTAGAATGCAAACATATGAGCAGGAAGCTTCATAATGTTTTCAACATCTGCACCTGGTCCATAAAGACAAGTAATAATAGCACCAGCAGTAATTGTTGATGTAATAAGATAGTTTGCAGTTGTTGGTGCTCCCATACCAAGAATAATAGAAGCAATCATTGTAAGTAAAAGTGTAAGGAACAGTTTTCCATGAGCAAGAGCAACAAGTCCTGCACCAAGTTTAAGACCAATACCAGTTAAAGTTACAATACCAATAATAATTCCAGCCATACCACAGGCAATTGCTACCGAAATAATATTTCTTGCAGCGGCACACATTACTTCAACAAGATCTTTACCTGTAAAAGTTGGACGTCTTCCCTTTGCCAAATCAACACAAGAAACACCTACTCCAATCAAAATACAAGAAAGAATACCCATTAATGCAGAAAAAACAGCAGTTTTTCCACTACATAAGAAGTAGATAATTACAATCAATGGAAGAATCATGTAACCTTTGCGTAAAAACAGTGGAAGAAATTTTGGAAGCTGATCCTTTGGAAGCCCTTTTAACCCAAGCTTCTTTGCTTCAAGATGAACAGTAATAAAGATTCCTGTAAAATACAAAATTGCAGGAATAATTGCTGCTTTAATAATTGTTACATAGGAAACGCCAAGACTTTCTGCCATAAGGAATGCAGCGGCTCCCATAATAGGAGGCATAAGCTGTCCACCAGTTGATGCAGCAGCTTCTACAGCACCCGCAAATTCACCCTTATAACCAAGTTTTTTCATCATTGGAATTGTAAAAGAACCAGAACCAACAGTATTAGAAACAGATGAACCAGATACAGTTCCAAGCAATGCTGAAGAAAGAACTGCTACTTTTGCTGGACCACCACTGGCACCACCGGCAATAGCATTACATAAATCAATAAAGAACTGTCCAATACCTGTTTTTTCCAGCAATGCACCAAATAGAATAAAGAGGAAAATAAATGTAGAACATGCACCTATTGGTGTTCCCATAATTCCTTCTGTATTATAGAAAAGGTGACAAACAACACGCTGAACAGAATAACCTCTGTGATGTAAGAAACCTGGCAAATATTTACCCAAGAAGGCATATATTACAAAAGCACCTGCAATAATCATAATTGGGAGTCCAACAATACGACGACAGCTCTCAAATAAAATCAATATACCAACAATACCAATAATTACATCAAGCATATTATTGTTACCAGTTCTATTTACAAGAGTATTTGTTGCACCATGAGCATACATCTGGAAATTAACAACAATATAAACCCAACAAGCCGCACCAATTAAACCTAAAAGCACATCATACCAAGGCAAAGTATTCTTTGGCATTTTTTTGGAAGCTGGAAAAAGAAAGAATGCCAGCATTTGAACAAAAGCAAGATGAGAGGCTCTAAGAACTTGTGCTGTAACATGACCAGACAATGTGGCATAAAGCTGAAACAATACAAAAACTATTGAGACAATTACTGTAATATACTGTCTCCAACATTTATGTTCACGATAGGCTTGTTCTCTATCCAAATCCTTCATAAGCTTTTTCATTTCTTCTTCATTTGTTGTAGGAAGAATGTTTTCTACAGCACCAGAAGATGGCTGAATTTCCTGAGCTTCGATTTCGTTGTTTTTGTCCATCGGGGACCTCCTTTTTGCTTTAAGTTTTTGCTTTAAGTTTTTTACAATGCTAAGATTATACTAGGCTTTTATGAAAATTTTAATCCCTTTTTAAGCCATACAGCATGAAATCTATATAATTTATTTTTTTACATTCAAAAATCAAACTTGTTTGGGGCTCAAAAAAATCAGTAAAAGAAATTTCAGATAAAGGTTCACCAGGTAATTCTCCACCAAAATAACAAGGAGAAAAGGTGTGATTGGCAATTACACCAACGGCCATTACAAGCTTTGGCACACGACGGTTAATATTCTTCATTAAATAACCATTTTCCAATAATACAAAACTGGCTCCATCAGTTTCTTCCAGTTCAGGCATACCAGCTCCATAAGAAACAAAATGTGAATTAGTCAGAATCAAATCACCATTAGCCTTATCACATTCATAATAATCATGAACACGACCTTTATTTACTGAATGAGTGTATGAAATACAAAACCCGGCTTCATAAGCTTGAGTAGAATAAATTTTTTGTTTTGGATTTTTTTTATTACTAATAGATAAAACAGAAATCCATGGAAAAAAAATTACATATAAAATCACCAGCAGAATAAAAACGAGAACCCCATATGCAATTTTTCTTCTTTTCATAAAAACTCCAAAAAAAATGGACTGGCAAACACTCACCAGCCCATTTTAACTACCAAAATGTCAGGTAAAAATTAGTTCATTAAACCAATTTCTTTGTAATATTTTACAGCACCTGGGTGGAATGGAACAGAAACACCTGTTACAGCAGAAGCAGCAGAAACTTCTTTTCCTTTTGCATGTGCATTACCAAGTTCCTGAAGATTTTCAAATAAAGCTTTTGTCATTTCGTAAACAGTATCTTCATCAAGAGAAGCACTTACAGCTAAAGTAGCTTTAATTGCCAATGCAGGAACATCTTCATCAGAACCTTTGTATGTACCACCTGGGATTGTAGTTGCAGTGTAATAACCATATTTATCCATTACAGTAGCAGCTTCATTTCCAGATACTGGAATAAGTTTAAGACCAGCTGAAAAAGCAAGTTCCTGTAAAGCAGCATTTGGAACACCAGCAGTAATGAAACAACCATCCAAAGTACCATTCTGAATAGCTTCAGCAGATTCTTTGAAAGAAAGATTTGATTTTTTAATATCATTAAAAGTTAAACCATAACCTTCCATAATCTGTTTAGCATTGAATTCAACACCAGAACCAGCATCTCCAACAGAAATACGTTTTCCTTTGAAGTCATAAATAGAGTTGATACCACTATTTTCTGAAACAGCAATCTGAATTACTTCTGGATAAAGAGTACCAATTGTAGCAATATTTGATAATTTTTCTCCAGCAAACATATCAGTACCGTTAAAAGCGTAATCCATAACATCATTCTGAACAGTACCAAATTCAGCATCACCTTTGTTAATAAGACGAAGATTTTCTGCAGAAGCACCTGTAGCCTGAGCAGTTACGTTCATGTTTTCAATTTTTGTATTCCAGATGTTTGCAATTGCTCCACCAAATGGATAATAAGTACCACCAGTACCACCAGTTGCAAGAATGTAATCTTTTTTTGCATTAGCTTTAGAACATCCAGCCAAAAGAACTACAGCAAAAAGAACAGAAGCTGCAATCGAAAATAACTTTTTCATAAAATTTCCTCCATATAATTTTTAACGAAGTTATTTTACTATGAAAAAGCTTATTATTTCAATGCAGGTTTTTACAATTTTTTAACTACCACTACTCATATAACTTTATATATAGTAGAAATTAAAGTCCATTTTATGCTAAAATCATAACACTATGGATTTATTGAAAAAATTAAATGAATGTGAAACTCGCTTCAAAGAAGTTAGCGAATTAGTAATGGACCCTAACCTTGTAAAAGATGCAAAAAAATACAAAGACACAATGCGGGAGCACGGATATCTTTCTGAACTTTGCGAATTAAGTGCCCAATATAAAAAAGTTCTCCAGGGAATTCAAGATGCCAAAGAAATGATTACCGCAGAAGATGATGCAGAAATGAAAGAAATGGCTCGGGAAGAATTAAAAGAACTGGAAGAACAGCAGCCAAAACTTGAAGAAACCATAAAACTTAAATTAGTTCCTCCAGATCCACTTGATGAAAAGAACATTATTCTGGAAATCCGTTCAGCCGCTGGTGGTGATGAAGCTTCATTATTTGTACGGGACCTTTGGGAAATGTACATCCATCTTGCAGAACGCAAGGGCTGGAAAACAGAAACAATGGAAGCTCAGGAAACAGAAGTTGGCGGCTTTAATAAAATTGTAACAAACATTTCTGGTAAATTCGTATATGGTACATTAAGATGGGAATCTGGTGTACATCGTGTACAGCGTGTTCCACAGACAGAAAGCCAGGGACGATTACAGACTTCTACAGCTACAGTTGCAGTTTTGCCAGAAGCAGAAGAAACAGATATTCAGATTAACATGAACGATGTACGTGTTGATGTAATGCGTGCCGGTGGTCCTGGTGGACAGTGTGTAAATACAACAGACTCTGCAGTTCGTTTAACACATATTCCAACTGGTCTTGTTGTAATTCAGCAGGATGAAAAATCCCAGATTAAAAATAAAGAAAAGGCATTCCGTGTACTTCGTGCCCGCTTGTTTGATTTGGAAGAATCTAAAAAACAGGCAGAACGTGCAGCAGCTCGCTCAAGCATGGTAGGTTCAGGTGCCCGCTCTGAAAAAATCCGTACATATAACTTCCCACAGGATCGAGTAACAGACCACCGTATTAACTACAGTGCTCACAACTTACCAGGATTCATGATGGGTAACATGGACGATATGCTGGATGCTTTGAATGTTTACGCAAAAGAAGAGCAGCTTGCAGCAGATATAACAAATTTGGAAAACTAAGTGCAGACTGATAATAAAAGGTGGGGGAAAGCCTTCCCCTGCCTTCAAACGACGCAGTAAACTGCTTACGTTTTCCGTCACCCCTTCTAACGGGGGAATCCCCCGTAACGCCCCCAAAAATGACAATTCAGGAATTTAAGAACCAGGCAACAAAAGAATTATCTTCCTCACCATCCCCTGCTTTAGATATTCAGGTTTTATTAGAATATATAACAGGTTATACAAAATCCCAGATTTTATTAAAGCGAGATGAAGAACTTGCTTCAGAAAAAGCAGAATGGTTAACCCAGGCAATAAAAGCCAGGAAAACCGGCTTACCCATAGCCTACATTACAGGACACAAAGAATTTTTTGGTTACGATTTTCTTGTAAGTCCCGCAGTTCTAATTCCAAAACCAGACACAGAAATTCTTGTAGAAAAAGCCCTGGACATAATTCTGGAAAAAATAGATGCCCGTCCAGATTCTCTGCTTACAATCTGCGACATGTGTACAGGAAGCGGCTGCATTGGAATTGCAGTAATGAAAAACCTTATAGAAGTACATAATATACCTTTTGACCGCCTGCCAAAAATCACCATGGTAGATATAAGCCCTGCAGCATTAGAAATGGCAGAAAAAAATACAGAAAAACTTATTGGTCAGGAACATCCACAGGCAAAATCTCTATTCCGCTTTACCCGTTCCAATCTTTTTGAACAAGTTCCATGGCGTTTTGATGTAATTCTTACAAATCCCCCATATATTCCTCACACAATGGTTAATGAACTATTAAAAGATGGAAGAAGTGAGCCACGCCTTGCTTTAGACGGCGACATTACAGAAACCGGGGACAGAGCAAAAATAAATGGTTATGAATTGGACGACGGTCTTACAATCATCAAAAACCTGATTCCACAGATAAAAGAACATTTAAACCCAAAGGGAACAGTTCTTATGGAAGCAGGAGAATACAACGCCCAAGCCACAGCCGCCTGGGCAAAAAACTGGGCCTTCAAAACCCAGATTTATCCAGATTTAGAAGGCCAGCTGCGAGTTGTGGAATTTAAGTAAAAAAAGGATACATTTTTTATTACTTGGTCATTA
>JAHAZJ010000007.1 GCA_018385315.1 Treponema sp. | reverse complement strand
GATTCATGTTTTCCTGTTGCGGAAGATTTCACTTCTATTGGACTTACCTTTGAACTATCAGAAATCAAAAAATCAATTTCATAGTAATGCGTGCTCGCCTGTTTTTCCCATGTGTGATAGAAAAGCTTCCTTCCTGACGCCGCTATCATCTGAGCGACAAGATTCTCATACAAATATCCAAGATTTGCAGGGAGCTTGTCTGATAAAAGTTTTGCATAGAGTTCATTTTCAACAGCAGGTCTGTCTATGAACATCAGGGTTATGAAAAGACCTGTGTCTGCAAGATACAATTTGTAGCTTTCTAAATCTTTTGTAAGCGAAAGGCTCACTTTTGGATCTGTTGAATTATATGAAGGCAATACGGTTTTAGAATCAATCAAATCAAATATCAGCTTGTCTGTTTTGGAAGTTCTTCTTCTCCCAGTTGCACTTGCAAGACGGAAGCGTTTTATTCCTTTTGAAAGTTGTGCGGGTATTGCATGATAGATTGCAGACATTTGACCAGACTGATCAAGCTTCTTAAAATCATCTTCATAAAGGGCAATTATCTGCCGTTTTATTTGGTCAATGACAGCAAAGTTGGAGCCCGCAATATACGCTTCCACAGCCTGTGGCATTCCGCCGACCGCCATGTATATACGCAAATCCCGCATTAGTTTTCGGTTCACCTGTTGGCCTAGGCTCTTTTTTGTCTGATATAATTTTTCCAAAATTGAATAATTATTTTTTGTCGCGTCACAAAACTCTTCATAATCCATTGGATAAACCGAAATCTTCATTTCCTCAGACGGAATTAAAATGTCTTTTACATTTTTCTTGATAGAAATCAAAGAACCTGTTTCGATGTAGTGGTAGCGTCCGTCTTTTACAAGATGCTTGATTGCCTGACGAGCTTTCGGAAAAAGCTGTATTTCGTCAAATATTATGACTGATTCATGTTCGTAAAGGTCCGTTTTCTTTAGGGTCTGCAAGCGAAGAAAGAAAGTGTCAGGGTCGCTTATGTCGTCAAAACAGGCAAGAACTTCTTTTGTTTCATTTGAAAAATCAATCAAAATATATGACTTATATTCATTCTTTGCAAACTGTTCCGCTATTGTAGATTTTCCAACTCGGCGAGCACCTTCAAGGAGGACTGCGTATTTATCAGCGTAATTTTTTTTCCAATCCACAAGCTTTTCATAAGCTTTTCTCTTAAAGAACACCCTTTTACCTCAAAATAAATATGTAATTCTTCAAAAATATAATACATTAATTTGTGTAATTCTTCAATATTTTTACACTGCTATTCCTGTAAATCTTCCAAATTACCGTTTACAAAGTCGTCTTGGTCTTCAGCCGTGCACACATGTATTTGTACATATTATTGCGGTTGGCTCCTGGTATTCTATATCTATGCAAGCTTTAAAATTTTACTTTATTGATTTATCCTTTTTATTCCTTCATGCTAGTTTAAAATCCATTTGATATTTATAAATTTGTGGATGCCCCAGATGTTCTTTTGATTCTAGGTCAGGTTGGATGTCCTGCTTGTGCCGGGAACCTGGATGTATTACAGGCCGGTTGTATTGCCGTTGCTCAGTGCCGTGGTTTTGATTATGGTGCATTGATTTATGGAGGTGATGATGTTGCTTCTGAAGAATGGAATTCCCGTGGTTGGAATACAAGGCAAGGAATCCGTTACAATCTGATTCTGCTTTGCAAAGAACTTGTGCAGGAGATGTAGGTTATGGCAAATTTAATTACAGTATAAAATACCGTTTGAGATTTTTCAGATGATGACTGGGCAGATTATACATATTGGATAATGAGGACAAAAAGACTCTTAAGAAAATAAATCAGCTTCTTGCGGATATTGAGTACTTTGGTCAACCAAAGTATGTCCGCTACCCTTTCTCCTATGGCTCCGCCCTAAAACCCGTATGGTAAATTGCTGTCGCAATTTGCTATTAAAAAACGTTTTCCAAATATAGAAAGTTTCCTATGAATTTGATAGATTAAAAAATATAGACAGTGCCGTTAAAAAAGAAGTCCGCGGTCCCTATTGATGCAAAGCACCCACTGCATAAGCAGGAGAAGGATTTCCGCGGCTCACAATTTAAATATAACAGTCTTTCTACGAAAAAGCAACAGGAAATTAATACGCTATGAATACACGGTTTTATTCTGAAATAGAGAACTCTTTTACCTCTTCACGACTTTCTGTTTATAAACAAGATGGAGCAGATAATCTGACTTGTCTTGCCCGCTATTTATATAACATCGAAGTTTGTAAAAGCCTTTATTCATCTTTGAACATTTTTGAAGTATCATTTCGTAACGCAATAGATAAAGCTTTGTCTCGTAAATTTAATTATCAGAAATTATTACTTCTACGCAAAACTTCCATGCAAGTTCTACCATTATGGTAGCTTGTTTTCCAGTTTCCACCTTTTGCTTCTGAAAGAATAGGTGTTCCACTTTCATCTAATTCTGCCCACCATTCTCCATTCACTTTATCTTTCTGGTGATTTTGTATCCAAGCCCATGTCTGTTCACATGCTTTTTCATACTTTTCTTCGCCGGTCATTTCCCAGGCATTATAAAAACCATTTATTGCTTCTGCCTGATTCCACCAGACACGACGACGATCTCTAACTGTACCATTTTCTTTTAAGAAGTTTTCCATACATCCATTTTCATGATCAAAACCTTCGTTTAATGCAACATCTGCTACTTTTATTACTGTATCACGAATTGATGTTTTTAATTCTTCATCTTCAAGTTCACAAGCAGCTTCCCACAAAAGCCATGATGCTTCAATATCGTGTCCATATGAAATTTCATCTGCTAAAAGTTTCCAATTCATATCAAAGAACATTCCAAGATGTGCATTTGATTGGAGAATATACTTTACAGTTACTTCTACCAGTTCTTTTAAAGATTCGCCAACTTCTGCTCTAATTGGTTTTGCATCCGGGAATACAACTGGTAATGTTCTATAAAGATTTGTATATGCTTCCATTACGTGAAGATTTGTATTCATTGATTTTGGACAATTCATATCTTTTGGTGAAAGAATCATGTCTTTTGTAACTTTCCAGTTTTTGGCTCTTGCCTCTACATAACCACCGTCGTCGTAATCCCGTGCATATTTTTCTAACAATGCAAAAATATCCAAAGCATGATTCATAGCTTGTTCAGAAATGGATTCGCATTGGTTTTCTGCACAGCGGGCGTTGCGGGTGGCGTCTGAACCCGCAGAGGGGATAGGCGATTCTTTAGATGAGCCGCAAGGGGAGACTTCCCCTTCTCTAAGTTCTTTTATTGCAGCAGCATATTCGCTTAAACCGTAACAACAGAAAGCTTCACCATAAATTTGTTTTTTTTCTACATCAGGCTTACCATTTGGAAAAACAGACCAGTAAACACCATTGTGCTTTTTATCGAAATATTTGTTGATAATAACATCGTAAGCAAAATCGGCCATTTCAAGATATTTTGCATCTTTTGTAAGTCGGGCAACTGCACTGTATGTCCACAAAAAACGGGAAGTCATTACAATTGAACGAGAACAGGCTGTGTTATAATTGTTATCGTTATCGATTTCTCCAAAAAAACCTTTGTTTACTGTATCACGAGAATGCTTTTCCCAATATGGAAGGATGCTATTGAAAAGTTCATCTTTAACTGACTGATAAAATTCTTTATTCATGTTTTCACCTATTTATTAGTTAATTTTAAGTAATTTTACTTAATTTATTTTTACTATATCAGTCCTTAATTTACTCTTCAAGTAGAAAAAAACAAAAAAAACATGCATAATATGACCATGAAAAAAACTAATGCAATGAGAATTCTTGACGGCCTGAAAATTAAATATGAAGTGGGCGAATATGATGATGACGGTGAACATGTTTTAGAAAAAGGTGCCGCAGGACGAATGGCTGAAAAGCTTGGTGTTGCACCAGAAATGGTTTATAAAACAATTGTAATGAGAACTGAATCAAAGGAAATTTGTGTTTTCTGTCAGAGTGCTGTTCATGAAATCAATCTTAAAAAAGCAAGGCAGGCAGCGGGTTGCAAGGAAATAAATCCTGTAAAGCCAGATGAACTTTTAGGGCTTACTGGTTATATCCGTGGAGGTTGTACTCCTATTGGAATGAAAAAAAAGTTTAGAACTTTTATAGACGAATCTATTTTAACTCAGGAACAGGTTTGCGTTAGTGGTGGCCAAAGAGGAGTTCAGATTAAGCTTGCTCCTGCAGATTTAATTAAAGCCGTTGATGCAGTTGTTTGTGATTTAGTTTTAGAAGGTTAATATTTTAATTTAACTAATTCAAAAAGAGAAAAAAAATGAATAAATTGCGGGAATTACTTAAAAAACAAATTGTATATTTGGATGGTGGAACTGGAACAATTCTACAAAAAATGGGAATTAAGCCAGGGGAATTGCCAGAAAACTGGAACCTGGAACATCCTGAAAAAATAGTTGAAGTAAATTATGGATATTATATGGCAGGTTCAAATGTTGTCTGTACAAATAGTTTTGGCGCTTTTATAACAAAATTCCCACTGAATCTTGAAAGAATAGTAAATGCAGCAATTGAAAATGCAAATGCGGCTAGAGATAAAGCAAATAAAGATTTACCAGCCGGGCATCAGGAACTTTTTATTGCTTTTGATATTTCAACTACTGGTAAACTTCTTAAACCAATGGGTGATTTGGATTTTGAAGATTGTATCACACTTTATAAAAAAACCTTTAGAATCGCGTTTAAAGGTAATATTGATTGTGTTCTTATAGAAACAATGAACGATGGATATGAAACAAAAGCTGCTGTTATTGCGGCAAAAGAAATAATGGAAGAACTGAATGTTTCTTATCCTATTTTAATCTCCAATGTTTACGATGCAGACTGCAGAACCTTAAGCGGATCTACTCCAGAAACAATGGTTGCTATGATGGAAGGACTTGGTGTTGACGCCATTGGTACTAACTGCAGCCTCGGCCCTGAACAAATGAAGGAAACCGTTCGCAGACTTTGCGCTTGCTCTTCATTGCCTGTAATTGTAAAACCCAATGCAGGTTTACCACACGTTGTTGATGGAAAAACCGTTTTTGATGTTTTACCAAAAGATTTTGTTGCCGCAATGCAAGAAATTCGGGAAATGGGGGCTTCAGTTCTTGGAGGTTGCTGTGGAACTACACCAGACTACATCTCTCTTCTAACCACAACCCTTGGCACAAAAAAAGTTCAAATCGCCAGAAACCAGGAGCAAAAATATAACACAGGCGTAATTTCTTCGAATTCAAAAGTGGTATATTTTGGAAAACAGTACAAACCAGTACTTATTGGAGAACGAATTAATCCTACAGGAAAGAAAAAGTTCAAAGAAGCCCTTAGAAACAATGATATTCCATATATTATTCATCAAGGATTGGAACAGGAAACAGCAGGTGCCCATGTTCTTGATGTTAATGTTGGACTTCCAGAAATTAATGAAAAAGAAATGATGGTAAAAGTAATGTGCGAACTTCAATCCGTTACAGATTTACCATTGCAAATTGATACTACATCCCCAGAAGTTATGGAAGCAGCACTTCGACGTTATAATGGAAAACCAATGGTAAACTCTGTAAATGGAAAAAAAGAAATTATGGAAAGTATTTTCCCATTGGTAAAAAAATACGGAGGTTTTGTAGTTGCCCTAACTTTAGACGAAGATGGAATTCCAGATAATAGTGAAAAGCGAATAGAAATTGCAAAAAAAATCTATGAAACAGCAGAAAAATATGGACTGCAGAAAAAAGATATTATTGTAGATCCATTAGCAATGGCAGTTAGTTCAGATTCTTCAGCTGGAATTGCAACACTGGAAACTGTCAACGCAATTAGCAATATGGATGGCTTCACTTCTCTTGGTATTTCCAACGTTTCTTTTGGACTGCCAAATCGTGAATTTGTAACATCGGCATTCTTTACAATGGCACTTACAAAAGGATTAACCGCTGCAATTATGAATCCTTTGCAAACAGAAATGATTAAAGCTTACAAATGTTTCTGTCTCCTTAAAGGTATGGATGAAAACTGTGCAGAATACATTGATTGGGCAAGCAAAATAGAAGTAATGCCTTTAGGAGGGGGAAGTCTCCCCCTGGCTCCAGCCGGTTCGTCTTCCGCCACCCCTTCTAGCGGGGTAACCCAAACTTCAAATTCCACCCCGCAACGCCCCGACGATGATCCGTTAAAAAATGCAATAATTCATGGATTAAAGACAGATGCTGCAAATGCTACAATTGAATTACTTAAAACAACAGATTCTCTAAAAATTATTAATGACCATTTAATTCCCGGTCTTGATTTTGTAGGAAAACGTTTTGAACAAAAAACCATGTATCTTCCACAGCTTTTAATGGCTGCAGAAGCGGCAAAATCTGCCTTTGCAGAAATTCGCACATACATGGAAAAATCCGGTAAAAAAGGCGAATCAAAAGGAAAAATAATTATTGCAACTGTAAAAGGCGATATTCACGATATTGGAAAAAATATCGTAAAAGTTCTTTTAGAAAATTACGACTTTGATGTAATAGATCTTGGAAAAGATGTACCACCTGAAACAGTTGTAGATGCCTGCAAAAAAGATCACAT
>JAHAZJ010000098.1 GCA_018385315.1 Treponema sp. | reverse complement strand
TTCCTTACGACTATCTCCGAAGTCTATTTGTACAGGCGGCGGACTTTGGTGAGAACTCCGACTGGTCAAAGCTCGTGACCTGGAATACGAAGATTACTCCTTGGAAAGTTTTGGGCCAGTGGTGATTTTTTGACGGTTACGAAATGAATACTATATAAAGAAATATAATATTAATCCGTATCTGCCAACTGATATAAAAATTAAGTTAGTACAAAAAGAACTTGATCATCAATTTGCATTAGCAGTTTCAAGTTATATCGGGACTGATTATGTATTTGGTGGAAAAAGTCGAAAAGGAATTGATTGTAGTGGTACTATTACAGAATCATTGAAAGATATGGGGTATAAAATAGAAGATAAAAGTGCAAGTAATATGGTAAATGGGAAGGTTGATTGGCTTAGTATATTGCCATATCATTCTGAAAAGATTGCCGGTAATGAGGGAATAATTAATTTTTATAAATTAGAAGATAATGATGGACAAAGAGAAAATATAAATCATACAAATGTTGGTGTTGGTTCATCTTTGAATCATCCTGAAGATTTGTCTATTTATTCTCCTCAGATTGTTGATGCAACAGAATCAGATTGGATGTGTAGTAGAAATTCGGATTTGAAACAATATATTCCTGCTCAAGCAGCTAAGGTTAATCAAACTTATGCACCATTTTCTACTAATGAGGAATCGTATCCTGTAGTGCAAGCAAGAATAAATTGGGAAGTATTAGATGAAAAGTATCATAAATAAATCGTTATTGTTCTTTTTGTATATTATTATCCTCTGTTGTTCCTGCCATAAACAGCAGGTAGTAGAGGATGTTGTATTGGCAGAGAATAGTCAGATTAATGAAGAATATGTAATAACTCCCAGAAAGCCTCTTATACATGAAAATAGAAAGATAACACAGAAAGAATATGAAGAAATAAAAGAATATCTTCCAGAATTGATAGAAGGTGAAGATCTTGGAAATGGTTGGTATCTATATGAAATTCATTTTGAAGATATAAACGGAGTTTTTTATCAGAGATTTTATCAATCATATGGAAACTTGTTTCTTAAATATAGAAAAGAAGACTATTATTTTTGTAATTCGGGAGTAATCTATTTTCCAATTACTGAGGTTTTATATTTATATAAACAAAATGACGATTTTAAATTGTTAGGAAAAAAAGATATAACTGGAATTTATGATAACAAAAACAATTTGAAATTGAAATGTCCAGAAACTGCTAACGCTATTGCTGGGTATACTTCGCAAGATTTATTTGAATACCCATTTTCTAATCATTTGTGTCTAAAAAAAGATGATTTTACATTATATCCTTGTGATACCTTTGGAAATATAAATATTGATTATAAAAATAATACACTGACTGCAATATCAATGGCAGAAATATTGGATTATGCACTAAGGGAAAAGTGATATGAAAAAGTACAAAGACAATGGAGTTTACGATTTTAGTGACTACGCAGAAGAAATAACTGGGGATGCGCTGTTTAAGATTAACGGTGGGGCAGAAGTAGAGAATTCACATGAAGGTGTTGCTGGAGCAAAACCAGGGGACACAATTACAAGAATTGACGGTACTGTTGTAACATTAAAACAAGCAGATATTGATTACGCCAATGCACAGCTTGGAAATAATGGGAATAATGGCACAGGTAATACAAATGGTAATTCTGGAACCGGTAATAATTCCAATTCAGGAAGTAATAATACAAGTAATTCTAGAAGCACCAATAATTCCAGTCCTGGAGCTAATAATACTGGAATATCCAATACTTCAACTTCAGAAAGCACACCTGAAGTTTCAGAAGAAATTAAGCAAAATTCTGACGCCTATGCAAATTACATGTCGTTGCAAGGGCGAGCAAAAGATGAAGGAGAGCCTGATCGGTATAAAGGGTATAATGTGTTGGGAAATGGGAAAATAAAAGAAAACTCTTCCAATGAAGTTTCGGCTTCATCTCAAATATTATATAAGTCCATAGAATCTTCTAAATGGAGTTATATACCAATTGAGG
This sequence comes from Treponema sp., assembly GCA_018385315.1. GTDB lineage: Bacteria > Spirochaetota > Spirochaetia > Treponematales > Treponemataceae > Treponema_D. Next base: position 4,113 of record JAHAZJ010000098.1, on the reverse strand, counting down.
GGGTTGGAATTAATGGTGCAAGTGTTTTTAAGACTAATGCCATAAAGGATAAGGATGGTAATATTGAAATTAATGTATTAGGTAACTTTGTAGGAAAAAATTTAGTCGATTCTTCAAGATTCTATGGAAATGCAACTTTAGTAGTTGATGGTAAAGAAGTAGAAACAAGACCATATCGAATAGATAAAAGAGATTCTATTTGGGATGGAAATTATGATAGAGTAGGAAGTGCAACTTTTAGTTATGATTGTAGCAAAGCAAAGAATATACAGATTATATCAGATGTGGATTTAATAATTGGAAGTAATGGACTAGGAAATACAGTTGTCAATTACACACCAACTTATTTGGAGTTATTTTAAAATGAGAAAATTTTTATTGGTCATAACATTATTTTTAGCGTTATTAGCATCTTGTAAACGAACTAACGAATCAAAGGAACTCTACAATCATGCCTGCACATTGTTTCAGAATGCAGATATTGTTGAATGGATGAACAATTCACCAGAAAAAGACATTGCAATTAATGAATTGGATAAAGTTATAGAAATGGAACCAAAATGGTGGGCACCTTATAATCAAAAAATACAAATTCTAAAGATAGGTTCATATCAAAATTGTGCCGAGAATGTAAAAAGCGTTTATGAACTTTGGTTAAATAATAATGGCACACTGGATGGATTTCAAAAATTTTCTTATGCCTGTTCCTTGTACTGTTCAGGAAATGAAAGCCAATCTCTTAGAATTTTTAGTGAGTTAGGCGATTCTTATGCAAAAAAAGATCTGAATGATGAAGAAAAAATAATATACATTTTTAGTGAAATTATTTTAGGAAATGTGACAAAATCAGATTTAAAAACTTTTGTATTGGAATTTTTTGAAGAATCAATGGTTCAAAATATAGAAGATTTTTATAATTTATATAATAATAATCCTAAAGAAGCTCTTTGGATGTATGTATAACAAATTAGGAAAAATAGCAAAATTTAAAAAAATTTAATCGTCTTTGTTCATCGAAAGAAGAAGATGATATTCGTAAAGAATTTGAGACAGTTTTTTTAAATGAATTAGGGATAAAAAATCAGCGTGAAAAACCATCAGCTCTTAATAAAGTTTTTGCGAAGTTGTATCAGAAAAAAAAGCTATCTTTTATAAGGAGCCTTTTGAACCAGAGGATAGTGAGGAGAATGTAACTTATTTTTGTTATAATGAGGTATGTGAAAAACAGGTTGGTAGAAGATTAATTAAAGCAGAAATAAATACAGAACCAGCTGTGATAGATTTTAAAACTGCAGAATCATTGATTGACTTAATAAATAAAAATAAGAATTTATGATTTTAGTGACTACGCAGAAGAGATGATTGGGGAAGATTTATGAAAAAAATAATATTCATTTTATTTTTCAGTTTTTTTATTTTTTCGTGTTATTCACAAAAAATTGAATTACAAACAAAAAACAGTGGGATTTATTCTATACAAACTGTTTGATGTGAAGTATTCTTAAAAAAGAGGAAAATTATGAATACAAAAAGAATAGTTGCAGGATTAATTGATTTTTTCATAATCGCTTTGATATATGAAATACCATTTGCCATTTTTGTGATGTTACCATTAATAACAGGCCAGATTTCATCGGATATTGTAATTGAAAGGGCACTATACTGTACGTTGTTTGCTTTATTTCTATTAATTTTCAAAGATATCTTTAAAAATGGAAGTATTGGTAAAAGAATAATGAAATTAGAAATAGTTGATTCAAAAACACAAGAAAAAGCTTTATTAACAAAACGCATTCTGAGAAATGTAACATGGGTTTTAAGTTTTATAGAAGTTATTTTTCTTATAGCATCAGACAAACGAATTGGCGATAGAATTGCTGGAACAGAAGTATTGGAAAAAAATGCAAACTAGCTCATCATAAAGATTGCTTAAAAAAAAGTGAGAGAGTTATATGAAAAAGTATATATGGCATTCTTGAGGAGCGATATTTATGAAAAGAAAAATAATATGTTTTACTGTTTTTATTCGTATCTAGCACAATATTTTCTTTAGAAAAGAATATTTCGGGAAAAGAATTAGAGGCTTTAAATAAAGTTTATATTATTTATTGTAAAGATTTTGAATTCAAAAAAGAAAATATAGATAGAATAAACTTCAGCATTTTAGAAAAATTCAGACTAAATAAACTTGATTGTGTACCATAAAAGTGATACATTATTAATATGAATGCAGACGAATGTGTAATCTATAAAGGTTCGTTTTTTCAAATTGAGTGGTATTATGATTCAGATGGGAAAAGTCAACCTTATGATTATTTCCAGGCCTGTGATTTATCTCAAAAAAGAAAGTTCTTGATGTTATGTCAAAGAATGGGTGATTTTGGAAAGATTCTTGATGAACAGAAGTTTCGAAATGAGTCAGATGGAATTTATGCTTTCAAACCACAACCAGACAGATATCTATGTTTTTTCAAAAGAGGAAAGAAGATCATAGTTACTAATGCTTATAGAAAACAAAGTCAAAAACTTCCAAAATGTGAAAAGGATCTGGCATTAAAGAATATGGCAGATTATCTTGCAAGAAATCCTAATACGGAGGAAACAAAATGACAACTTTTGATAAATTTTTTGAAGAAAATCCTGACCAGAAATCTATTTACGAAAAAGAATATAATGATTTCCTGCTTTCGGAATTTATGTTAGAAAAGATGGCAGAAGAAAATATCTCAATTCGAGAGCTTGCAAAACAAGCAAATGTTTCGCCAACAGTTATTCAAAAACTCCGTTCCAAAGATGCTGAAAAAGTAACGCTCACAACTTTTACTTCTGTTTTACGCTGTCTTGGATATCAGATTAAATTGGAAAAATGTCCATCCCTTTAAGTATAAATAAATATTTTGTATAGGATTCCGATGTTTTGATTGGACTTATAATATATATTCATTAATCGAAAAAAAATACTATGATAATGAAGATGATGAATAATAAATAGTTGTAGAAAATAAAATCAGAATTAATAAAATAAGGATAATAAAAAAAATTTATTACTACTGCTTCGTCCTCTTGTTGTATCGGTACTATACTTTCTAATGAACTTTATTTTGAACCCAGTTACATTTTTACTTGATATTCGAGTATTTATTCCATTGCTTTGTGCATATTTTCTTTTATTTATAATATGCCTGTTTCTTAGGGGAAAGACGTTATTATTAGCAAAACTTATTTCCAGCAGTTTTTTTACAGTTTTATTAATAAATTGGCTAATCAAGGATATTAAAGAGTTACAAAGTTACAATGAAGATTAAACCAAAGGTAATATTGAAACTAAGTCAAAAAAATTTGAATACCAAGTAAGTGAAATTGGTAAAGAACACATTCGCCGTGCTGGTCAGCAGATTCTGAAAACTTGTCAAAATGACAAAGGAAAAAATCACACGGATTCGAGTTTGCTAACGCAAACTCTATTTCCAAATGAAGAAGAAAAATCGTTAGATTTTTCCAATCCGTGTGATAAAATAAACTCGACATCGGTTTTCGCGTCCTCAAATGCGATGAAAGATTCTTCAATGGCAAACGACAGCGTTGCAACTAACTTTGAGCAGATATTTACAACTTACTGTCCTGAAACAGTAAGTAAAATACTGTAAACAGGTTTATTTTTATATCGAAGTATGAGATAATACCGATATGAAACTAAACTTTGGAAGGTAGCGACATGGACGAGAAAATAATGGAGACTGCAAAACAGAACGGAAATCTCATAACCACGGCACAAGTTCGTACCATCGGACTGTCTAATACCATGCTGTCAAAATATGTGGACTCTGGCTCTTTAATCCGTGTGTGTCATGGAGTTTACGCTTTGCCTGATAGTGTAATAGATGATATGTACGTTTTGAACCTCAGAAGTCAGAAAATTGTATTTTCCCATGAAAGTGCGCTTTTTCTTAATGGCATCTCGGACAGGACACCTTTTTCTGCAACGGTAACTATCCCTTCCAATGCGACTGTTTCTGCTGATATAAAAAGTGAATGTACTTGTTTTTACATTCAGCCGGATTTATATGAACTTGGACTTGAAGAACGAAAGACGACATTCGGAAATTCTGTCCG
>JAHAZJ010000095.1 GCA_018385315.1 Treponema sp. | reverse complement strand
AATTAAAAGACTCCATAAATGATTGAATAAGAGATGTTATATTGTCGATTTTATTATCAATTTTGTCTAATTTTGATGCATTAGATAATACTGTTTCTTTTATTAATTTATTATCAGCACCAAGTATTTGGAGATATGTATACTGGCTCTGTAAAAGTTTCTGAATTTCTTCTAGTGTCATGGAGGTTTCTGCCATATTAGTTTTCCTCCTTGATGATTTTTATTAAATCAGTTTTAGTTGGTGCGGAAGCAAACTTGTATACAATGAATTGTTCTTTCACCTTTTTATATACTTCAAAGTAATCTCCTAAAGAAATAATTGCTAAGGCATTATGTTGTTTTTGTATAGCCTTAATCTGAGCAATCCTATCGTTTATATTTAGAGAACTTTGTTTTACTTCGATAAATGCTAAAATAGAACCATTGTCTTTAAGAGTTATATCAGGAATAAGATAACGATCATTAAATTTTATACGTTCAGTTTTAGAGATATCTTCCTTCTTCCATCCGGCTTTTAATAGGTTTTCAAGTATTTTTTCTTCTAGAACACTTTCTGAAATTCTATTTAATGCACTTGTAGCAATGTTTTTAATTTCTTCAAAAGTTGAATTATATTCTTTTTCAAATGTGTCTACATTCTTTTTATTTACAGCTGGAATTTGAATATTTCTAAGAGATGATATGGATATATTTTGAACTGTTGAACCTGTAGCTATGTCTGTTAATTGTTTTTTAAATATAACTTCTCCAGCATTTGAGGAAAGATAATCATATAAATTGATATCTGTAATATTCAGAGGACGAACAATAATGAGAAATCCTGAGGCAATGGCAGGTAAGTCTTTCTCTTTTACTACGCAGATTTTGTTTTGTCCGAAAGTTCGAGAAATTAAAATATCACCTTCTTCAAGCAATTGTCTTGAATAATTAGAAACAGCATCTTCATTCACAAATTTTGTGCATTTAACTATTTCTCCATTTTTTATACTTCCAATACTTAAAAGAGGAATTCCTTCAAACTCATTAATCTCCCAGCGAGCAGGACTTCTACCTGGAATAATATCCGCGATTTCTTCCAATTTTTTGGGACAAAATGTTTCTATAAATTGACTCATTTTTAAATTTTGAGGATTATAATGTTCTGGTAATAAATTTTTTTGATCTATTTTTTCCGGAAAAAAAATACTACGTTTATGATTTTTTTTATCAAAAATTACGTTATATAAATCTTCTTCATTATCTATTGTAGAAAAATATTTATTTTTTATATCTGATCTTTTATATAATAAGATGCAGATTTCCAAATAGTTGCCAAAACTATTTCAACTTTTCCACGGCTTTTTCAATAAATCTGTCTCTCATATGAGTAACAGCATCTTTCTTCATTTCTGAGAAATATTTTGCAGCAATTTCGTTTTGTGTTGGAAGCTTGCGGTCTTCTGATTTTATGAAGTTTTCAACCAATGGTTTATTCAGGAAAGAATATTTGTTGAAGGCTTCTGAAATATCAAAATCAATTATATTTACAGCTACGGACGCAAGGTTTGCTTTTCTTTCAAAAGACACCTGGTATTCCTTGAGAATATAAACTGTAAGCAATTCAGAAAGCATTGTTTTTCTATTAGTGAAAGTATTTTCATCTTCTGTCTTTTTGGGTTTGAGATTTTTCCAATTATTATCCAAAGCGGCAAAAACACTAGTTATTTGTTCAAGATTCACATAATCATTTTCTGGAGTAGATATATCGTCTTTTTTTCCGGCTTCTGATGACAGAACATCATAATCTTCTTCTGAATCACCATATTGCTGGTTGATAGAAGTTTTACTATTTGTATTTAATTTGTAGTATTTTTCTACATCAGTTTCTGACATATTTTTGAGGATAGCTATCTTTTTAATGATTTTATTATGATCAGTTGTCCCACATTTTTCCAAGTATTCATACCAATATGCCACATCACGAATCTTCTGAGTCTTTTCTTTTGAGTAAACAATACGTTCATTTTTTGATTGTTCTTTGTGTGCAGCAGAAGATAATCTTCCTGGAATTGTATTATAGATGTACTGACTGAAAGAGCCATCCATAATTCCTGTCTGAATTTTGTTTAAGCATGCCTTAATACAATCGTTTAAAGCATCTACAAAATCAGCTGCATTTTCTTCCATAAGTTTTCTGTTCTTAGGAACTTTATACAAAGTTTTCCAAACCTGATTAGTCAATTGTGTTTTCTTTGCAGATTTAAAATCATCTACATTTTCATAATTAACTGATTTAGCATAATCATTAAAGAGGATATTTATTTTATTAAAATCATCATCAAAAGAATGACTTGTATTTTCCATTTCTAATTAGTCCTCAAATAATGCTTCAACTGCGGCAATTGCATTCTCTCCTGAAGAAGATTCAATTGTGTTTGTAAAACTATTCAACAAGTAAAGTGGTGTGTAATCACAAAGAAGCTGAGTTCCTTCTACTGGTTTTCCACCTTTCATTTCAATTTTCTGATAAACAACATTTCCGATAGAACAATTAAAGAACTTTTCTCCAAACTGAAGTGTAGAGAAAATTAAAAGTGGCAATGATTTAGGACCAAATGTAATGTCTGCAGAAAGTTCAACATCTTTTTCTAAGTATTTAATCAGTTTTTTGTACAAAGTTTTAAACTGATTTTTTGAAACCACATATTCTGCTTCAATTTCTTCAAATGAGATTTTTGCACCAACTGTATTTAATTCATTTAATTCTGTTTTGAATAATTTAGCATTTTTGCTTCCGGCTTTATCACCAGCATTGGTATGAAGTAAAATGATTTTGATGTCATCATCAGCCTGCATTGTTTTTGCAAGAACAGCATTTTCTGCATAGTAAACCTCTCCTGGATATTCAATGAAAGAGTTTCCTTCTACAGGGAAGTGGCGCTTATGCATATCATCTGCCATCATTAATGTTACAAAAACAATCTTCTTCATATTATTAGCTCCTTAAGCTGCATAGTAATCTATGTATCTGTTATTTTTATAGGATTCGTATTCAGGATCCCAGTTATATGTGTTTCTAAGAGAGTGTCTCTTAGTATATTTTTTAGGCTCTTCCAAAACCCAATTTTCAACAAAGATGTTATTTTCAATCTCTGAAATATACATTCTCTGTTCCTGTACACTTTCACAAGTATAATAGTGAAGGGTATGATTCAGTCTATTTCCAATATCGAAAAAGAAATCATCTATCTCTTTTACATCAAGGATAGCATCCTTTTGATCATGTTTTACTCTAGGGCAATCGCGTGCAATGCGAGCAGCTTCTTTGCCGTTTTCAGCCTTTAAGAATAAAGTTCCTTTGTAAAAATTATTCTTACCAACATGTCCGCATTTTGCAGTTACCATAAAATATTTCATGACCAAACTCCTTATCATTTCGTTTACATAATTAATAAGTAGGTGAAATGATAAAAAGTTGACAAAAATATTTTAAATTTTATGCAGCAATTACCTCATGTAACTGTGTTACTAAATCATATACAGGCTGTGCGTTTCCATCAAATATTTCTACAAAATCTTGATAACAGAATGGATCGTCTGTAATAAGATTTGCAGCAACAATATCACCGTTTTGTAGTACAAAAGTTACAATCTGGTGTAAAAACTCTTCCTGTGCAGGATTAAAATTGTATTTTGAAAGATATACACTAAACAATTTTGTAACTGCTTCTGGATTTAGTCCTACAATTCGTCTTACAAATACACCAAGTGGTGCTCCTTCTGCAATTGCATCATATTCTTCTTGAGTTCCTAGTTCCTCGCAGAGAATATGCTGTAAATCTTGAATGTCTTTTTCTGTAAGAGGTTCAATATTCTTGATTTTATTTACAGCCTCACAGTCTGTCGTTTCTGCAAGGTAATCAATTACTCTTTGTTTATAGTTCTTAAACTGAGGACTGATATGTTTTCCTTCTTTTTCTACAACTTCATCTTTGAAGTTTGTTTCAACAGTGCGTCGTTTAGGTGCATCCAGATATTTAATCAAATCTCTTACTTGGATACGAACATTTTCAAGTTTGGAAACTGTTATATCTATCCAATATTCAGTAGATAAGAATGTTTTTAAGATTTCTGCCTTAGCTTTGATTTCAGGAATTGTCTGCATATCCAATAGTTGACCAATAATTGTAGTTACTTTCTGGAGAGGTTTGCTGAAATCTTCATCACCAACTATATGGCTTAATTCCATATTAAACATCCAGACATCAAAGACTTTAGCGCTACTAGTTTCTTCATTCGGACTGACAAGAGGTGTTATTACTTTTTTTATTTCTGCTAACATCAATGGAGTTATATAATTCCAGGTCTTAGCATCTGAATACTTATCAACTTCCTTGAGATTATATCGTACATTAATGAGACTACGGTTTAGGTTTTGAACCATTGTAATAAGTTCATCTTTCCATTTCTGGTAATATTTTACGTGTTCTTCATTTTCCTGATGTTCACGCTTTTGAAGTTCATAAACCATATCAAGTTTAAGTTCAAAGATTTTTTGGCTTAAATTTTCTCCAACACCAGTGATCTTACCTTTTGGATGAATATCAAAGAAATCAAAGTTATCGCAGAAGTCAAAAATATAAAATCCTTGTTTTTCAGGATATGGCTGACATTCTGCATTGGTTACACTTTCTTTTCCATTACCAAAGAAATCTTTAGAAGGTGAGAATACATTAAAATCTTTACAAACTCGGGTTCCGCGTCCAATCATCTGCCAGAACTTAATTACTGAGAAAACTCTCTTAAAGAAAACAAGATTTAAAACTTCTGGAACATCAATACCTGTATCAAGCATATCAACGCTTACGGCAATAACAGGTTCTTTTGCAGGAACTTTAAAATCATCAATAATTGTGCCAGCTTTGCTTACGCTGTAGTCAACAAGCTGACAGTAATCATCGCCTTTTTCTGGATACAATGCCTTAAATCGTTTTACAATTACTTCTGCATGATCATGATCTGTTGCGAATACAATAGATTTTCCAAGTTTTTCTCCACTATCTGTTCTGAGACCTTCAGTCATAAGTGTTTGAAGAACCAAATCTACAGTTGGTATGTTTATGATGTTTTTATAAAATTCATTACCAAGTTTTACTTTTTGCGAATCTGTTAATCCTGCTTCATCATAGAAAACTTCGTCATATTCTTTCTTTTCTGAATCTGAAAGTTCTGTATATTTTGCACCATTTTTAAGTTTATCTGTTGTCTTATCGATTGCAGCATAATCTACAAGGAAGCCTTCCTGAACTGCTATTTCAAATGGATAATCAAAGGTTGGATGACCAACTTCAAGTCCAAATAAAGAATATGTGTCTTCCTGCCCTTCCTGATCTTTAGGAGTAGCTGTAAGTCCAAGAACAAGAGAATCAAAATAATTGAAAATAGCCTGGTATTTGTTGTAGCAGGAACGGTGACATTCATCGATGATGATTAAATCAAACCGACCTATTCCAAATTTCTTATCATCAGTGTCGATTAAGTTAAGCATTGTTGGATAGGTGCTTAAAATGATATTTGAATCATACTCGCGTTCATTTGATGAAACTTCATTTATCGCACATATAGTTGCATTAGGAAGATATTTTATGAATGCCTTTTTTGCTTGTCCGACGAGTTCCTTACGATCTGCAAGGAAAAGAACATTCTTTACCCAGTTATTACGCATTAAGATATCAACTAGAGAAATAGCAAAACGAGTTTTACCTGTTCCAGTTGCCATTACACTTAATGCTTTGCGTCTAAAGTTGGAATAAGTTTCACAAACTTTTGTACACGCATTCTGGATAAAGTAACGGTCAGAGATTTCCTTATTTACACGAGTATCTTCAATAGGTCCAAGCTTACGGCGAACAATTAAAGAATGAAGTTCATGTAAAGAATAATAGCCAAA
>JAHAZJ010000094.1 GCA_018385315.1 Treponema sp. | reverse complement strand
ATTTATTTCTGCAGACTGGAGAATAACCGCTTTTATTAGACTTAGGATTGAACCAGCGAAGTGCAAAAACATCTTGTCTGCCAGAAAATAAAGATTTGAATAAACCGATTTTTTGTTGTGGAGTGCTATGGCGATTGATTGCAGATGTTGAATTAAAAAGAGTATCTGCAACAGGGAGAATTGGCTTGTTTTGTTCGGAGAGAACCGGAAGAGCATTTTGTTTCTCTGTCAGATAACTTCTTACTTCTTTATTTATATCAGCCAAGTCCATCAGTAGAGAAATCAGATTTTCCTTAGATAAGGTTGTAAGATACTCTTTTAAGTCCATAAGGCATTTATTCTTCAAATATTATAATTATATCATTTTTTAGACTTCAAGAAAATGTTGTTTATAATACATTTGTTCTTGTTAGTTCTCCTTTCCGCATTTAACCGAATCGTTTAATCGAATCGTTTGACATTTATAGTATTTCATATTACATAATTAGAAGTGGTTTCTGGATGATGAACTCCATAAAACAATATAACGAAAATTGCCCTTTTTCTTATTAGAATTCCAATCCGTCACTATCTGTAACGAACTGGAAGCACAATTCATTAAAACTTAAAACAATTCTCCATGTGAATCATATTGGAACGAGAAATCCCGACTTTCTCTGCAACTGCTTTCCAATGCCTTATATTTTGTTTTATACCATCTACAATTTTTGCAGCTTCATCCTTATTTATATCAAAATATTTTGCTGTATCAATTGCCACATCAAAATTAAGGGAATTATCCATGTCATCAATGTTCAGAGATAATCCAACTCCATCCGGATTAGGATTTACATCATACATAGGAGAAAGCCTTAACCCCTTCTGATCAAACAAAAATCCGTGATTTCGTAAATGATCATCCGTATTCGTAACAGCAATGCTGAACACAATTCTTTTCCACAGTTCAAGCAGGTCTTCTTTTGGCTTTGAACCTTGCTGCTGTATGCACTGAACTATATCCAGATAGCTTGTCCCATCCTGAGCATTATTTCCGTCTATTTTACCAAGAGCAGTCATTGCAGAAATAAAATGAATGCGTTTATTCTCTGAGGTTCTGTCAAATCTCTTAATAAGAAAGGTACTTCCGTTTTTAGAAAATTTTTCACATTTAGCTTCAGGAACATTCAATCTGCATAAGGTTGCTAATTCATGTATTACCATTTCCCAGGCACCGGAATCAAATTCATCATGCCTTGATGGAAATTTTGCAATCCATAAACTGCCATCAGGAGCCTGCACGGTTGCCTTTGGGCGTGCTCCACCTAACGAAGAGCCAGGCTGAATCAGCATTTGTATTTTTTTCTTTTCTTCTTCAAGTGTAATATCTTCTTTTTCCAAAAGATATGAAGCCTGTTCGAGTTCACGTATTGAGGTCCATATTGGAATTGAATTCTTAGAATTTTCTGCTAAAAAAGGTCCATCCAGCTCAGTCTTAAATCTTAATGCCCCCATTCTGGAAATATCTTGTATTCCAATCAGAAAATCACTTTCCATAAGTTTCTTCGGAGCTCTGTTTTCTTCTTTTGCCTCAATGGCTTCTCTGCGAGTCATTAAAAGTCGACCCCATCTGTCTGGACAAGAATCTGTAAAGAATCCAAACAATTCTTTGTTCTGCTGTGTATACTGACGACCTTTATATAACTGTAAATCTGGATCAAAAAAAGAGAACTTCTGGGTTTGTAACCATTCTGTATCATACTCAAATGAAAAGATTTCTTTTCCCTTGAGCAAATCAACATTTAAAACACCTATAAGGGTTGGCTGCACCAGAGATTCCCAATCACCATATACAAAAATGTTTTTACTCATTTATTTGTCCTTTTTATCCTTAGGCGCACGCTTCCTTGTAACCAGCTTTAAATCCTGCAATTTTCTGCCTAATTCATCATCTTTTGCAACTAACAGCATATCCTTTTCAAGTCCCAATGAATTAAGAACTGACATATATATACCCATTGCAACTGACGGTGAACCTTTTTCAACATTTACAAGTGTAGCTCTGCTAATTCCAGCCCGTTCTGCGATAAGTTCACTTGATAAACCTCTTCTTAAACGAGCCAGTTTGATATTTTCACCTAATTCTGTTAGAACCTTCTGAACTGAAGGCAACAAAACAACTGCATTCTTTCCCATAACATCTATAATTATATACATAAATCGATTTATTGTATATAAATATCGACGTTATAAAATGATTTTCTGTTTCAAAATCAAATTGTATAGTCCAATAAACAAAATTTACCAAAAGTAGTTTATCAGACTAAACAATTTTTACATAAACAGCCTGTTTGCCCTCTCTGCAGCAGGTTTTACGGCTTTTACCATAACTAGAATAACGGCTACTGAACTGATTTTTTAAAAATGTGATAATTTGAATCCATAATGGTCTCCAAGTTTTTCGCTAAGCACTTAATATTTGCTTAACATTTTCAATAATCTGAAGGTCAGGTTAATTAGTAAATGCTTGTGTTAAATTGATTTAGCACCGACCCCGAGGTGCCAGCTCTTAATTGGTCTCTAGATTTGAACCAAGGACCAAATGATTTATTTAATTCTCTGGATGCTAGGCCAGAAGTAATTGCATATGGTTGCCAAAAGGAAGTTTGTCAACTACGTTCCTATGTCAGTGGAATAGATAGCAAAAGAAACATAGTCGTCAAAATCATGATGAATACTAGGACTCTGTTTATCCAGAAATCGATTATTCTTTATGTATGTGTAAAGATGATTATTAATCTTTGATTACTTAGCTTCTTGCTCCTTTGTGGAAAAAAAAGAATATATTGATAGGTATTTTCGTTGGGTGCTGTAAAAAGCCAAGATGCCCTATTGTTACTTTCCTTAAAAATGAAAACCGCCGGTTTGTTAGCCTGCGGTTTATTTTTTTTTTAACTTTTATCATATCGATCAAACTTCCATTACATTCTGGATATTGCTTACAATAAACTAAAGGTTCATCATCTGGAAATTGCACAACATTTGCTTCTCTATATAAATATTTTTTTCCACAATGAATGCAGTGTACTATTGTTTCCATTGTATAATCAGTTTCGAAAGCTTGAATACCACGCTCAAGTCCCTCAATTCTTGTCTGTCCATACAATATCGTTGGAGAAAGGACCTTATAATCCAAGTATGTTCCATGGCAGCTGGGGTAATTTTTGCAAACGACCATAGTAAGATTCGTTTTCATTTTCCCGGACAAGATTGTCAACTTTTCAGGTTGAAGATTTACAATTTCTTTTCTGTCCCCAAGTTCATAAGCATGAATTAAATCATCCCACCTATTAAATCCAACCGTTTTTGCTATGTAATGCTGTGCACGTGCAAGTATAATATTCTGTTCATCTTTATCATCCAATTCGTAATAAAAGAACAAGTCGCTTACATCATAGATCTTTGGGGAATAGCGATATGAAAGAAATACATCACTCTCAAATGTTTGTGTTTGTGTCTGCCGATCTTTTAAGATTTTTTTGGCTTTATTCTTGAGGAACTCAAAATTTGACATAATGATCTCCTTGAGCATCTTTCTTTATTGCTCATTCTGTCAGTACCTTAAAGCAGCAATAAACCTGACGCTCTTAGGTAATCATTAAATTAAGATATGGTATGAATTAATCTTCGCACTGGCTGCTAGCTCTACCGAAAAGCTAATTTAAATATAATAAAAGAGGGTATTTCGTCAACAAGAGATAACAAATTTACATAAACAGACCTTACAAGAAGTTTGATAAAGATGATAGCCCTTACACTTTGCCTACAAATTGGGCATGGTGCCATTTAGGTGATTTATGTAAAATTTCGTCAGCAAAAAGAGTTTTACAACAGGATTGGAAAGACTCAGGTATACCATTCTACCGAGCAAGAGAAATAGCTCAATTATCTAATAATGAAAAAGTAAAAGATGATTTATTTATTACTCCTGAGCTTTATAATGAATTAAAATCAAAGTATGGAGTTCCTAGTTCTGGAGACCTTATGATATCAGCTGTAGGAACAATTGGGAAAATATATATCGTTAAAGAAACTGACTGTTTCTATTATAAAGATGCTAGTGTTATTTGTTTTTCAAAGAAAGAAAAAAATAACAATTCAAAATTTCTGAAATTATGTTTAGAAAGTAGTTTCCTTCAGAATCAAATATATTCACAATCAACAGGAACAACAGTGGATACTATTACAATAAATAAAGCCCAAGAATACTTATTTCCACTGCCAAGTATAAAGGAACAGTCTCGCATCGTTTCAAAAATCGAAGAACTCTTTTCATACCTAGACAATATAACTATAAATTTGGTATAAAAACCTGTTTCACAATTTGTGAACAGACTTTACATATTGAAATTTAAATGTTATATTCGAATTAAAGAAATATATGAGAGGTGCCATATGGGAGCAATAACTGAATATGGAAAACAGTTAAGGCATATAAGACTGGATATATCTGAATTATTAGGTACAATGGCTGATAAACTTGGGCTTTCCCCTGCTTATTTGTCATCTATTGAAACAGGTACTCGAACTATACCTGTTGATTTAACAAGAAAAATAATTTCCGTCTACAATCTCAAAGATGAAGAAGCTGAAAAATTGTTAAAGGCAGAGGCTGATACAAATCAGGCCTTAACTATCAATTTGGAAAACGCAAGTCAAGAACAAATAGAAGCTACTGTATTATTCGCTAGAGAAATAAAAAATATGACTGTACAACAATTAAGGAAGTTGCATGAAGATTTAAGAAAATAAAGAGGTAAAATAATGGTATTTTATGTTGAAAACGAGAATTGCTTAAAAGTCCGAATAACAAAACCTCAATCAAGAAAAAATTTTAGGCAGCTGGCAACTCAAATACGAGCCAAGCTAGGAATTGATTCAAAACAATTGTATGTTGATATATTATTTTGTCTTGAAATCCTTATTCCAAAAATTGATTCTTCTTTTCAATATAAAATCTTTGATCCTGGAGAGTTTGAAAAACCTAATGAAGCATTTTTCTCTCCTGAGAATAATTGCATTTTTATCCGTTCTGATGTTTACAACAAAGCAAGAGATGAAGACGGCAGAGCCCGTTTTACAATAGCCCATGAAATTGCACATTATTTTCTGTTCAAAATCTTAGGCATTCCCTATTACGAGGATTGGGAAAATATTATGTATTATTCTGATGCAAAATTACATTCAGTTGATCCAGAATGGCAAGCAGATGTAGTTGGAAACTATTTATTATGTGAACCTGACTGTATAAAAGATTTTTCAGAAGAAGATATTGTATTTTATTGTGGTGTAACAAATTCAGCAGCTTACACTGCATTACAAAATGCTAAAGGTCATAAATATGTAGATTATTCTGCGATTTTTATGAACAAGAGCTTTTCAGATGTAATAAAAGAATATTCACAATAAACAAGGAGGTACAGCCTATGATTGTTTGTAAAATAAAAAACCTTGCTAAGACTACCAATCAAAGCAAGGCTTATAACTGAGTTTCTGCTACCAACAGAAACCAGCTTGACGAAACACCTAAAGGTTATTTCGTGTATCAATTGAATATTAACCCTGAACAGGTGCTTTCGTCAATAACTATTTAATTGACGTGTCTCTTGGTGTATTTGATGTAGTTTATATCAATCCACCGTATAAAAGAGACACCTTCCTCAAAAAGGAGGCACCGACTATGGGTCAGGGAACCTCAGGGCATTCATATATTTACCACAATGGAACAAAATATTTGGTTACCCAAACAACAAATCATAGTATTTCTACAACTGGAGCACCACATTCAGTTTGTCTTAAGTTTGATTCCAACGGAAAATTGGAAAAAGAACGTTACTATGACAATAATGGACATGCAGAATTAGATATTGATTATACAGATCATGGTAATCCTGTACTTCACCCTAAAGTTCCTCATGAACATACATGGGATTGGTCAGATCCTAAAAATCCAAAAAGGAGTCCATACGATGACTAAAAAGCAGTTGCAGAATTACATTGAACAGAATAGCAATATTGATTTCAATTACAATTCTAAAAGATACGGAATTGAACAACGTGAACAGGCTGGAAGCATTCCAAGAATTTATTTTTGGGAATGGTATAACGAATCAACCTTTGATGATTCATTTTCTGATTTTTCAGACTTTGAAGAAAATGCAAAAATTGAAGGCAAATCAGTTGTAGAAATTCTTGAAGATATTGATGACGCAGATGTCTTTTAGGAGATAAAATGGCCAAGAAACCTGTAAAATATGTATTCGGATTCTGGCAACTAAAAGGAACTGAACTCTCTGGAAAATATGAAATTCCAATTGTACATGGAACTTCTAAAATTCCAGAAAGTCTGGTTCTTTTTTCAACTTGCGAGAAGGAAACAGAAACAATAAATAAAGCAGTTCATTTTTATCAACTGGACGAAAACTTTGTCGGCTGTTTATCAAGTAAAACAAAGCTTACAAAGAAGTTAGAAACTTTTAGTAAATATCAAAGTGTAATTCTCCCAGACTTCAGTGTTTACAGAGATATGCCTTTAGCCATGCAAATTTTTCAAGTTTATAAAAGCCGTGCTATTGGAAATTTTTTGATGCAAAATGAAATCTCAATCATTCCTAATATTCGTTGGGGTGATGAGCGTACTTATGAATTTGCATTTGAAGGAATCGATAAATGGGGAGTTGTGGCAGTTGGTGCTCAAGGAGGCTATAGGGATAAAGAAAATACTCAATACTTTGAAAACGGATTCTACAAAATGATTGAAGTTCTAGATCCTGCAACAATCTTATGTTACGGAGAACTGTCCGACAGTTTAAAAGCCGAATGTTCTTTGCGGAAAATTGCATTAAAAACTTATCAGACAGAAATCTCAAAAGTTGATTGGAAAAAAGGTACTTTTCAGCAAGAATTAGATTTCTAGTATCTTTTACCA
>JAHAZJ010000093.1 GCA_018385315.1 Treponema sp. | reverse complement strand
AGTTCACTGCAGCTAATGGTAATCTTCAGCTTCGAGAGAATCATCAACATTTGTAATGAATTAAATTTTAATGTTTTTTCTTTTCTTCCTGCAAAATAGTCTTCTGGAGTCAGATAAAGAAGTGCGCCTTGAAGGCATTCGTTGTTGTAGAAATTTATCCACTGTACCATTTTTCAACCTCATATAGCTGTAATACAGCATCACCAGCAATTTTCCTACCCTGAGGATTATTTTTATCCTCATAGACATTTACAACATTTATTTCCGTTTTAGATTCTTTTTCAGAATCTCCAAAATACCGCTAAAAATACCCATTCTTTTACTCTGCGTTTTATGGGGCAAGCCAAAAGTCTGCCGACATTGAATTAAGTTTAGTCTGATTCTAAAAGATGATTTTTCTGCTGTAAACAATGTTACGCACGAGGAAATTATGTGTAACGCATAATGGCGCAGATAAAAAAAGAGACGGGGAAGTGAACTACAACGATGAAACGAAAGAATACAGGAGCAAGATTGAGAGATTTGTGAAGCAGAATTAACCTTGACATTTATCATCGTTATGCTAAAATCTGCTCTCAATGTGGCGAAGCTTCCTATTCTGATGAAGTCGCAAAAAAATTTGAAAAAATTATTAACTCGTTGCGTTCGACAATCACTGAAGTTGCGGTTGCTGATTATCGCTCTGCGGCATAACAAAATGCTTAAACCTCCACCAAAATCTTCGTCCTTTCCAATTAACTAATTATCAAACCTGGATGACAAAAATTAAAAAGTGAAAATCGAATTCGTATATCAAGTTCTGATTTTTTTTCTGGTGGCCATAAATCTTCTTTTGGCTCATAAATTCCTAATGGACCAAAAAATCCACCATAATAAAAAGGAATGCTTACTTTATCTGGCGGAAGAGCATATATAAATTCAACAAGTTCATTGAAAGTCTTAAAACACCTTCCTTTCCAATAATATTTACTACATAAATACAGTGGGAAACGGGTTGAAAACACTTTTACTAGGACTCTACCTTTTCTCATTTATTTCCCCTCTTCAGAATCAAAATCATTATTTTTTGTATTAGCAACAAAATCAAAGATAATAGAATCGTTGTCTTTGATATATAAATACAAAGACAAACCTATTGTTCCTGCAACTCCTACGACTACACCAGCTAAAAACTTTCTAAATCCCATAGGATCCTCCTTATTTCTGTATTTAGTATAGTTTGACCAGAGTGACAACTTTATGTAATTTACTTATTTTTGTGATTATTTTTAAAGGAAAAAAAGAGGAAGATAAAAAACTTTTATCTTCCTCTAAAACTAAATCATGGGAGGTATACTGGTATTGAAATATAATAGATACATTCCAGTGAAAGTGAAATCACTTCCAACACCATACTGATATTATATGACTAGCAAAGTGACAAGTTTATGTAGTTTAAAAAATTATTTCTTTTTCTTATTCTTATTTGAACCTGAAAGTTTACCTAAAAAATAACCACCAAATGCTCCTCCACCGATAAACCCTACTAATTTAAGGGTACTCTTAATCCAGTTAGTTCTACTTTTCCTTTCTTGCTTAATTTTCTCTTCAGCTTTACCTTGTTCATATGCAACTTTCTCATTATACAAATCACATATTGAATTACATAATTGTTCGTTAAAGTAGTTACGTTTTTTGAGTACACCTTCCTTACATTTATTTAGAAATCGACAATAACTCATTTCTATTTCTTCTATTTCATATTCTGCATCGGAAATAGAGAAAAAAGATGTCAAAATATCATTATCGTTTATACGGTTAAGAATTTCCGACTTATCAAAAGTTTTAGATAATGATTGATCTAGAACTAAACTAACCAATTTCATAAAGTCATCAAAAATCTTTTTTTCACAATCTTTCCGTGTTTCTTCGAACTTTCCTTTTCTAGCTTCTATTTCATAATTACATAAATTTAAAAAGTCGAATAGAAAGTTTGAATTATTTTCAATAATTTTATTTCTCTTTCCATTAAGCATCATTCCATTGCATTGAGTCTCGACCGCACTTAAATATTTCGAAAATGGAATTGTCATATTATCAAATTTATAAGAACGTGTTTTATATCTATTTGCGAAAGCTGAAATGAGAATATATCCTGGATCTTCTTTTGTACAGTTCGGAAGAATTTCAGTAATTAAAGTTGTTATTTCAGTTGTATTTGATTCCATTATTTTTCTCCTGACTAAAACAAGAATTCAACATGATTATTATATCACTATTTCAATTTATTTTCTTTATTGTAATCTACTATAAGTGACAAATTTCGTCACTCCACCTATAATATTATTAACCATACAAGGAGGCACATATGAATCCAGTATCAAATTTTCATCGTCCTTTACCTGGCGACTCTGCAAAATACTACTGTATTACCTGTAAGAAAAGCTTTACAGCACAAGTTCCAAATGAAGGGATTTTCAGTATTTTAAAGAAACTCTCAAATCAAGGACGTGTAAAATGTCCTGCTTGTAAGCGACTTTGTGGATTAGATCCTAGGATTCAATATTAGTTATGGATAAATCAGACCTTATTAATTCACCAATTAAAGAATATGAACGACTTTTAGCAATGGATACTATTATCCGAACAGGAAACTATCCGTCTCCAGAATATCTGGCAAATAAACTGGAAGTTACAAAACGAGCAATTTTTCGATACAGAAATATATTAATAAAAGATTTTGGTGCACCTCTTAAAACGAGTAAAAAATATGGAGGATATTACTACGAAGATCCAGATTTTACTATTAGTGATATTACATTAAATAAACACGAAAGTTTGGTTCTGCACATTGCAAAACGTTTATCTGACATGATGCTTTATGGTAGTGAATTGTATAAAAGCTTCTTTCGTGGAATCAATTCCTTAACAAACAGAGCTGCAAAGTCCTCAAACAATCAAGGGAAGGTTATTGCTGATAGAATACAATTTGCATTTCCACATACTGATTTTTCTATGAATTCTAAATGGAATTCTGAATTTGAAAATATCATTTTCAATAGTCTTCAAGATGGAACATTGTTAAAATTCAAAATAGAAGATCTTGATGCACATGAACCAGCAAATCTTATTAATCTTACAGCCCTTCCTGTCTACATTGTTATGTTCGAAAACAGCTGGATTTTACTTTGTATTAAAGAAGAGGGATTTAAGAATAATTTTTCAGAAATCGATATGAAACCTGAAAATTTTATTCTTTTTGATATCCTTTCTATTCATTTAGTTAGTGAATACAAAGATTCTCATGCAAAGATAATTAAAATTCCAACTTCAATTTCATCTGAAGGAAGAGACGGTCCGACATATGCAAGCTTAGACACAGCTAATTTTGAACCTTTACATAAAGTATGGTTTGATTTTTCTATGGCCTTTAATACTTTCAAAGATTCCAAAGAATATATAATCAGACTTTGCTATCTTCGCAAAAAAAGTTTTAGTTACGAATTAGCAGATGATATCTTGGTAGATGCCGCACATAAAGGACAAGGAAAATTCGATAATATTGATTATACTCCTACTTCGATTTCTGACAGTGATATTTTAATCTGATGAAATATATCTTTTTTAAATTCTCAAACTATAATAAATTTACTGAGGGAGCAAATATGTCCAAAAAAGAAAACCTACTTGAAAAATCACCAAAACTAACTGTTCCAGAAGTAATCGATTACTGTAAAAATGACCTTGGAATAACTTTCGATTTAATGGATGAGGAAAAAGCTAAAGAATTCCTTGAAAAAAATAACTTCTTCTTCAGACTTAAACAGTACTGCTCAACCTGCACTGAACAGACAAAAAGCGGCAAATATATCGGACTGGATTTTGGGCATCTGGTTGAACTTTCTACCATTGATATGTTCCTTCGAAAACTCCTCCTCAAGATGACTATAGATTTGGAACATTATTTAAAAGTAAAGCTCGTTAATGACTGCCAGAACAATGCAGCTGATGACGGTTATGAAGTTGTAGAAAAATTCCTTGAAAGTCATACAAAAGTTCAGGAAACAATTCTAGCCGGTTCCAAACTTGCAGGCTATGGTGGGAACAATTTTGAAAAGTATCTGGATTCCCCTGCTGTATGGAACTTTGTAGAAATGATCACTTTCTATGATTTTATCAGTTTCTACGCTTTCTACTATGACTTCTTGAGAATTTCAGGAGAATATACAAAACACTTTGATTCTGTCCGCCGTATCCGTAATGCCTGTGCCCATAATGTTTGTATGCTCAGTTCCTTCAAATCTGTCCAGGGGTTTAAGAGCGATTTGGAAACCAACTTTGAACTGTTGCAGGGAAATCTCGGCATTGGAAACGGTACAATTTCCAGCTGCATGAAAGTTCCTCTATTAAATGATTTTGCAGTAATGCTATCTGTTTATACAAAGCTTATTTCATCACCAAAAATCAAAGAAATCACGCTTAAAGAAATTAAGGACTTCTTTGACGGCAGAATGGTCTACAGAAAACAATATT
>JAHAZJ010000091.1 GCA_018385315.1 Treponema sp. | reverse complement strand
TGGTAATTTTTTCTCTATTATAAACTTAAGTATTTTTTAAGTATTTCACTAGTTTCCAAAGGTTTTTGACTGTATACTATAAGCATGGTTAGTTTCGAAAGTGATTATATAGAAGGAGCATTACCAGAAATCCTGGATGCTCTTGTAAAAACAAATATGGAACAGCTCTCTGGTTATGGAGCTGATGAATACACTCAAAGTGCAAAAGAAAAAATTAAGAAAGCGTGTAACTGCCCAAAGGCACAGGTTGCTTTTATAACTGGTGGAACCCAGACAAATCAGCTTGTAATCAGCACAATGCTAAAACAGTATGAAGGAGTGGTTGCCCCTCAGACTGGTCATGTAAGTTCTCACGAAGCAGGTGCCATTGAATATACTGGAAGCAAAGTTATTACTATTCCGGGGCACAATGGAAAAATGGATGCTGTAGAATTAAAACAGTATCTTTCTGATTTTTATAGCGATGGAAATCATGAACATATGGTTTTCCCCGGGATGGTTTATATTTCTTTCCCAACTGAATACGGAACAATTTATTCTAAAAAAGAATTGAGTGATATTTATAAAGTCACACAGGAATATAAATTGCCATTGTTTGTAGATGGTGCCCGTCTTGGTTATGGTCTTGCCAGCAAACAGTGTGATATGACTTTGCCAGAGTTTGCATCTCTCTGCGATATTTTTTACATTGGTGGTACAAAAGGTGGTGCCCTTTGTGGAGAAGCAATTGTTTATACAAAAGGGAATATGCCAGAACATTTTGAAAACCTTACTAAAAAGCATGGAGCACTTCTTGCAAAAGGCCGCTTAAATGGCATTCAGTTTGATACTCTTTTTACAGACAATCTTTACTTCAAAGCTGCTGAACATGCTATTGAAATGGCAGAACTTGTAAAAAATGCATTTAAATCAAAAGGATATAAATTCTTATTGGATTCACCAACAAATCAGCAGTTTATTATTCTGGAAAATTCCAAAATGCAGGAGCTTACAAAAAAAGTAAAATTCTGTTTCTGGGAAAAAGTTGATGAAAATCACACTGCAGTAAGATTTGCAACAAGCTGGGCAACTAAAAAAGAAAATGTAGAACTTCTACAAAAACTAATCTAAGAGAAAGGTGAGGCGCAAATGGATTTTAATGATAAACCACTGAAAATATTTTTTAGTTATTACAAGCCTCACATAAAGTTTTTTATTTTAGACATGATTTGTGCGGTTATTATTGCGGCAATTGATGTTGCTTTCCCAATGGTAACCCGTTATTCTTTGGATGCTCTTATTCCAGATTATCGCTTCAGAACTTTTGCAATTGTTATTGCTGTTATGTTTGCAGGCTACATTCTTAGAAGAGTGTGTCTTTGGTTTGTAAACTACTGGGGTCATGTTTTTGGAATCAGAGTAGAATGCGATATGCGTCAGGATGTTTTTAATCATCTTCAAAAGCAGTCTTATTCATTTTACGATACACATTTAACTGGTCGCCTTATGTCTCGGGCAACTACAGATCTTTTTGATATTACAGAGCTTTCTCATCACGGACCAGAAGATTGTCTTATAGCTTTTCTTACATTGATTGGAAGCTTTGTTTTTCTTTTGTATATCAGATGGGAACTGGCAATTGTTGTTTTAATCACTTTGCCAATAATTATTTTAATTGCAATTTTATCAAGAAAAAATCTTTACAACACCTCACGAAAAGTAAAAGATATTACTTCAGAAATGAATGGGCATCTGGAATCAAGCATTTCGGGAATCAGAGTTACTCAGGGCTTCACCAACGAAGAACTGGAAATGGATCAGTTTGCAAAAAGTAATAAACGATTCAGTGAAGTTCGTGAATGGCGATTTAAAGCTATGGCTACTTTTATGGCAAATATTGAATTCTGCAATAATATTTTAAGCATTGTTGTTCTGGCATCTGGTGGTTTTTTGATAATGCAGGGAAAAATGACTATTTCTGATCTGGTTGCCGCAAATCTTTTTGTTGCATCTTTTACAGCTCCAATCAGAAAGCTTACAAACTTTATGGAACAATTTACTACAGGGGCTGCCGGCTTTAACCGATTCCTGGAACTGATGCGAACGGATACCCAAATCAAAGAAGCAGAAAATGCCATTGAATTACAGAGTGTAGGCGGAAACATCACTTTTAAAGATGTGGATTTTGCTTACACAAAAGATTATCCGGTTTTGCAGAAAGTAAGCTTTTCAGTTCAACAGGGACAAAAATTTGCTCTTGTGGGTGCCAGTGGTGGCGGAAAAACTAGTATCTGTAATCTAATTCCTCGTTTCTACGAAATTAATGGAGGGCAAATTCTTTTAGATGGAAAAGATATCCGCAATATAAAGGTAAAATCTTTGCGAAGTAATATTGGTATTGTTCAACAGGATGTTTTCCTTTTTGCAGGAACAGTCCGAGAAAACATTGCTTACGGAAATCCTAATGCAACAGAAGAAGAAATTATGGAAGCTGCAAAACGGGCAGAAATTCATGATGATATTCTGAAAATGCCAAAGGGGTATGATACTCTGGTTGGAGAGAGGGGAATTAAGCTTTCCGGCGGACAAAAACAGCGTGTAAGCATTGCCCGTTGTTTCTTAAAAAATCCACCAATTTTGATTCTTGATGAAGCAACTTCTGCCCTTGATACAGCAACGGAAATCAAAATACAACATGCCTTTGATGAACTTTCTAAAGGCCGCACAACAATTGTTATTGCGCATCGTCTTTCTACAATTCAGAATGCAGATTGTATTGCTGTTGTAAATGATAAGAACATTACAGAAATTGGAACACATCAGCAGCTTATGGATTTACGGGGCGAATATTTCAGATTGAGACAGAATCAGTTTTCAATTTAAATCCGAGGAGTTATCTATGAAGAAAACTATTCTTGGAGCGGTGGCAGCCCTCCTTTGCTCTGCAGTTTTTGCAGAAATGGATCTTGCAGGCGGAACACTTACGTTTGTAAACAAACTTGACATTGAGCCTGTATTGTACACAAAAGGCTCATATCTTCCTGTAAGCGACAGCAATGTAAGCTATGGTGCATTCATAGTTAACGACCTTTTCTTTAATAAAAGCCACTATAAGGGTGGTATATACTCTAATTCAGACTATAAACCATACTACAAAACAAATCTTGGGTTCTACGCAAGTTTTGATGCAAACAAGTGGCTTGGCCAGAATCTTACAGTAAACACCGCCAAAAATGGCATGTCATTGTTGGACTTGAACTGCGCCCGAAAGGAGCAAACGTCGTGTTTGCTCCTTTCGGGCACCTTCGTTCGCTGTTGCAAATCATTTTAACCCCCATATCATATCCACAACATCAGGACGGCCGCCACCAATTTTGTTTACAACTCCGCACTTAATTCCGTAACCCCTTCAAAAATTCTTCCACATTCTTATACTCAACACCATTTTCCAGCACCTGTGATTCACCACGATAAAGAACGCATTTTCTTACAACTTTTCCAAATTGAGCATCGGTAAGTACAATCTTCTCTTCATTATTAATATGTCGATACTGTGTCGAAACCATCTGTTTACTATGTTTGATTTCAAAAATTTCACACTGTTTTTTTGCTTTGTCCTGAATTACCATATCAAATTCTCCAGAAGCAAACTTAAGTTTAAAAACATTTCGTTTTGAACCGTATGTACGTTTTGTTTCTAGGAAAACAATGTCTTCAAGCATTCGCCCCTGAACATCTTCAAGGATTTTCTCTGTGATAATATCACGTAAATTTCCTGTCAAAGAGCCAAAAACTTCATCTTGCATTAGAGAATATACAAGTACCTGGGCCTGACAAAAACGCATTCCGCTTTGAGTAAAAATAATTCGTTCTTCCTTTTTGTTGCTGATTGGAATATTTTCTGTGTAAACAATTTGAAGTAAATCTAAAGCCTTTAAGTATTCCGTAATTTCCTGAATATGAACTTCGTTAATTTCAATGGTCTGTCTTTCTTTGTTGCGGATTTTTAGAATATCCATAAGTTTTTTTGTTACTTCTGAGGCATCAAAAGTATCTAGAAAATCTGTTCGCTTAGTTTCATCTTTTTCACGACGGAGCAGGTCTTTTGCTGAACCTAAATCCCTAGAATTAAAATCTCTTGTAATAACATCAACAGTAAAAGCCTGGTTCATATCTTCTATAATTCTGTTGATAGCATTTGTAAGCCATCTTTTTTGTACAAATCAATCAGATTGCGGAAGTGATTTCCTCTGTCATAGCATTTAAGAGAATTCTGAATATTCTGTGCAATTGCAGTGTCTATATATCGGCGGGTAGATTCATCTGTCCTAAATGAAGCGTCAAAAGCATTTGCATCAGTGTCTTCAAAATTGGTTTCGCCAGCTTTTAGTGTTCCGCCATAACGAATATACTCATCAATATCATGGATTTTCAAAAGTCTTGAATATTCGCGAAAAGGAACAAAAGTTGTGTGAACGGTAACAGCACGGTCATAAAGTTCTTCATTCTGAGCAAACCAGAAACCCAGAGAGTCTGTACCAGATAAAACAATTTTCATTCCCTGTACTGCGTATACATCTGAAAGGAGGGACGCGTTATCGATAAACTTTTCAATCAGCGTGATTTCATCAATGAGGACATATTTATATTTGAGTTTGTTGGCAATCTTTAAGTCGGCATTAAGCTCTTCAATTGTGTTTTCTGTAGAGGCTTTTATATAGATGGCAGATTTTTGTTCTTCTTCATTCATAGCAAGAACAAGCTGTTTCAGGAGTGTTGTCTTTCCAGTTCTGCGGAGACCAAAAACAAGACAAACTTTATCAGCCGCAGGAGTCTTTAAGAAATCTTGAATCTTAGAAAAACAATCCCTTCGTTCATACTGGCTTGCTGTCTGAGCCATTTTCAAAAGAGCTTCACCATAGAGGACTGACATTTTAAATTCAGGTTCTGGAATTTTTTCTTCTATTTTTTCAGAAACAGGAGCAGGCAAAGTCTTTTTTAATGCTTTCAATTCTTTCTGAAGTTTTTTTCTTTCTTCAATCTGAGGTTTAAGAGTATTTGCTTCTTCTTCGGAAATATAGCGGCTTTTTGACTTTCCGTTTTCTTTCCACTGCTGACAGTAATATTTTTTTTCGTTTATAACTTTTTCTGTAATGTATCCAATAGGAAGTTTTGCAATCTGTTCTTCTAATTTGTTAATATCCGTCATAATAAACCTCTTAAAGATATTTAACACCAATTAACACCAAAAGTAAAGGTGATAATTGGTGTTAAAAAATGGAGAAGAAGGATATTTTTGGCTGGATAATTCAAAAAACATTCCCCCACATTTCCAATCTTATATTTATTAAAGCTATAAGATTAATCCCGCAGGTGAAAAATCAACAAAATAGTCATCGTCTGCTCGGTCTGATAGTACAAAATGACCCTCGTCATGCAGACCATTTTCTTCCAGTATATCTTAGTTTAAGATTCTCATTTTTTATGTGTCTTATTCCACTTTAAACAAATCCATCTTCAAATCTGGAAGGCACTTATAGTGTTTTCCGTTTGCAGTACAAAGAGTTTCATCATTTTCATTTCCTCTGAAAAACCAGATAAGAACATCGCTATCTAAAATCAAACTGACGCCCCTTTCTCATATTGCGGACATAATCATCAACAGAAATTGAATTGTCATGATTTTTCCAAAGACCAAAAGCTTCGTTAACGGCAGAATCATAAGAACTTTGAACTTCTTTTAACGCCTGAAGTTTTTCTTCCCTGGTTGAAGAGTTTTCTTTTTTTTGTACAAAATCATCTAAAAATGTGATTATAACTTTCTGAGGCTTTTTGGAAACTTTTTCTTCGACCAAACAAACATTGCCATCATAATAACCGTTTACTGCAAGCATATTTCTACCTCCGTTTATGAAGATATAATTATTATACCATGAAATCAGTTTTTTTTGTGACTTATTTGAAAGATTTGTAAACGTCGTGTTTGCTCCTTTCGGGCGCCTTCGTTCGCTGACGTTCGCATCCATGCTCACTTTTCGCCTGACGGCGCGCTCACTTCGTTAGTTGGTTCAAGTCCAGCTAATGTTATTTGCTTTTTTAGTTAAAATAAGCCGATTGTTGGACTTGAACCAACTACCTGCACGTTACGAGGGTGCTGCTCTACCTGGTGAGCTAAATCGGCATGTTTTTTTGAAAAAAAAGGGGGGCTTTTTTGT
>JAHAZJ010000087.1 GCA_018385315.1 Treponema sp. | reverse complement strand
GTATAAACCTTATCCATACTATTCAACTATTGAAAAATCTATAGATAAAATTATTAAATGGGATAATAATACTTTTGCAAAAATCAAAAAAATTAATTTTAATAATTCAATACCTGAATTTAAGTTCTTGGAAAACTTAAAGAAACAAAAGAAATATATAGGTAAACAATTTGCGTTACGTAATGATAATACAAAAAAATATTATTACTTTGACTATGATTATGATAATTACGAAATAGATTACAATTCTTGTTTAGAAATACAATTAATAGAAAAAAAAGATTTTAATTATTCTGACTTAAACTTATCTGGAAAACAGAGTGGTCCATTTGGTTTTGACATAGGTATGACTTATGATGAAGTAAAAGCTGCTTGTAATGGAGAAGAGCCTCAACATATTGGAGATGATAGATATTATGTAAAACCAATAAAATCTCATCCATCTTTTGATAGATATATTGTATGGATAAGTCCTAAATATGGACTTTATTACATCAAAGGAATTGGTTCTTTTATTTCTACCAATGATAATGGAAAAAACATAAAATCCAAATATAATACTTTACTTTATACGTTAGAAAAAAAATATGGGAAATATTTCGGAGTAGATTTTGTTAATGAAAATTATAAATGGAATGAAGATTCTAATTGGCTGGAAAAATTAAAGAATAATGAAAAAACATACCATTCATATTTTTATCCTGCATTTGAGAATTTTGATGGATTATATTCTGTCATTGTAGGAATTGATACTACAGATAAATATACTATAACAGACGCATATATTTTTATTGAATATGAATTCCTTAATAGAAAACCAGCTGATGAATTAATTGATGATGTTTTATAAAAAAGAAAGAAAATTCCTTAGTTAGGAAAAAATTAGAAGAAATGACCTGTTATTTCTAAAGAAGTTATAGCTCCATCAGCAAAATTCAAGTTTGTTATTATTGGTTGTGTTGGACTATTGCTGACTTTATAAGGACGATATCTAATAGACACTCTTACATTTTTATAACCGGCAGGCATTCCATCTTTTAATTCTAAAATAACTGATTTGTTTTGTTTTAAGCTTAAATTAGAAAAGCTATATCCTTCTAGAGAAACTGAGGTAATTGTAATTTGAGCTTTGTTAATAATTTTAAGTTTTGGAAAATTATCTTTTGTTTCTTCTGTAGTATCAATTGTATCTGTGGTATCTGTAGTGTCAGTTGTTTCTGGATTTTCTGTGGACTCTGTTGTTTCTGTAGGTAAATTTGTATCTGGATTATTATTACAGCTTATTATAAAAAAACTAATAATTAAAAATATAAAACATATTATTAGTGATTTTTTCATATAAACCTCCAGTTACTATATATACTGTAATGTCATATAAACATATTTTCTAGTACTTATTGAAAAAGGCTTTCCCCGAAGCGAAGGACTTACCCATACAACAACGGGGAGAGAGTTTGGAAGCTTTTTTTACATGCTCAATTATTTTTCAACATATTGGCCGGCATAATCAAGAACACATTCGCAACCATACAATTTGTGTTTGTTTGCAAATCCAACACCGGCTACATCAAAATCTTTGTTCATAATATTTTTACGATGTCCGCGGCTCTTTACACCATCATCAATTAAAAGTGTAACTACAATTTCGCGAGCGGTTTTAGAACCATATGAAATATTTTCACCAGCAGTTTTATATGAGCCGTATTTTTTCATTCGCTTAAATGGATCG
The DNA here is from genome assembly GCA_018385315.1 of Treponema sp. Classification (GTDB taxonomy): domain Bacteria; phylum Spirochaetota; class Spirochaetia; order Treponematales; family Treponemataceae; genus Treponema_D. The sequence continues at coordinate 6,465 of JAHAZJ010000087.1, read as the reverse complement.
CTACCGTCTGTACCAGTGTGGCCGGTTTTATCTGTAAGGCTCTGTGTGTTAGCATGATCTTTTGCTGCCTGAGTTAATCCTTTTGATGGATTCAGGAGAGTAAGTGACTTCTGTGTCTGCATGAATTTTATACATTCATTTACAACGGCAACGCCTTCATTTGTCTGAAGATTACCGCCATAGATTTTGCCATTGAACTTTTTTGTTCTTGGCTGTATGTATAATTCTGCATATTTTGCAGGATTGCTGCGGGCCATATTCATTTCAAGAATTACATCTTTTTCAATATCAGCCATATAGTCAGCATCTCTGGCAGTATCTAAAACTGATAAATCCCAGATTGAAGTATCTACGGTTTCTCTTTTTGTTTTAGGAGCTGCAATTTTTGTTCCAGGTTCTTCTTTTTTCTCTGTTTCTTTATCTCCGGAAAACAGATTTGAAATAGAATCTCCAAGATTATCTAGTGTTTCGCATGATGTAAAAAGGAATAGAAAAGATAAAAATAAAACCGATAGTTTTCTCATAAATAATCTCCTTAAATAGTAATAATATCACGGAATTTGGTAATTTTACAGAAAATTTGGATTACAGATAACGCTTGTTATATTCTGCAATATCCAATTCCAGACCATTTATCATTGACTGGATATCATCCATTAGCACAGATCCCAATACTCTATAAGAATTGTTTTCAGGCTTTATGATTTCACCATTTGGATTCATCATAATGTACGACTGCTTCATATTTGATTCAAAAACTTTTCTTACTGTAGAATCCTGATTATTGATAGATATAAATCTCTTAAACTGAGATTCAGTAATGCACATTCTTTCATTGCCCTCAAAAGACTGGCATTTTAAGAACTTCCATTTATTAAGACTAAGTATTCCTGAGAGAAATAACTCCGAAAGCTTTTCTTCAAAGTTTTCGGAACAGACTACAGTATTAAGCTTTATCTTACATTTAGGATTTACTTCATGAATCTTTTTACAAATGTGAATTAATCTTTCATTTGTAAGAACGTTTTGCTTATTTGTACAGGAACCAATTTTTACTTTTGTTTCATCATTTAATGAATGAACAGAAATACCAATCATATCCAGATTTGGAATAATTGATTCGATTATTTCATCAGAATGTAAAAAGCCATTAGTAATAAGTGATACAGACAGACTTTTAAATTTTGCATATTCAATGAGTTCTTCTATATTTGAATCCAATAATGGTTCCCCTCCGGCAAAGTTAATAGAATCAAATAAACCGCAGTCTGCAATTTTAGAAATAGCTTGTAGCTGCAGAGCAGAACAGAGTTTTTTATGTTCATATTTAGCAAAACAAAAACGGCAATGAAAATTACAAGCTTCTGTAATGTGATAATTCAATTTTAATTTCTGCATAGCTACCTCCTATAAACCAGCTTCTTTTTTAATAGTTCTTGAAATCACGCATGCTTTCTTTATGCCGGAACGACAGTCGCCTGGTGTACCAGCAATTTCAAAGCGGATGTTTTTTCCCTGAACTGGAAAGTCGAAAATGTAATGGGTTCTTTTTCGTACAAAGACGAATCCCATGCTTTCGAGTTTTTTAATCATTTCTGGAGTCAATTTCTTGTATCCAGCCAACAGTGTTTTTAATTCTCTTTTTAGTCTTTCAAATTCAATTTCAGACATAGAGAGCCTCCTAAAAGTTATTTATGGATACAAAGATACGAATTTTGGAGGCTGATTCTTAGGGTAAAAATTAGACTTTTTTAAAACGTGATATTATAAAGAATTACAGATTTAGGATGGTTTTGTATTTATTTTCTATTTATCAATGGTATAATGAATTAATATGAATAAAACAGAAAAAGTTGAAGCTTACGGATATCCTTCTCTTGGTTTGATTACGAAATTTTACAGAGAATGTATTGGTGATGAACCTTTAATTCATATTGAAACATTTCTTGAAGAATATGGTGACCATCCTTATAAAGAAAAAGGAAGTATAACTAAGGCCTGGGATAGATTATGTGAAGAAAACTATGGAACTTATGATTATTACAAGCCAGATTCGACTGATGGATTAATATTTTTTGTAGAAAGCTTTTTCCATTATATGAATCAGAAGTATAAACTCTCTATACCATTGATATCATTAATTAATTCAACTTTTTACAACTTATTTGACTTATTAAAAATACATAATGACCAACCATTTTTAGCAGTTCCAGATTTACCAACAAAAGAAATCTTGAGAAGTTCTGTTTTTAGTTCTCTTATAAAATGGGCTCATAGATTAAGAAGAAACTATGAAAAATGGGATTACATCCTAGATTATTATTTATCAGAAGATTTGAATTATTCAACGGTGTTACAAGGAATAAAAGATGAAAAGAATCAAACCTGGGAAGAGATTTATTCCGAGTTAGATAATAGAGTTGAAAAAGAGAAGATTAAAGCTGAAAAAGAAATTGCAGAACGTTTTGAAACTATACTAAAAGATGCAATCCAAAACAATAAGAATCCTACCTGGTATAATTTCTGGATTTTATTTTTATGGGCTCCAGATGAATTAAATATACAACTTCTAGAAGTATATTTATTAAACAATTATAAAAAAGCTTTGAAAAAAAATTTTGGTTTTGCTGACGAGGAATTAGATCAAATTAAAAAAGATTTCATTGATTACTTAGCTGGAGTTAATGAGGATGAATTATTTAAGAACTATAAATCGATAAATGATGAATTGCGATATGGTGTTATAGAAAGATATATGAGACTTTTTACATCTCGTGAATTATATCTTAATAAAGAAAAAGACTTTTTAAAACGAATTAAAGATTCATTTATTGAAGCCAGTAAGAGTAATAATATAGAAATTCAACATGTATTTGATTTCTTAGAACCTTGGCTTTTAGGATATAAGGCTGTAGCAGAAAGACGTTTTGGTGATGCCGAAAAACTTTATAAACAAGCATTCGAAAATAGATATTTAGCTGGTGACTATATTTTGCCATTTTTGAAACAGGCTTTTGTTTTGGAACTTTATAATAATGGAAAGTGGGCAAAAGCAACACAAGCTGCAGAACCAGATACAAATAATACAAATCCAGTTTGTAAACAAGCTCAAATATATTGGAATTATGGCTATGCACTTGATTTGTTTGATAAACCGGCAACGGATACTTTCTTAGAATCATTTAGAATATATCAAAATTTTTATAATGAATTTCCTCCAGAAATGTTTGAGCATCCTGATAATGTTAGGAAATTACAAATTCAAGATCTTGCAACTGAAATGGGTATCTTTTTTAATGATGAAGAAATACCTGAACAAAAGCTGGATAAACTTTATAACTACATTTGCGACTATGAAGATGGAGATAAAGCATTAAACGAAAGAGTAAAACATCCTTATACAAACAAAGATATAAATAATAAAGAAAACAGACTATATACACCATTTTCTATTTGTGTAAGTTTTGGTAATAGAAAAGAAGAATTCCTTTCTCTAGCAGAAAAGTGGATTGATTATAAAAGCCTTGATTTAGGAAAAAGAAATTTTAATAACTCAACAGCATTACTTGAAGCTATTACACAATACAATCATTTAAGATTTATAGCTGATTCAAAAAATGATAATCTAATTGGCAGGTATAGAAAACTCATTTTTAAGATTATTGATAAATCAGATGTGATTGATTTTTCTGAAACTAAAATACATAAAATACATGTTTTGCAAGTTGCAATTGATTCTTTTGATTTAGAAATTGTAAAAGCAATTATAGAAAAAGGCTTAGATATAAATAAATTGGTTATTGATGCAGATGAAATATCACCATTGTATTATGCAATAAACAGAAAAGAAGTAATCAAACTTGGCTTTTCAAAATTTATGAAGAAGCTGGAAGATAATCCATTTAATATTACATGGAAAAATTTTGATATGCCAGGATTAACAACAGGTGAAAAAGCTATTAATCGTGATTATAGGATTGGAAAAATTAAAAATGTAAATATTGATTTTGAAGAACAAATTAAAAAATATTCATTTACGCAGAAATATGGAGATGAAAAAACTTTTGATGAACAAATAATCCAGCTTGATAAAATAATTGAATATCTTGTTTCAAAAACTGAAGATTTAGATGATTATGTAAAATCTTTTGATAATCAACAAGGAACAAATTCTTTATTCCTTGCCGCTGAATACAATGATATTAAAGTTTGTGAATTATTATTAGCGAATGGTGCTGATCCTAATAAAAATTTAGGCAAGGCTTTTATGTGTACAGTACCTACTGAGTACAATTCTTACGAATATGTTTTTTCAAACAACAGCTTTGTTTATAGGCTTATTTATTTTCACTCCTGGGATATGCTTACTTTGTTTCTTACAAAATATAAAGACCTGGCACAAAAAAGTATGGAACCAAATGAATATGGAATTACACCGATTATCTATTTCTTATATTACACACGTAAACTTGAAAATTCTAAAGAGCTTAGGAAACAATTCATTTCAAAGTTTGTAAAAGCTGGTGCTGATTTGAATAAAATGTCTATTCTTGGAAGTGCAAAACAAATTATTAAAAGACTTGAATATTATGATATTAAAAGATAATTTTATGAAAATTTGATTAGGATTTTCCATTTTTAGATATTTTATATAAACTTGACAAGTTACAATAATGATTTAAAATTATTCCTAATAAATTGAAGGAGGTACTTTATGTTAGAACTTATTGGATTTATTGTTGTTCTTGTAATTGCAATTAGATTAACAAAGAAAGGTGAAAGCATAGAGTACAAACCTTGGTGGGATTAATTATTTAAAATATGGCTGCAGTACTTGGAATTTTATATGTAATTGGAGTTTTCTTGGTACGTCTTATACCTGCAGTTTTACTGATTATTTTTGGATTTTATATTATTAAGAAAATAAAATAATGTAGATATATATAACATGGAAAAAATAATTTCTATGACAGAAGAAGAATTCTCCAAGATAGCCCTTGAAAAAGGATTTGATAAGCATTGGATAAAATCGTGTATTGATGACTGTAAAAACGATATTGAAAAAATAAAAAAAGAAGGTTTGATTATACCTATCCCATTAGAAAAAAAACTTGCATTTTATTATGAATGCATTGTAAAAAATGGTCCGCTAGAAAATTTAAATAAAGGTGGATTATCTTCTGAAAATGGAAGGTGATACAACTATTTAAAAAACCCTGTTTTGTACTGGAATACACAAACAGGGCTTTGTCCCAAAAGGACTAATGAAAACTGATATTATATTTATCGTTATTTATCTTCTAATTTATTACTATTTCTTACTTCTTCCAGTAATTCACAGTGTTTGACAGTTACCTTATTAAAATACATTTCAAAAGCAACTAAGAAGTTTACCAGCGGGATTTCGGCATCGAAAACAACTTCAACTTTTTTATCGTTGTTGTAGTCGTGAATCTGGATGCGGATTAAATCTTCATTCTTTTTCCATGCAAGGATTTTGAAGAGGTCATCTTCATCAGGTATAAGGACTGCGAAATCTTCCTGAATTGTAGTTCCTACAAACTGCTGCATTCGGCTTAAGATTTCGAGAGAGAAGAACATTGAGCGTTTGTAATTTGCATTGTCTGAAACAAATTCAATTTCTGTTTCTGTTGTGAACATGATTGTGCGGTCTTCTTCAAGCCATTCTTCAAATTGTTCTGTCAAATCTTTTAATGTATTTTTACCGACTTTTACTTTGGCATTGATTTTGAAGTCTTTTGATTTTTCGATTTTTGATTTTGGATAAGGAATATGCTGACCGGATATAAACCAACGTTTCAAGTCAGGAGCATAAAACCAGTCAAAGAAAGTTGTTACATAATTTGGAGATAAAGTTACAGGATATTTATCTTCTTTTGGAGTGCTGGAAATAAGAGGATAAGGAATAAAATCTTTCCATAACTTTTTGGCTTTCTTAAAAACTACTTCTTCAGAACCTGAAAGGTTTGCTGCAAGATAACCAGGTTTTTCATCATCATTGTATAATACAATGGCACATTCGTAATAATCTTGTTCTCTGTGTTTCATTTTTTTTGCCTCCTTTTGTGCGATATTATAACAGATTTACCTTATTTTTTATATTTATTTATTTCTAATTTTCTATTTATAATTGTTTTTCCCCCGTGCCCCCGATAGGCTTCGCCTTTTATGCGTTGCCAAGAATAAAGAACTGAAAGCAGTGCTTGCGGTGGATTGGAAATAATGCGTTGTTTGCAACGCGTTAAAAAGCGTATGCGTAGCAAAAGCGTTGTTGTGTTTGAGTTTGTTTGACTTTGCTTGAAATATTTTTGAGTGGATTTGATTTGCTTTATTTTTTAAATTTTCTTTAGCAACGCTTTACTAAAGAAAAAAGATAAATATTAATAAGAATATAGATATATAATTTAAAAATACGGATATAAACAACTAAGCGTTGTTTTGATT
>JAHAZJ010000006.1 GCA_018385315.1 Treponema sp. | reverse complement strand
AGAATCATCAGACCCTTATATTTTTTTAGTTGGTGAAACTCATGGAGAACCAGATATTATTTCTAAAGAACTGGAACTATGGCAGGATTATTATAACAATCAGGGATTCAGACATCTTTTTATTGAAATTGGATACGTTCAGGCACTTTTACTAAACGAATGGATTAAATCTGATTCAAATGATTTATTAGCCCGCATGTTCGAAGACCTGGCAGGAACTGCTTTTTATACACAGGAAGAGGTTGATTTTTTTAAGGAAATTAAACGAACCTGCCCCCAAACAATTTTTCACGGAACCGATATAAGTCATCAATATGAATCTACTGGTGTCTGGTATCTGGAATACATGAAATTGAAAGAATTGCAGGATACAGAAGATTATCACCTTGTTATAGAAAACAATGAACAGGCAAAAGAGTTTTATGATAAGAAATCGAATTCAATTCGTGAAAATTACATGGTTGAAAACTTTATCCGTGAATATGATAAACTTCCTCAAGGAACAAAAATTATGGGAATATATGGAAGTGCTCATACTGGTTTAACTAAAAAAAACATAGACCGTAAAGTTGACTGCATGGCAAAACAGCTGAATAAATATTACACAAAATCCTTTGGGAGATGTATTATTTCTTCTTTGAATCTTTCTGACATTAAAACTAACAGATAGCACTATTATTAATAATATAAAAGTTCGAAACTAATTTACTGTTTTCCAGTAGAAATCTTTTTAATCCACTTGCGACTTTTTAATCTGAAGACGCACCAGAATGTTTTAATAATCTGATCCGATTTCAAACAGATGTAAATCCAGAATGCAGGAAGATGAAGAACAAAACCTGCAAGAAGTCCAAGTGGAATTGAAATTATCCAAAGAAATGCATTATCAGCAACCATTAAAATTTTTGTATCACCACCACCACGCAAAACACCTTTTGTCATAATACTGTTAGTTGCCTGGAAAATCATAATCAAACTGATGGCCGCCATAAGCTGTTCTGCAATTTTTACAGTATCTTCGCTTACCTCATAAGACGAAATAATTGGTGAACTTATGGCCATAATAAATATTGCAGACAAAAGACCAAGTGCAAATCCAATTCCAAGGAAAAGCCATCCTTGTTCCATTGTCTTTTCTTTATCCCCTGTCCCCAGGGTCTGACCGGTAACAATTGCTCCTGCCTGAGAAACTCCCTGCACTAACACTGAGCTTAATTGCTGTGTAACACTTGTAATTGCATTCGCAGCAACAAATGTGGCACCTAAATGACCAATTACCATTGCAACAGAATTGTTTCCAAAAGCGAGGATTGCATCACTAATCAAAACAGGAATACTGATTTTTACATATTCACTAAGTAAAGAACTGGTTTTCATGAAAATATTTTGAAGTCGGAAATTAATTCTTTTATCCTTAAAGAACAAAAAAGAAAGAATAATACCAGCCTCAAAAATGCGAGCAATTAATGTACCAATAGCAGCGCCTGCAACTTCCATACGTGGCATTCCAAATTTACCAAAAATAAATGCATAGTTTGCCAAAAGATTTACAAAAAAAGCACCAATGGACACTAAAAGAGGAAGTTTAACCTGACCTACACTTCTTAAAACAATTGTGGAAACAAGAGAAAGTCCCAGAAAGAAATAAGTAATCACAGAATACTTAAAATAAATGCTTCCCAGGCTGATGATTTTTCCATCATCAGTGTAAGTTCCCATAATTTTTTCAGGAATAAACAATGTAAACAGGGCAAAAATTAAGGCTAGTAAAAAAGCAAGTCGAAGCATTAAACTTACTGTCTGCTTCAAAGCATGGGCTGCCTGTTCACCATTTTCCCTTTTTTCTGATGCGGCTTTTTTCATGCCCCAGTAACGGGAAACAAGAACAGAAGCACCCATTCCAAGCCCCATGCAAAGAATGTGATATATAGTAATAAATGAATTAGCAAGGGAAGTTGCAGATAACGCATTTTCCCCAAGCTTTCCAACCATAATAGTATCCAGCATGTTTACACCAATACTGATTAAACTCTGCATAGCAATTGGTAAAGCAAGAACAAATACTTTTTTATAAAAATTTGAATCGTTTTTAAATAGAAGCATGATTAGATACTATCTTAAAACATGGAAATGGAGAATAGAGTACTTCCCCCACGTGTAAATTATACCAGGGCATACTTCTGCCATCTTTCGCAACTACAATTTGATATGAAATCGTGAGATTGAATTAATATATTTTTCATAATATATTAATAGACATATAATTTATGAGTGATTTTACTTTTTTATTAAAACATAAAGATATAACTGTTCTCAAATTTATATTTGATGAAAAATATCAAATTAAGACACTTGTAAATGTGTATAATGCCAATCACACTCCTGTTGGTATTTTAAATAATTATACTCTATCAGCAACAGATGGGTTACAGTATTGGTGGAGTCACAGAACAATTCCAGCAAGTCGCAATAATCTTGAAAATAAACTTGAATTACTTGATATTAAAAATACATCTGAATTATTACATAAAAGTTTTGGGTTAAGCTTGACTGATCACTATTGGATAATGCCTGAATCAACAGAACTAAAATGGCATGATATTAATTATTATGAAAATGATTTTTCTGATAATATTGGAAAATTACTTTTTGATAATATTAATCAATTACCAGATAATTTTAATTATAATTCTCCAGATAATTCTTCTGATGGTAATTTACAAAAAAAATGGGCAATTGATGAAAGTGGAGTCAGGGTGTTAATTAAGGGTGGTGATGTTTTTTCTCCTCAAGAAGCTTTTAATGAAGTTATAGCTTCCAAGGTATTTGAATTACTTAATATCCCTCATGCAAACTATAAATTACTTGAAGCTAAAGAAAAAAAAGTTTTTTATTCTGTGACACCGAATTTTACATCAGAGAATATTGAATTTATTAATGCAAATCATATTATGGCTTCTTTTCCTCCTGCAAAACAAAATATTAATAAATATGAATATTTTATTTCTTGCTGTGAGGAATCTGGAATAAAAAGAGAATTATTTGAAAAAGACTTGGTTTCAATGTTTTTTGTTGACTATATACTTGGAAACAAAGATCGTCATTACAGAAATTTTGGGTTTCTTAGAGACTCAGAAACTCTTGAATGGAAAGGGCTGGCCCCTGTATTTGATACTGGTAATTCCTTATTTGAAGGATTAGCTGATATAGATCTTCATGATAATTATTTTACTGATTCCATTAATATTGAAGCCAAACCCTTTGCGTCTAATCAGCAAGAACAGTTAAATCTTATTCCATTTAAAAAATATTGCTCAGATTTGAGATTAGATAAATTAGAGGGGATTTACTCTTTTGTCGATAATCTGTTGGAAAAAAATTATCGAATGAGTTCTGATAGAAAACAGATGGTCAATCGTTTGTTGCGTGAAAGAATCGAATATGCAAAGAGATTGTTATTGCCCATGAACTAGTTTGGC
>JAHAZJ010000068.1 GCA_018385315.1 Treponema sp. | reverse complement strand
GTGCTGTTCCAGATGATGGATGTACCCATCAAGGTATTTTTGATATTTCTTTATTTAGACCAATTCCAGATTTGCAAATTATGAGTCCTGTTAGTGCAAAAGATCTTGAATTGTGTTTTGATTGGGCTGTTAATTCTGAAAAAGCTGTTGTTATCCGCTATCCAAAGCTTCCATGTCCAGAAGAAATAAAAGAATTTGAACAGCCAGTAAGTGAAGGACGGGGAATTTTGATTAGAAACTCCTTTCAGAAAAAAAATACAGAAGCTTCAATATTGATAGTTTGTACAGGTGGAATGTATTCGGAAGTTTGGCAGGCTGTAAAAGCTTTAGACGAAAATTCCGTATTTTCAGATATTTTGGTTTTACGTTTTATAAAACCCTTTGATGAAAAATATTTTGTTGAAGTTGCAAAAAAATATAAAGGAATTCTTTTTGTTGAAGACGGCATTGTTACTGGTGGAATTTCTGAATATTTAAGGGCCAGATTAATAGAAAATCATATAATAAATTCTGAAATTCTTGCATTTGAAGAAAAATATTATAATCATGCTAACAGAGCCCAAATTCTTGAAGATGCCGGATTATCACCTGAACATATACAAAAAGCTGCAATGGGGTTATTAAATGCCAGTCCTTCATTTAAAAAATAGAGAAATTACATCAAAATTACCTGCATTTGTAATGGGAATTGTAAATGCAACTCCAGATTCTTTTTATAAAGGAAGCAGAGGCGGAATAGAAAGGGCCCTGGAGCTTGTAGAAAGTGGTGCTGATATTCTGGATATTGGAGGAGAATCCACCAGACCTGGTTTTACTGAAATTTCTGTTGAAGAAGAACTTAATAGAGTTATTCCACTTATAAAAGAAATTAGAAAAAATTCTGACGTTGTAATTTCTGTTGATACAAGAAAAAGTGAAGTTGCTAAACAAGCTTATGATAATGGGGCAGATATTATTAATGATGTTTCCTGCTTTAAAAGCGATTCTAATATGTTGGATGTAATTGAAGAACTAAAGCTTCCTGTTGTTGTAATGCATGGCTGGGGATTGTCGGAAGATAATTGCTTTGGAAAAGATAAAATTGTGAGAGTTGTAAAGAAGTTTTTTGAAGAAAAAGTGTCTTTATTAATTAACCATGGTATTTCCAGTGACAAAATAATTCTTGATCCAGGAATTGGGTTTGGCAAATCTTTTGAAGAAAATGTAGAACTTATAAAACATACTGATTTATTAAAATATCAAAATTCTCTGTTTTTAATGGCTCTTTCACGTAAAAGATGCATTGGACAAATTACTGGCACAGAAATAGAGGGGCGAATGGTTGGAACTGTAAGTGCAGATTTAATTAGTGTTATTAAAGGTGCTCAAATTGTTCGTGTTCATGATGTAAAAGAAACCATAGAATCTCTAAAAATAATGAAATATCTGTTCTAATGTGGTATAATAGAAACAAATGGATATTTTAAGTAAATTACAGTTTATATATGATAAAATCGTTCCTGTTTTAGATATAGTTATATTAGCCTATATTTTTTATAAGGCCTATGACTTTATGTCAAAAACAAACAGTATTCAGATTTTAAAATCAGTAATTATTGTTCTTGGGGCATATGGTATAGCAGTTTTTCTTAGATTAAAAACTATCATTTGGATTATGAATATTGTAGCTCCAATGCTCATTATTGCTTTTGCTGTAATTTTCCAACCCGAAGTTCGTAAACTCTTTCTTAGATTAGGGCAGAATCAATGGTTTGCTTTTGGTTCTCGTTCAAAAGACACTTATATTGACTCTGTATTAACAGCTGCAGAAATGCTTTCTAAACAGAAGCGTGGAATGCTGGTTGTTTTTTTACGTCATACAAAATTGGACAATGTAATGCAAAGTGGAACAAAACTTAATGCAGATTTGTCTTCTGGTTTACTTGTAACTATTTTTGGTCATGATACACCCCTTCACGATGGTGCTTGCTTTATTCAAGGCAACAAAGTTTTGGCAGCAGGTTGTTTTTTGCCTTTAAGCGATAACTATAGTATTCGAAAGACCTTCGGTACAAGACATAGAGCTGCGTTAGGTCTTTCAGAAGCTTCAGATGCTGTTGTTCTTGTGGTTTCGGAAGAAACTGGTGCTTTAAGTTTATCCTATGAGTCCAAATTAAACTATGATTTAAGCTTAGAAGAAGTTCGAAAAATTCTTGAAAATCTTCTTGATATTACATCAGAATCTAAAAATACGGAGGATGCACTTGAAGAAGCTAAAACAGTTAACTGAAAAAATTCTTGAAAAATGGCCTTATAAGTTATTGTGTTTAGGATTGGCTATTATTGTTTATATCCTCCACAGTTCAATGGAATATGATTCAAAAACATTTAGTATTCCAATTGATGTTATTGAAAATGGAGCTGTTCTTAATCTTGATCCTGCAGTAAAAAAAGTACAGATTGTTGTTAGAGCAGATTCTGATACAATTTCAAACATTCATGAATCAGATTTTAGTGCTTCTGTAAATTTAAATAATATTGCTAAATCTGGGGAATATCAGTTACCTATTATTGTAACTGTTAAAGATGAAATTTCAGATAATTATGTTTTTGAAGTTAAAAAAAATCCTCAATCACTTAAATTTAATGTGGAAAAAAAAGATATATCTTATATAAAACTTGAGCCAATTGTTACAGGTGTACCGGCTCATGGTTTTGAAGTTTCTAAAATATCAATTGAACCTGAATATGTTGAAGTTGTTGGTCCAGAATCTATGTTAAAACAGACCCAAAAAATTAAAACAGAAAATATTGATTTAACAGACAAAAAAAGTGATTTTTCAGTAAATGTAAATAATAAAAATGTTAATCCTGTTTTAATGATTCAGGATAAAGGTCCATATACTGTTAGAGTTGAAATAGCAACAAGCAAAATGGATAAAAAATATGAAAATACTGCTATATCATTTAAAGGTCTTAGTTCTGATTTGGTTTTAATAGGTGAATATCCTGGAATAACTTTCACTTTAAATGGTTCTGTTAATTCTTTGGAAGAATATGAAATTATGCCAAATTCAGTTTATGTTGATTTATCAGAAATTCATGATGCTGGGGTTTATGATTTACCTGTTCAGTTTTCAATCCCAGGGTACTATGTAATCAAAGACAAATCATTTGAAACAATTTCAGTTACAATAGAAAAAATCCCTGAAACTCTTGTTTTGGAACCAGCTGCCCAGGAAGAAAATGCAGGAGATTAAAATGATTTTTGGAATTGGAGTAGATATTTGTCAGGTTTCTAGATTTTCAAACAAAATTAATGATACGAAGTTTATTTCAAGATTTTTTAATGAAAAAGAAATATTAACAAGTTATCAGTCTAATCATTATGCTTGTGAATATTATGCGTCCCGGTTTGCTGCTAAAGAAGCCTTTTCAAAAGCACTGGGAACTGGAATAAGAAATTTTGAATTAAAAGATGTATATGTTGAAAAAAATGATTTAGGTAAACCTGAACTAAAAGTTGAAAATACTGCTGAAGTTCAATTGCAAAAATTAGTAAATAATCCGAAAATACATTTATCTATTAGTCACGAAAAAGAATATGCTCAGGCTTTTGTGGTAATAGAAGAATAAATGTATTACAATATAAAATTGAGGTAAAAAATGGCAACAACAAAAAAGCCTGATTCAGAAAAGAAAGCTTCTCTTTCATATTGGTCAAAAGACAAATGTACTTGTCCTGTTTGTAAACGTGCTTTTGAAAAAGAAATTATGCGAAGTGGTAATGGTCGTATGAATGCAGGTAATCTTTCTGATGAATTACATCGTGATTATATTCCATCAGCTAAATACGGCAAAGTTTATCCTTTGATTTATGAAATTGGTGCTTGCCCAAATTGTTATGCCGCATTTTTTTGGAGCGATTTTGGGGATATAAAAAAAGCAGAAGTTGTTGATAGAATGTATGATCATTCTGAAAAGCGAAAAAAAGCCGCTAATACAATTTTCCCATATTTTGATTTGAAAAAAGAGCGTACTCTGTTTGATGGTGCTGCCATGTACTATCTGGCACTTATGACTTATGATGATGCAGATGAAGATATGATTCCTACATTAAAAAAAGGAATTATTGCATTAAGACTTGCATGGCTTTCAAAAGAAATACATCAGCGTTGCAGCGAACATAATTATGATTATATTGCTCAGGTTTTTTATAGAAAGGCTTTATTTTTCTATCAGCAGGCAGTGATAAATGAAGCAGCCCGAACAGAAAAAAGTTCTACTTTAGGAAATATGGGCCCTGATATGGATAAAAATTATGGCTGGGATGGTGTAATATATCTTTGTGGCTTATTGGAATATAAATATGGTCAGAAAGATGATATTCAGTTGAGATTAAAAAAACTTAGTGAATCAAAAACAGCAATTGCTCGCATTTTCGGGTTAGGAAAATCATCAAAAAATAAGCCTGGTCCATTATTGGAAAATGCCCGCGATTTATATGATCGCTTAGTTGAAGAACTTAATGATGATGACATCTAGAAATATTCTACTTACAGTTTCATATGATGGCACCGACTTTTGTGGATGGCAGAGACAGGATACAAAAGAAGGACAGCAAGGGGAAAGAACTGTGCAGGGAGAAATTGAAAAGGCCCTGGAAAAAATCCACAAACAAAAAACAATTCTCTATGGCTCTGGTCGTACAGATAGTGGTGTTCATGCTGTAGGTCAGGCTGCTAACTTTTATTCACCAATAGAATCTATTCCTGCAGAAAATTATATAAAAGCTTTAAATGCTTTTTTGCCAGAAGATATCCGTATAATGGATTCGAAAGAAGTTCCACAAGATTTTAATTCTCGCTTTAACGCCACAAGTCGTGTTTATAGATATTTTATTTCTACAGGAAAAACTAATGCAGCAAATAACAGTCGTTTTACCTGGTTTGTAAAAAATTATGAACCTGATTTAGAACGATTAAATCATTTTGCTTCTTGCTTAAGAGGGGAATTAGATTGTTCATCTTTTGCAGCAAGTGGTGATGAGTCAGTTTCTCCTAACCGATATATTGATAATGCTTTTTTCTTTAAACAAAAGGATTTGTGGGGAAAAGAACTTCTTGTTTTTCAAATTGAAGCAAATGCTTTTTTATGGAAAATGGTTAGAACATTAACAGGAACATTAATAAATTTAGATAAAGATGGAAAAGCTTTAGATTCCATGGAAAAAATCCTTGCAGCTCGTGATCGTACAAAAGCTGGTGTAACCGCACCACCAAATGGGCTTTTCTTATATGAAATTAAGTTTGATGGCATTAGAAGACATGTGTAGCTCCAGAAAAAATGTTATAACAAACTTACAGGATCTACATCATATTCTATGTAGACTGATGGATTGTGCTTATAGTCAAATAAGAGCTTTCGTGCAGCACTTTGAAGAGGAATAATTGAAGAACCTTTTAAAATTATTTGATAGCGATAATTGCTGTTAATTTTTTCAATAGGACATTCACTTGGTCCAAGAATATCACATCCTTTTGGTGTATTTTTCTTTAATATTTCAACTGCTGCCATGGCAGTTTCTTCTGCATCTTTTTTATTAAAAGCCCTAAAAACTATGCGTAATAATCTTGAAAATGGTGGAAATTCCAGCATCTCTCTTTGCTGTAGCTCGGTTTCATAAAATTTAGCGATTTGTCCTTTGCAGGAATAAAAAATTGCTTCACTTCCTGGGCTGTATGTTTGAACAATTACTTTTCCATCTGGAAAATAACGTCCGGCTCTTCCTGCAACTTGTGTAATTAAACTGAAAGTTCTTTCTGAAGCTCTAAAATCAGGCATGTGAAGTCCAGCATCTGCAAGAATAACACCAACTAATTGAAGATTTTTAAAATTTAGTCCTTTTGCAACCATTTGGGTTCCAAGTAAAAGATCATATTTGTTTTGCTTAAATTCTTCCAGCTTTTCAAGCAGCTCTTCTTTATTATTTAATGCATCTGTATCAAGACGAAGAATTCTGGCATTAGGAAACTTTGCTCTTGCTTCTGCTTCAATAAATTCCGTGCCAAATCCAGAGGAGCCAATTTCCACCGAACCACATTGTGGACAACTGGAAGGTGGAATTACTGACCAGCCACAATAATGGCATTTTAATCTATTTTGATTTTTGTGATAGGTAAGTGGGACAGAACAATTTTTACATTTAAGTTCAAATCCACAATAATTACATCTAAAAAAGTGAGTAAATCCTCTACGATTTAAAAATAAAATTGCCTGATGTTTTTCATCTAGAGTTTTATTAATAGCTTTTTCCAATGGTTCCGAAATACATCCTTCTGGATTAAACATTTTTAAATCTATGCATGATACCTGGGGCATAGCACCGCCAGCTAATCTTTTCGAAAGTTTATGGGGGATTATAGAGCCTTTTGTCATTCCATACCATGCTTCTACAGAAGGGGTTGCACTTCCCATAAGCAATGGAATGTTTAATTCTTTTGCTCTATGCATTGCAACCTGACGTGCATGATATCTAGGATTACTTCCAGATTTATATGACCCATCATGTTCTTCATCAATTATAATTAAGCCTAAGTTTGGGGTAGGTGCAAAAATGGCACTTCTAGCACCCACAATTACCTTTGCTTCCTCATGGCGAATTCTATTCCATTGAGTAAGTTTTTGTGAAGGTGTAAGTCCAGAATGAATAATAGCAGCAGTATTACCAAATCTTTCTGTAACAGCTTTAGCAACCTGTCCTGTTAAACTGATTTCTGGAACAAGATATATAACACTTTTTCCTTTGCTTAAAACTTCTTCTGCAAGCTGTAAAAAAACTTCTGTTTTACCGCTTCCAGTAGGCCCGTATAAGTAATGAAATTTATTTATATCTTTTTCTGAAAAAGCATTTTCAAGAATTGCGTGTACGGCAGAAGATTGTTCTTCTGATAATTTATTTCTTTTTGTATTTGAAAATTCTTCATCAAAATTAAAACCACCAGAACTTGTTTCTCTTCTTCCTGAAGGAATCATTGAAAAAACAGCTTCTCCTAAGGAACAAAGGTAATAATGAGAAATCCATTTTGCATTTTCAATTAGTTTTGAATCAAAAAGAGGTTCTTTATCTAAAATACGTTTTACAGGTCTGATTTTTCCTTCATCAACAGGACAGTTTTTAGGAATTGTGTCAGAAATAGAAATGATAAAGCCAGTTGTTTTTTTATTTCCAAACATTATTTCTGCACGTTTACCAATTTCAGGTAGAAGTTCATGATTTTCTTTTTCAGGAGAAATATATGAATATGTAAAAGACTGATTTAGTGGTAAATTCAGAACAATTTGTAAATATTGCATACTAGTTTGAAGTTAATTCATTTAATTTCTGTCGGAAAAGTTTTAAATCATCCCATGCAGGACGTTTTAATTCTTCATTTCTTAAAAGGGCACTTGGATGATAAGTTATCATTAAAGGAATTTTATTGTATTCAAAAAGCTTTCCATGTATTTTAGAAATAGATTCCTCAGTATTTAAAAGCTTATGAGCAGAAATGCGACCCAGGCATAGAAGCATTTTTGGTTTAAGAATGTTAATTTGTGCTTCAAGAAAAGCATAACAAGCATCTTGTTCTTGAGGGTATGGCTCTCGGTTCTGAGGAGGTCTGCATTTTACAATATTGGCAATGTAACAGTTCTTGTTTCTATCAAGCTGGATTGCCGCCAGCATTTTATCAAGAAGTTGACCTGCTTTTCCTACAAAAGGACGGCCTTGAACATCTTCTTCATATCCAGGACCTTCTCCTATAACCATAACCAATGGGTTAGAAACACCTTCTCCTGGAACACAATTAGTGCGAGTGCCAGCCAGGGAGCAGCGAGTGCAGTGCAAAATCTTTTCATTAATCTGTTCAATGGTTTTACCATTTCCAGAATACTTTTGTTCTGTAGATTTTTCATTAGTTGCAGCAGGTGAAATAATTTCAACCTTTTCAATTCTATCATCACAGAATTCTGGAGTATTTATGAATTTCTTTCGCTCATATCCATTTATATAACCATCAGCTGTTTTGAGGAGATTAAAGATTTTAAGTTTTTCTTCTGCAGTCATTTTTATTCCTGATCCGCTTTTTCTTCAATTTTTCTTGCTTCGGATAAAGTAAGCTTATAGATTTCTCTTTCTTTATAAGCTTTTACAATTAAATCATCTACTTCTAAAGCTTTATAGATTTCTTCTGCCTCTTCAACTGTACCCCGTAAAACAGGATGTTTTGGACTAAAAAGAACACAGCAATCTTCGTATGGAAGAATTGAAGTTTCGTATGTATCAATAAACTCAGAAGTACGAATTATTTCTTCTTTATCCATACCACAAAGAGGACGCATCATAGGAAATTCTGCAAAATGTTCTGTTACAGTCATATTTTCAATAGTCTGGCTTGCAACCTGACCCACACTTTCACCAGTAATAATGCACTTTGCTTTACATCTTCTTGCCATAAGATTTGCAACCTTCATCATACAAACTCTAAGCATAAGAGTAGACCAGGCTTCAGGTGCTTTTTCCTTAATTTTCATCTGTACATCAGTAAAAGGAATAACATTAAGGTATGTCTGAATTCCATAATAAGCAAGCTTCTGAGCAAGAGTAACAACTTTTTGTTTTGCTTCTTCTGATGTATAAGGATATGAATGGAAATAACAACATTCAATTTTCATACCACGTCGCAGCATTCTGTATCCTGCCACAGGGGAATCAAGGCCACCGCTTAAAAGAAGGAGACCTTTTCCAGATGAACCTACTGGAAGACCACGACAACCGACATTTGCATCTGTATAAACATAAGTTTTTTCACGAAGCTCAATATAAATTGTAACATCAGGATGATGAACATCAACCTTCATTAAAGCTTCTACAGGACCAGCTGCTTCACAATTGATTTCATAAGAATTCATTGGAAATTGTTTATAAGCGCGACGAGCATCAATTTTAAAAGTTTTTGCCCCTTTTTTTGCTTCTATTTCTGCCAGTTCATAAACCAGCTTTTTAATTTCTTCAATATGGTTTTCACAAGTTTTTGCCTGTGCCCAGCCTGTAATTCCCAAAAGATGGCTTAATGCAAATTCAACAGCCTGGCAATCTTCATCTTCACATTCAATATAAAGACGGCCTGCAATCAATTTTACAGAAACTTTTTTTCCTTCCAGATATTTTCTTGTATTTTTTACTAAAAGATTTTCAAATTCCTGTTTGTTTGAACCTTTAAGAGAAAGTTCACCAATTTTTCCTAAATATGTCATAGAATTAAGTATAATAGAAAAAATGCCGATATTCTACTAATGAAAAAGAGTTTTTTTATCATTCTGATTATGATTTTTATTTCCTCTTTATTTGCCCAGAATAATGCAGAAATCAGTTCAATTTATGCTGATGAAGAACTGGAAACTGTAAAAAAAATTCCTGAACAGCTTTATGGATTGTGGGAAGGAAAAGACCGATATATTTTTATAGAAGAAAATCCAGATCCAAATAAAAGTCCTGAAATTGTAGTTGTTTTAAAATTATTTTATGGCTGGTATTATGATAGAGCGGCAGAACCAAAAGAAATTTCTGATGCCTATGCAAAAGCCCGTAATGATGGAACAGGAAAAGAAGCTCAACATATTACCATGGAAATAAATCATATAAATGGTAGTCTTAAAGAAGATAATGCCTGGGAAATTACTTTAAATTATTCAAAATATGATAAAGCTATAATTCCAGTTGCTGTTCATAATGATAAGATGTATCTGAATTTCTTTGTAAAAAATCTGACTTTTGATGAAGATGGAAATCCTATTATAACTAGTAATGGAGTTTGGAGAGGAAATATAGTTACAGAAGGATTAAAAATTTCCAAATGGAAAGAAATTGAAAATATTCCTGCATATATTGTTCAAGATAATAAATATTACGATGTTCGTTATTGGAAAACAGACATGGAATTTAGTAATGAAAATGCAATTTTTGAATATGGTAATGAATCTTATTATGTTCCAAAACATATTATTTCCGGAGAAAATATTTATACTTGTGTAACAGGAAGAAGATTACGAGTAAGAAATCCACAACCATCATTTGTTTTTAATGAAGAGGATTATTATTTTAATGAAGATAAAACCTTAATGATTCCTAAACAAGAAGAATATCTGGTAAAGGTTGCAGATAAAAAGACGATTGAAGATTTAATACAAATTGTTAATTCTCAAAATTCTAAAAGAAAACCTCCTCAGCCACCTTATTTTGAAGATAAAAATTTAGACTGGCATTGGGATGTAATTATTGAACTTCAAAAATACGATCCTTATGTGCAGGCAGTTCGTCAGCGACAGAAGGACCGGGGTATTGAACACACAAATTAATTAGCAGGATCGTCTTCAACATCTTTTGAAAACCATCCTTTTTTTTCATATTCATCTATTTTTGCTAAAATTTTAAGCCGCTCTTCTGATTTTTCTATTTTTGTATCCATATACTAATTTATATCCTTTAGTTCGGAGTGTACGAGTAAAAAAGCTGATAACAGGTATTTTAAAAATCAGTTTTATAGTTTTAATAATGTTATAAAAGCCAAATTGTTCTCTTTTTTTAATATTTCTGTAATTATTTTTGTTATTGATTTCTTCCACTGCAATTTGACGTAACTTTTCAAATGCAAGTGCATCTTTTTCTTTCTTTTCATCAGAGTAATACTGCAGCTGTAATTTTATTTCTTCATAAAAATCAGTTTGTTTTGCAGTGTTCCAGAAATAATCCTCAAATCTAATATTATTATAATGCCATGGTTTTAAGTGAAGATTGTAATGAATTATTTTAACTTTTGATTCAGGATAATTATCCTGGAATGGCATTTTGTTCCATCCTCTATGAAGATATTTTACTTTGTCTTTACATAAAACATTTAAATAATCTTCATCTTGAGTTACTCTGAATTTATATTTTTCAAGTAATTTTACAAAACGTCCTAAAATGTTTGTAGCTCTAAACATTTCTGAATTAATTAATAAGACACCTGCGTTAAAAACCTTATGAACATTAATATCCAATACTTTACGAGCATAATTTGCAAAATCTTTGCTAAGGTCTCTAAATGCCTGATCTGAAACGGCTCCAACCATGTAGTTAGTAATGTTGGTATTATACATTTTGGAAATATCTTCTTTTACATAAATATCACAATCTAGATAAATAACTTTTTTGTATTGTGGGAACATATCTGGAATAAAGAATCTGTAATATGTTTCAAAAGAATAGTAGTCTCTTAAAAATAATTTATCTTTTAATTTTTCCATTTCTTTATCAACACAAACATATTCAAGAGAACTGTTTTCTGTTAATACTTTGGCGATTTTTTCTTTAAAAGTATCATGAATTTTAGATGTAAGAACGTAGATTTTGTAGAAGTAGTCTTTAGATGAGTTATCTAATAACGATTTTACTGCTACTGCTAAATATGGTGCATAATTGTTATCAGATGCAAAAAAGATAGGGATTTCTTTCATAATTTTTTTTCCTTTTTATTTATTTTATCAACATACTCTTTTAACAATATAGTTAAAAAG
>JAHAZJ010000083.1 GCA_018385315.1 Treponema sp. | reverse complement strand
CACAGCGTCTTAGAGTAAAAGTACTACCGCTACAACGTGCCTACGAAGTTGCTCGCTGAAGCTGTTTGGAAGTTATCCATCTCGCTGCGCTCGTCAGCTTCAGAGGCACTTCGTAGTCCCGTTTTCGCTCTCGTACTTTTACTCTAAGACTTCCCTGGTATTTTAATGTTTTCTTTATTCAAACCATGGGCCCGGAAGGGGCGGAATCGCCTCAAGTAGAGGGTGTCCAAATAAAAATTACTTAAATCGCGAGGCCTTGAGCCTGTGTCGACTTTGAACTTCTTGTTATGACAAATTTACAACATTGCAACTCTAAGCTGTTTTCCAAATACAGATGCAACTTTTTGAAGGGTAGATAATCGGATATCTTCGGAATGATTTTCCATTCGCGAAATAACGCTTTTCTTAGTTTCAAGTTTTTCTGCTAACTGTTCTTGTGTCATTCCGCTCTCTAGTCGCATTTCTTTTATCATCATACCGATTTTTAATTCTTCATAACCTGTATCAAAATCTTTTGCAAATTCAGGTTCTTTTTCTTTACGCTGAGAAATATAATCATCTAAATCTAATGTTTTATTAGCCATTTTCTTTACTCCTTTTCAAAAAATCTTTCATTCTTGCTTCACAAACTTCTATTTCAGATTTCGGTGTTTTCTGAGTCTTCTTTTGGAAACCATTTGTAAGAATTACAATATTTCCATTGTGAAAGAATCCTAGCAGCCTATAAATATTTCCACTCAACTCAATTCTGACTTCGTAGAAATCGGTATCTGATAATTTCTTAAAGTATGTTTTTGGGACTTTTTCAATTTCTTGAACAGCCTTAAGAACCCATGCTATTTTCTGAGCCACTTTTATTGGTTGAGAATCTATAAATTCCGCAACTGGACATTTCCCGTCGGCAGTTGTATAGAATGTTACTTTTCTGTACATAGGTTATGTTAGCATATATGCTAACTTCTTGTCAAATAAAAAAGCGCCGATGCAATAAAAACTGCACCGGCCGTATAAAATTCGCAGTCAAAGGCACGATATCCTTATATTTAAACTATAATTGAAGTAAAGACTAAACTCAAGCAGATATTATTCTTTCTGCCAAACTTCTACTTACTTTATGTATGAAACACCAATTGCCTTAAGAGAATCCCCCTTGGACTTTGTACTTAATACATTTCCAGCAAACCGCAGCGGGCTTGAACGGTTTGTTGGCTTTGAACTTTTGTTATGCTTTTTACGCTTTCAAGAAACCGTAAGAATATACTTGCGGTTTCAATTTTTCAGTCAGCTCATTATATGCACTTTCAAAAGCTTCAAAACTAATTGGAATATTTTCTCCAAGTTCATTGTAAGCTTTTATTGCAAACCTTATCTGATACCAACCTACATCAGCCCTATTTAATTTATATTTGTCACGAATTTCATGATTGAAATCCGTAACAAAATATTTTTGCCAGATTTTCTTTCCTTCGTCTAGTACTTTCTGAGCTTCTTTTGAAAAGTTCTTACCTTGCATATACTGAACCATAAAATCACTTTCAAAGCGGTCATTTGCATTTACTTCAGTTTCTGTAAATGGAATGAAATGATTTACAATACTCCATTTTTGATTGTTCCATTCCAAGTCATTAGCACTTGCGGTAAGATTTTTACCATTGAAAAGCATATAAATAAGACAATCGTTCTTAAATTCTTCACAAAGTTCTTTTTCAGGTATTAAGAACTGGTCATTATGATTTTGCCATGTATGTTCTATAAGATGCCTAACGGAATACATGATACTAACCTTTTCTAAGTTTTCTGGAACAATATAATAACCATTTCCTGCACTAAAAACAGAAGACAAAATTGCTGTTTGTCCTGACTGCTGTAAATCATTACCATTACACCAAAAATATCCTATAGCTGTATCTATCCAAGATGTTACCTTTGCTTTACCGCTTTGCACAGTAACAGCATTTTTTAATGGAATTGATTTCGTATTCGTCTTTAGTCGAGAAAGATAATTACTCATGAAATTTGATGAATTAATGTTATAAAATTTTTTGTTTCCTATCGCATTTGCATTTCTATCTAAAACTTCGCATGATATTTCTGTAATTTCATATTTTTTTGAATCTAGTTTATTATTTGTTTTCCAAAGTAGAAATCCAATTGGAAAATTACCAGTTAACCCTTCAAATGCTTTCGAATGTACTATAAAACCATCTAAATATTCTGCATTCCAATTGTTTCTAAAATCTTCAAAGTTATATGCATTAATATATTTAAGAGTTGAAAACATTCCTATTGTTGCAGTAGGTATTTCAATCATTAACCTAGCTAAAAATTGAGTGAACAATTCCCTAGATGCATAAGAATAACCATTCATTGTTAATACAATCTTATTTTTTGCGACTCCTGTTTTACTTTCACTCGTATTTGAATCTTTTGTTGTGTTATCACTGTTTGTCGCTTCTGCATAAGGCGGATTTATCAATACCAATATTTTCTTTTTTCCAGTTTTGGAATCAGCAATTATTTTCTGTAAAGTCTGAGGTATTTTATTTGTAAGAGAATAATCAATTTTTCCGTCATCTGTAATGTCGTCATTAAGATAATCATATTGGAATCTCTGTGCAGCGACACAAGTTTTTGCAGCTTTCATTACATCTACATCTGCCTGATCAAGCGTACTCATATAAATGTTTCTTGCATTAGAATGCTTTGTTTCTAGGTTCCCAACACCACAGCACATATCCCAGACAATGTATTCTTTTTGCCAGCCGTCACCTAAAGTTTTATTTAAAAGTTCATAGGCTTTATCTACAACATTAAGCGGAGTGTAGTATGCACCTTTAAAACTTCGTTCGTCATACGGAATTAGTGTATCTCGTCTTTCAAGCAAATAATTTCTATATTCTTCTTTTGGCGGACGGTCAAAAATTGCCCAAAATTTTCTATATCCCTCAACACTTCCTAGTTCATAGAGTTTTCCATTCAATAAAAATACAGGTTTTGTTCC
This sequence comes from Treponema sp., assembly GCA_018385315.1. Taxonomy (GTDB): domain Bacteria; phylum Spirochaetota; class Spirochaetia; order Treponematales; family Treponemataceae; genus Treponema_D. The sequence continues at coordinate 1,200 of JAHAZJ010000083.1, read as the reverse complement.
TTTATGTAAAAGTTCCGCGGGAAGATTTTCATGAGTGCTGACCGTTCCGTCATTCATCATGTCGGCATAGAATAACAGAGCATAATCTTCTGGTGCGACTCCTTTTATTTCTTTACCTATCATATCGACCCATTTGTCAAATACCTGTTTCAAATTGTCGGGTGTAATTTGAGTTCGAATGATTTCGCCTTTTTCGATTGCGTTATGTACAGCTTCTATAAATTCTTTTTCATTGAATTTTATATTGTAGGAAACAAAATGAGTTCCAATGAATTGACTTACTTTATCAAGTGCATCTTGTGTTACATCGCTTGCAGATTTTCCCCATTTTATTTTTATGGATTTATCTTTTAAAAGTGGAAGGGCAATATCTGTTTTCATTAATGCAGCTTTTACGCTGTCGATTACACATAAAAATGGAGGAATATATTCTCCATGTTCCAAAGCATAATTTACATAAAACAGAAGTTGCGTAAACATTGCATAAGTTGTATTTTTTGAACCAACTTTTGCTTCAAACCATACTTCTTTTGTCTGTATATCAATTAGATTCTTTTGATAACCTTTTAATTTTAAAGCTTTAATGTACAAGTCTTTTACATCTTCTTCAGATGAGACTTTTTGTAATTCTTCATATAAGGACATTTTTGTCTCCCAAAATTCAATTTTTAAATTTTCAACCCCAGTAGGGTGTGAGCATAACAATATTTTAAACGGCATGCCATCTTGACTGCCTGTCGGTTTTGAAAATTATATTAGGCAATACAACTTGCTTCCCAGGCAAGCATATTTCTTAATACATTACAATGTAGCCATTTTTACAGGCTGTAAAGTATATCCTAATTTTTGCATTATATTTGAAAGGGTTTTATATTTTACACTTTCCGCATTTCCACTGCGTAAGTTCTGAATAGTAGTTGGAGGAACTTTTGCTTCCTTTGCCAATTCCCTTACAGAGATGTTTTCTTCTTCCATTTTTTCAATCATGAATTCTGAGATTAAAAATTCATTATATCCTTTTTCAAATTCATCCTTGAATTTTGGATCTTGCATAAGTCGATCAAATGCTGTCATAGTATGTTTCTCCTTTTACTCTGTTTTCATAATCCTCTCTGCATTTTTCAGCTTTCTCTTTTTTCTGCAGGCGGAAGTTTCTGGCATTTCTTTTCAAATGCATTTGTTATGATTATTTTCTTTCCA
>JAHAZJ010000082.1 GCA_018385315.1 Treponema sp. | reverse complement strand
GGCGGGAGCAGAAAAAAGAATTCTCAAAAAGGCTCTAAGGGCGGAAACAATCGTTTCCTTGCCGCCCTTAGCGTCTAGCGACGATATCTAGCGGTTTTGAGAAGGCTTTTTTCTGCGGTAGCCATTTCAGGTAACTGCGCTGTGTGTAGTTTGTTATTTTTCTTTAATTTAAACCACTTCTGGGTGATGATGCATTGCCTTTACTTCATACATTTTCTGATCCGCAATTTTTTGCATTTCTTCAAAAGAGGTAAAGTCTTTAGAATATAAAGTATAATATCCGCAACTACACATAACAGGATAGTTAACAATTTTTTTATTGTTATAGTCTTCAAGAATTTTTGTTACTTTGTTAATTTGATTATCAATATTTTGTTTTTTGGCAGAGTGAGTTACAACACAAAATTCGTCACCGCCAGTTCTAACGCAAATTCCATTTTTAGAAAAAACAGTTTCAATAGCATTGGCAATTTGAACAATGGCATTATCACCGCCTTCATGACCAAATTTATCATTAATGCGTTTCAAATAATCAATATCAATACAAATAATTGTTATATACTCATTCTTTGGAAGTACTTCTTTATATATTTTATTAAAATATTTTTCCATTCCACGACGATTATATAATCCAGTTAAATGATCACGAAGATTAAGTAATTCAAGTTCTTTTCTTAAATAGAAGCTACCTATTTTTTCAGAAGTATTATAAGCCCATAACATAAATGAACTATATTCAAAAGTAAGGTAATCCTTTGGTTCATATACCATATAACCTAAACATTTATTTCTATAATACATGCAGGTAAAGAACTTGAAACATGGTTCCCCATCCTTTTGCAAATCATCCTTCAGCATTTCTTTAGAAGGAATTATGTCACTACTAGAATAATTTGAATAAAATGGAACAACCCTTACAACTTTTTTAGGAATTCCATATTTATCAGATTTTGTATTCAAAAAATAACTATCCTTTGTTTCAAAAGAGGCATCCACATAATAACAAAAACTTTTTAACTCAAAAAAAGAAAGAGGTGTAGAAATATGATCGAATAATTCATCAATATTTTCATCATCAAAAAAATAAATATCCGATCTTACCATTTGTTTGGTAAAAGTTGTAAATGCATCTCTTTTTTGATAATTTTTTACAATAAAATCGTAATCTTTCTTATTTTTTGTCTTACATCCACAAGATTCCTGCAATATCAATTCAGATTTAATAGTTTCATCTTTTACATGAGTAATTCCATTAATAAGCTTTTCAATCATCTCAAATACAACAGAGCCGGCATATTCATAACGATGCCTAACAGTTGTTAAAGATGGTTCATATGTAAAAGCATCAGAATTTCCATCAAAACCTGTTACAATAATGTCCTTTGGAATCTTGTACCCTTCATTTTTTAAATAATCTATTACAAAAATTGCCATAGTATCATTGGCACAAACAATTGCTTGAGGAAGACCTTTTCTTAAGAATTCTTTCACACAATCAACTGCATGCATCCAGAAATGCCCATAAGCAATACGATCCTCTTCAACTGGTATATTATATTTAGTAAGAACTTTTTTATATGCATTTAACCTTTCGTTAGTCTCTTTATTATCTCTATATCCACCAATAAAATTAATTTTTGTAAGCTTATGATCTTTTACAAGATGTTCAACCACAAGTTCCATTGAATCTTCATTAGAAATAGTTACATTATGCTCCAGAAAATGAGCCGGATCATTTACATTAATACATGGAATATGATTTTTTTCACATCGCTTCTGAAGCTGAAAAACAATTTCTTCCTTTTGAATCGATTTACCAAAAATAATAAGCCCATCAATTTTCTGGTAATTAATTAAATTAAATATTTCCGACTCACCACATACTAAGTTGGATGCCTTATCAATGCCTTTTGGAAAATCTCCCTTTACCATTAAGGAATTAAAAAAAAGAACATTGATATTCTTTTCCCGTGCGTTCTTTATGATTTCAGCAATAATTTTTGCTTCACTATCTGCATGATATCCCGATTCACAAATGGCAATAGTCTTACGATTCATAAGTAACTTATTATATCACAATAATTTAAGAAAACAAATCTATAATAGAAACAAAAAAGACGCTCCCTGTTTCCAAGAAACGTCTTATTAAGGAGGGGAAAGCCTTCCCCTCGCTCCCACTGCGTTGCTCGCTACCCCTTCTAGCGGGGACACCCCGCAACGCCCCGTACATTACCTTATTTATTTAAAAGCTCTGCGAGCTTTTCAGCAGTAAATGTAGTTCGCTTCGCGAACTCACGAGTTTTGCTTGCACAAAACTCGCAACCTAACCTATTTATTCAAAAGATCAGCTAACTTTTCAGCAGTAAAAGTCGTTCACTTCGTGAACTTAATGAGTTTGCTTACGCAAACTCACCGGATTTACTTGCTTAAAAGCTCTGCGAGCTTTTCAGCAGTAAATCCTAAGTATTCAGCAACCTTGTTTGCTGGACCTGAAGTACCAAATCTGTCGATACAGAAGCAGTCTTCTTTCTTAGCAAACTGGAGCCATTCTGTAGAAACACCAGCTTCAGTACATACTACGCGTTTAGCTTTACCAATGATTTTTTCCTGTTCACAACAGCAGAGGTTAGAGAACTTCTTCAAATCTGGAACTGATACAACGCGGATTGTTTTTCCACTTGTAAGGCTTGCAGCTTTAAGAGCCATATTAACTTCTGAACCAGAAGCCAGGATTGTAATATCTGGAGTATCAGAACCTTCCTGTACAACATAAGCACCTTTTTCTGCCATGTTAGCTTTCCAGTTCTTATCTGCTTTTTCATATACAGCCAATGCCTGGCGAGTAAATGCCATACATACTGGATGATCTTTAGAAGCATAAGCCATGTTCCAAGCCTGCATAGATTCTTCTGGGTCACCAGGACGAATTGCCTGAACACCAGGAATAGAGCGGAGTGAACACATAGTTTCAATTGGCTGGTGTGTAGGACCGTCTTCACCAACGTAAATTGAATCGTGGGTGAAGACATAAATTACAGGCTGTTTCATCAAAGATACAACGCGTAATGATGGACGGAGGTAATCAGCGAATACTAAGAATGTAGCACAGAATGGGCGCAATCCCCCGTGTAAAGAAATACCAGCACAAACAGCTGACATAGCAAATTCACGGATACCGTATTCAATTGTACGACCAGCACGGTTAGCAGGGCTGAATGTACCATTATCTGTTGCTTTGAAAGCAGTCTTGTTTGGTCCCATTAAGTCAGCAGAACCACCAACAAGGTTAGCAAAACGAGCCGCAATTACGTTCAATGCTTTACCAGAAGCATCACGTGTAGCACATGCATCCCCTACTTTATATTCAACATCTTTTACAGATTCATCTGTAACTGCATCTGAGTGGTAAGCATCCCAAAGCTTCTTAAGTTCAGGATTTTCTTTTGCCCATGCATCAAATTCAGCATTCCAGTCAGCTTCAGCTTTAGCGAAGCAGGCTTTTTTATCTTCAAAATATTTGTAAGCTTCTGGAACAACGTAGAAGTCTTTGTCTGTTGGAAGACCAAGAGTTTTCTTAGCTTCAACAATTCCTTCTGCACCAAGAGGAGCACCGTGAACATCAGCTGTGTCTTGTTTTGGAGCTCCTTTACCAATTACAGATTTAAGCATGATTAAAGAAGGCTTATCAGAACAAGCTTTTGCTTCGTTTACTAATTTAACAATACCTTCAACATCATACATATCACCTTTCAAAACCTGCCAGCCATAAGCTTCATAGCGTTTTGCAATGTCATCTGTAAATGTAATATCTGTACAACCATCAATAGAAATTTTATTCTGGTCATAGAATACGATTAATTTACCAAGTTTAAGGTTACCAGCCAAAGAACAGGCTTCAGATGCAACACCTTCCTGAAGACAACCTTCACCTACCAAAGAATATGTATAGTGATCAACAATTGTGTGTTTTGGTGTATTGAATTTTGCAGCAAGCATACTTTCAGCAATAGCCATACCAACAGCCATTGAAACACCCTGTCCAAGTGGACCACCAGTACATTCAACACCGTCTGTATCACCAAATTCTGGGTGACCTGGACAACGTGAACCAACCTGACGGAAGTTTTTAATATCATCCATTGTTACATCGTATCCAGACAAATGGAGGATACTGTAAAGTAACATTGATCCGTGACCTGCAGAAAGAACAAAACGGTCTCTGTCTGCCCATTTTGAATTTGCAGGATTATGTTTCATTACTTCACCGTAAAGAACTGCAGCGGCTTCTGCTGCACCAAGTGGTAAACCAGGATGACCTGAGTTTGCCTTCTGAATAGCGTCCATTGACAAGCTGCGGATTGATAATGCAACTGCCTCAACACCTTTTTTGTCCATAAAAGTTACCTCGTATATTTATGTTTAAAAAATTAATTATGCTAATTCTCTAATAAGTGCAGCAAGTTCTGCTTCTGCTGCTTTATTTTCAAGTGCCTTTCTAAATCTAGCACTTCTAAACAATCCCGCCAATACGGAAAGTACCTTAAGATGAATCTGGGAGTTATGTGTAAGTAATACAAACATAACATGAACATCTCTTTCATCAGGGGCACTCATTGGAATTGGTTTTTTAAGATATAAAACACATATTCTCTGGGCAGACTCTTCTTTCATAATAGGAGCACGAGCATGTGGCAATGCAATTCCATTACCAACAGCCGTACTTAAAACTGCTTCCCGTGCACATAATGCAGAAGCAATCTGCTCGCTGGTCATCCCTTCTGGAAGATTTATCATCTTAGAAAAATTTTCGTAGATTTCTTGTGGGGTATTTCCTTCTACATCGTAGAAAACACCACCTCTATGAATTAATTCTGCAATGTCAGCTGTAATTTCAAAGTTATCCATATATGTTTCTCCTATATCCTATTCAATTATTTTTATATTTTTATATGTATTAACGTCAATAGAAGTTTTGATTGTGTTTTGTATATCATCAAAAGTATCTTCCATTCCTTCCAAAGATAAAAGCAAATCATCAATTGGAAGCTGATTTACTAAAAACATATCTCCCATTTCTTCCACAATTTTATGTACATGGGAAAATAACTGTTCAAGAATTATCAGCTCCTGAGAAGGCAAATCCGAAAGCTTCAGACCAGAAATAGAAACCGATGCCATCAGTTTACTGACATCCGTAAATAGGGCAAGAATTCTACTTCGAAGTTTAGGGAGCTTCTTATTAGAATAAAAAGAATTATCCTTCAAAAATCTTTGAATTCTTTTTTCCATTTGCATAACAAGAATCTTCTTTTCTGCAGGAGAAAGGGAACCTGGAAATGGAAAAATATCATCAATCAAATCATCCAGGCATTTTGCTTCTGTTTTTTTATCTTTTTGATATTCATAATCCTGTAAAAAGCAATCCAAAATCTGTGGTGAAAACATTGTCTGTAACTGCATATACAAAGAATTTGCGGATATTTCCTGGTTCCATCTTCCTACAAATGGAATCTGTTCACCTTGTTTCCAGATTCTTGTTTCTACACCATATTGTGAAAAACCAATTGCTTTTGTGCGTTTGAAAAAATCTTCAAGACTGCCACAACTATGTGTACAAAGTTCCTGTTGATGTTCCAAAAATAAATATGCCAATTGCTCTTCAATAGAACCGGCTGGACCATTTTTATCAATACTTGTAACTAAAGCCTGCTCAACCTCTGAATACCATTCTTCTCTTTCAATATCTTCAGAAGAAACAACATTAGTTCTATTTGCCCTAATAACAGAAACTTGAATAATACCTTCTTTCCAATTTTGAACACGGGCAAAAATTCTGTCACCAAACATAAATGGAACTTTTCCAGATACGGCAGCAAGTGGCCAGGCTGTTAATTGAATCTCTGTAGGCATTGAATATTGAATGGAAGAAAGTGCAAGCTTCTCATTAGAATGATCGCCAAAAATATATGGAAGCACATAGCCTTCGCCATAAAGAGCAAAAGTATCCATAGCAAGATTCATTGAAAAAACGCATTTTTCTGCAGGAATAATATTTTTAGAATCCGAAATAAATAATTTATCTGGAGGACAATCTGGGTTAATAAAAGGCATGGCACGATGACCCAAAAAGAAATATCCCTTCTGTACTTCTTCTTTACTTGGAACAAAACTAAAACATCGTCCTGTAAAAACACCTGCTCTTGTAATAAACTCATTCTTCATTAATGGAAAAACAAGATTTGATGAATACAGCAATTCCACTGCATCATCTTTAGACAAACGAACACCTTGCTTTTTTACATCATGATAAAAAGTATCAGCTGTAAAAACGTCTTGTTTAGTTGAGAGATATTGTTCTATTACCAATGCAGGATTTGAATTCATTCTTTCTATAATATAATGCTTATCGTAAAAAAATTCCACTTTTTACGAATAATCTAGACTTCATATCTTACGAATGGTATATTTTTTTTATGCTTTTAAGATTTTTAGGAACAGGAACCAGTCATGGTGTTCCAGTAATTGCCTGTAATTGCAAGGTTTGCAAATCCCATAATAAAAAAAATAAACGTAACAGAAGTTCTGTTTACATTGTTACAGATGATAATAAACATTTTGTGGTCGATACTTCCCCAGAATTCCGATTACAATGCATAAAATATAAGGTTTCTCATGTAGATGCAGTTTTTTTAACCCACAGCCACGCAGATCATCTTCATGGAATTGATGATTTACGGATTTTTTCCAGTATTCAGTCTCCAGATACAATAGATGAATCTGCTAAAAATGAATCAAAACCACCAATTACAATTTACACAAATAGAAAATGCATGGAACATTTGGAATTTCGCTTTCCCTATCTGTTCATGCCAGTAAAAGAGGGAGGTGGTCATGCAAATATTCAGCTTTTTCCAGCAGAAACCTCATTCAATATTGGTGACACAACAATTACACCAATTCCATTAATGCATGGACATCTGGAAACTACAGGCTGGCTTTTTTCTAAGTGGGATAAAAATCATAAAAACAAGGAATCTATTGCTTATTTAACTGACTGCAATTATATTCCACAAGAATCCTTCGATTTAATAAAAAATAACAGCGGGAAGCTTAAACATTTAGTAATTGACGGATTAAGAATTGATAAACATTCAACACATTTCAGTTTTTTAGAAGCAATGGAAGCTGCAAACATTATTGGTTGTGCAGAACAAGTTTGGTTTACCCATATGACTCATAAAAGTTCTCATAACCAGGTAAAAAAATACATCAAAGAACATATAAACCAATTTCCAGCCCTTAAATCTGCAAAAAGCGTTCTTCCAGCCTTTGATGGTCTTGAATTAAAAATCTAATAGAACGTTATTAACATAGCAAGTTTAAAAAAAATAACCCGTGACCTTAAAATCACGGGTTTTTAATAGTTCTAGACTAAAAACTAGTTCTGTGCAGCTTCTGTCTTTGGAACTCTAACTTTCTTTTCGATAAATCCACGGCTAAGGCAGTTTGAACAGATTTTAAGTGTTCTTACTTCTCCATTAGGAAGAGAAGCCTTAACGCTGTGAAGATTAGGTCTCCATGTTCTGCGAGTATGATTGTAAGATTTACTTACTTTATTTCCTGACATCACGCCTTTTCCACAAACATCACACATTCTAGACATTTTCTTTATCCTTCCTTATATAAAACAATTTCCCACACAATTAACGATAGTTTGAAAATATTAAACAAATTTTAAAAAAAAGTCAATTGCCAAACAACCATTTTCTATTTACCATATGTTGCTTCAATTTCTCGAATCTGATCACGTATCACAGCAGCTTGTTCATATTCCATTCTATCTGCACAATCAGACATTTCTTTTGTAAGGGCCTTAATAAGTTTTTTACGTTCTGAAGCATTCATAAGATTTGCAGAACTCTTTAATACTTCAAGCTGTACTTCGGCATTTTCCTCGGCATCTTTCTTTTCATGTACCAGAATATCCTGAACGGCTTTAGAAACTGTTTGGGGTGTAATTCCGTGCTCTTTATTATAAGCTTCCTGAATTTCACGACGGTGCTTTGTTTCCTCAATAGCTTCTTTCATTGCAGGGCTCATGTGGTCTGCATACATTACAACCTTACCTTCTGCGTTTCTGGCGGCACGACCAATAATCTGAATTAATGAAGTTGTAGAACGCAAGAACCCGATTTTATCTGCATCAAGAATAGCAATAAATGAAACTTCTGGTAAATCAATACCTTCTCGTAAAAGATTAATACCAATTAAAACATCAATTTCACCAGTTCTCAGAGATTTTAATATTTCAACACGTTCAAAAGTATCAATTTCGGAATGAATGTACTTTACTTTAAGATTTAATTCTGTCAGATAATCAGTTAAATCTTCAGCCATTTTTTTTGTCAAAGTTAAAACAAGACTTCTTTCTTTCCGTTCAATACGTTCTTTTATTTCCTTGTAAATGTCTTCCATCTGACCTTCGCTAGGTCTAACTTCTACAATAGGATCAAGTAATCCTGTTGGACGAATTAACTGTTCAACAACCTGAGAACTTACTTCCACTTCTTCTTTACGAGGAGTGGCGGTTACGTAAATAATCTGATTCATTTTCTTATCAAATTCTTCACGCTTTAATGGACGATTATCTAATGCAGATGGTAAACGGAAACCAAAATCAATTAAACTCTGTTTACGACTTCTGTCACCTTCATACATAGCACCAATTTGAGGTACAGTTACATGAGCTTCATCAATAAGACACAAAAAATCATCTGGAAAATAATGTAAAAGTGTAGCAGGAGGATCACCTTTTTTTCTGCCACTTATTGGTCCTGAATAATTTTCTATTCCCGGACAAGTTCCCATTTCCTTAAGCATTTCCAGGTCATATGTTGTACGAGTTTTTATCCGTTCTGCTTCAAGAATCTTTCCTGCTTTCTGAAAAGCCTCATACTGTTCTTCCATTTCTTTTTGAATACGTTCTGTAGCCTCCAGAAGTAAATCCTTTGAAACAACAAAGTGTTTTGCAGGATAAAATACAGTTTCATCTATTTCACCTGTTGTGCTCATATTCAAAACATTAAAACGTCTTATTCTGACAATTTCATCCCATTCCAGTTCAATTCGATATGCTTCATCTGTTTCCATGTATGGAGGAAAAACTTCAATAACATCTCCATGTATTCTAAAATTTCCCCTTTCCAAAACTGCATCATTTCGCGAATATTGCAGCTGAATCAATTGATCTGCAAATTTTTTTGGATTAAGATTCTGACCTTTTTCAAGATGTATGCGCATTTCCTTATATAAATCTGGCATACCAAGACCATAAATACAAGAAACCGTTGCAACAACAATTACATCTCGTCTTTCCATTAAGCTGTAGGTTGCTGCAAGACGAAGCTGGTCAATTTCCTTATTTATATCGCAATCTTTTTCAATATAAAGATCTCGTGCCGCTACATATGCTTCAGGCTGATAGTAATCATAGTAAGATACAAAATATTCAACTGCATTGTTTGGAAAAAACGATTTAAACTCTCTATATAATTGAGCAGAAAGAGTTTTATTATGACTGATAATTAAGGTTGGTCTCTGAACTTTTTCAATAATTTTTGCCATTGTAAAAGTTTTTCCAGAACCAGTAACACCTTTTAAAGTCTGGAATTTATCACCATTCAAAAAACCTTGGGATAGCTTTTCAATTGCCTGTTCTTGATCTCCACTTGGTTCATAAGGAGCAACTACTTCGAATTTTCTCACCTGCTTCTACTCACTTAATTTAATATTCAAGGAATAATTCTGTTTATTTCTTCTTACTACAACAGAAACCACCTCTCCCGGCTTTTTACTTTCTAAAGCAGAATAATAATCAGCCAAGGATGAAATAGTTATATCATCAATCTTTGTAATAACATCTCCACCAATGTATATGATGCTGCTTCTATTTCCATAATAAACAGCTTTAGTTCCACCTCTTAATCCAGCCTTTTCTGCATTTCCACCTTTTGTAACTTCAGAAATCAGAATACCAGATGAAATATCAAGACCTGCATACTGAGCAATTCTTGAATTCAATTGTACTATGGAAGCATCAATAGTACCACGTTGAACTTTTCCATATTTTATCAAATCAGCCACAACCCTTTTTGCCGTTTCCGATGGAACCGCAAAACCAACTCCAGAGGAACTTCCGGAATTAGACATAATCATAGTATTAATTCCTATCATCTGTCCCTGGGTATTAAGCAAAGGGCCACCGGAATTTCCAGGATTAATTGCAGTATCAGTTTGAATCATATCTCGAATAATTCTTTTATTGGAATTCTGAATTGGACGACCTAAACCGGAAACAATACCTGTTGTCATCGTTCTTTCCATACCAAATGGATTTCCAATTGCAATTACTTTTTGACCCACTACAAGATTTTTTGATTCTCCAAAAGATATTGTTTTAAGTTCAATTCCTGAAGGTGGTGAAAATTTTATGATTGCAAGATCGCTATCCAAATCCTGCCCTATAACTTCTGCTTCATATTGAGTTCCATCAAACAAAGAAACATAAATTTTAGATGCATCCTGAATTACGTGAACATTTGTAAGTACATATCCTCTTTTATCAATAATAGACCCACTTCCACTACCACCATCCTGAACATATGGATCAAGAAACCAGTCATATGCCACAACCTTTGTATTAATGTTTACAACGGCTTCATTACAAAGCTGATAAACATTAATATTCTGCAATTCATCCTGTGTATATAATGAAGAATTACTAACAGGAATTACGGTAGAAGGATTAAGCTCCAAAGAAAGTTCATTACCAGAATCGCTAGAACCAATTTGAGCTTCAGTCTGAACAAAATCAGAAATGTTTTCGGTATCTGAACCAGCATTTTGTGATTTTCTATCTAAAGTCTTAACAACAACTGTAGTAAGTGCCACTGTAAATAAACAACAAATAACAACTAATTTTACTGTAAAACTACGTGAATATAATCTCATAATATAATAATGTAATAAATCAATCTGAATATGACAATAATAAATTAAAAATTGAATTATCAATTACAAAAATTTATTACTTCTATTCAGTCTCAAATAAAAGATTGTGCTCTAAAAAACTAAAATACCCATTTTTGTCAATTATTATATGATCGAGAATTGGAATCCCAATTATTTGAGATGCTTCCAATAAAAGCTTTGTTGTTTCTACATCTTCTTCTGAAGGTTGAATTCTTCCCGACGGATGATTATGACACAAAATAAGTGCCGCAGCATTTTCTCGAATCGCCTCTCCAAACACTTCCCTTGGATGTATTAAAGTTCTATTAACAGTTCCCACAGATACCACATGTATTTGAATAATATCATGGCCACCATTTAAGGTAACAGCAACAAAATGTTCTTTCTGGCAAATAGCATAATTCTTTAGATAAGGAATAATATCATCTGGATGAGATATATGAGCCCCAAGATGACAATAACGTCGCTTCCCCAGTTCTAATGCCGCTGCTACTGCCAATGCTTTGCCCGTACCAATTCCATTAACTTTTAAGAGAGTTTCCACAATATCATCCCTATTCGAGGAATCCAATGCTTCCACAATTTTCTTTGCCATTATGTCTATGGGCATATTTTTTGAACCAGTGCCCAAAATCAACATAATTAATTCTTCATCAATAGGAAAATCTAGTCCTCGCTCTAAAACCAGTTCCCTAATTTTTGGTTTGTTATTTTCTTTACACACATATATAATATTTCAATAAAATATAAAATTCTGAAGTTTTTTTTGAAAAAAAATGATAATGTTAAAAAAAAAAGAGGATTTTTTTGAAAAAGTTAATTATTCATTTATCTATTTTATTTTCTATTCTATGTGCCACATCCTGCGTTTCTATAAGTTCTTTATTTTCAAAAGACACATATAAAATATCACTATCAAGAAATATAATGGGACCAGGTTTTCTTACGGCAACAGATTTAGCAGATTTTTTTCTTTCACAAAATCCTGCTGCAAATAAAAAAGAAGTTTACGAAATTGCAACTTATTATGTTTATGAGGGAATGGCAGAAGGTGTAAATTATTCAGTAGCCTTTGCACAAATGTGTCTGGAAACTGGTTATTTAAAATTTGGAAATCTTGTTACACCAGAAATGCATAATTATTGTGGATTAGGAGCCATGGATGCAGAACATCCAGGGGAAAGCTTTGCTACAATGCAACTTGGTGTAAGAGCCCATATACAGCATCTACAAGCATACGGAACAACAGAAGATCAACAGTTAAGAAATCAACTTATTGACCCTCGTTATTCCTGGGTCCATAAAACAAAGTACATAGAAACCATAGAAGGACTTTCTGGTACCTGGGCAACAGACCCAAATTATGCAGTAAAGTTAGAAAATATCCTGAATAAAATAGAAGAAAGTGTGGGCTTAAATTAAAGAAAAATCAAAATACCAAGGAAGTCTTAGAGTAAAAGTACGAGAGCGAAAACGGGACTACGAAGTGCCTCTGAAGCTGACGAGCGCAGCGAGATGGATAACTTCCAAACAGCTTCAGCGAGCAACTTTGTAGGCACGTTGTAGCGGTAGTACTTTTACTCTAAGACGCTGTGTGAAGATTGTTATTTTTCTTTAATTTAAACCTACATTGTAAATATTTCTAGAAAAATATATAATAAAAAGGCTTATTTTACATACTAGGAGTCCATTCATGGCAGATTCTAAATCAGAATTTAAAGAAATTATTGCAAAGGCAGTAAATGAATTTATTAAAGCTAAGGGGATTGAAGGGGAAGAAGTAAAGGCTGAAGCTATTGTAGTTCAGGCTGCTCCAAATCCTGAAATGGGAGACCTGGGGGCTCCAATGTTCGCATTTGCAAAATCTTTCCGAATGGCTCCTCCTCAGATTGCTGCAGGTGTGGCAGAACTTGCTGGTGAATGTTCACTTGGAAAAATTCTTGCAGTTGGTCCTTATGTAAACATTAAACTTGATAAAGCTGGTGCTGCTGCTCCTATTTTGGAAGCCATTGCAAAACAGGGCGAAAATTATGGTTCTTTCAATCAGTCTGGTAAAAAGCCATTGGAAGGCCGCAAAGTAATGATAGAATTCTCTTCTCCAAATACAAATAAACCACTTCATCTTGGTCATGTTCGTAATGATGCTCTTGGTGAATCTGTTAGCCGCATTCTTAAAGCTGCCGGTGCAGATGTTTACAAGGTTGACTTAATTAATAACCGGGGTGTTCACATCTGTAAATCTATGCTGGCTTATAAAATGTTCCATGAAGCAAAAGGTGATACTCCAGAAAGTCTTGGAATGAAAGGAGATCATTTTGTTGGTCAGTGTTATGTAGAATTTGATAAATATCTTAAAGGTGAAAAAGACAAGCCAGAAACTGCTCATCCTGAAGCAAACCAGATGGCAGAAGATATGCTTATTAAATGGGAAGCAGGGGACCGGGAAGTTCGTGCTCTTTGGGAAAAAATGAACAAGTGGACTTTTGATGGTGTGAAAGAAACTTATGCCCGCACTGGAATCAGTTTTGATAAATATTATTTTGAAAGTGAAACTTATCTTAAAGGTAAGGATGAAATATTAAAAGGTCTTGAAAAAGGAGTTTTCTTTAAGGCAGAAGACGGTTCTGTTCGTATTGATGTTACTGATGTTGTTGGTAAAGGAAAAGACGAAGATAATCATGAAAAAGTTCTTTTGCGTAAAGATGGAACTTCTGTTTATATAACTCAGGATATTGGTACTGCAATCAGCCGTCACTCAGACTGGTCTTTTAATCAGCTGGTTTATGTTGTTGCTTCTGAACAGAACTATCATTTTAAGATTTTGTTCCACATTCTTAAGAAGCTTGGCTTTGATTGGGCTGAAAAACTTTATCACCTTAGTTACGGTCTTGTAAATCTTCCTTCTGGTCGTATGAAGAGCCGGGAAGGAACTGTAGTTGATGCTGATGATTTGATTGATTCTTTACATGCAGATGCATTGGCTGCTATTAAAGAAAGGGGTCGTGATGAAGAAGTAGGAGATGTAGATGATGTAGCAGAAAAAGTTGCGCTTGGTGCTCTTCATTATTACATGCTTCAGGCTACTCCAATTAAAGATATGCTCTTTAATCCTGCAGAAAGTTTAAGTTTTAATGGAAATACTGGTCCTTATTTACAGTATATGGGTGCTCGTATTAATTCTATCCTTGGTAAAGCTAAAGCTTCTGGAATTAAAACAGACAGCAGTGCAGAAGCCGTTGCAATGCTTTCCAGCGAAGAGGAATGGGCTTTAATTAAGCTTCTTGGTGATTATCCAGTTGTTGTTGAAAAGGGTGCTGAAAATCTTGATCCAAGTGTTGTTGCTGCTTATGTTTATGATACTGCAAAAGCTTTCAGTAAATTCTATCAGACTTGTTCTATTGTAAATGCAGGTAATGATAAACTGGCAGGAGCTCGTTTGTATCTTGCTGAGTGTACATTACAGGTTATTAAAAATGCAATGAACCTTGTTTTAGTACCTTATCTGGAAAAAATGTAGTTATTTGCATTGTATGAAGCTTTCAGTGATGAAATGGAAAAAGGAGTTTAAATTTTTACAATGGAAAACTTAAAATACATAATTCTTGGTATTGCTGTTTTAATGTATGTTCTTGTAATTGCTTTTCAGGAAAAGAAAGTATGGTTTACTTCAATTGCGGCTGCTGCTGTAATTTTACTTGGTATTATTTTACCAGGTCAGATTTTCCCTATTGAAGGTATGGCAAATGGTTCTGCATTGTATTTGCGTTCCTATGCTCTTACTCATTCTATTGGCGAAATCATTAACTGGAATGTAATTTTGATTTATCTTGGAAGCATGACTATTGCGGCACTGTTCTTGTATTCAAATGTGCCAGCTCGCATTGCGGATTCAATTATTAATTCAAGCAAAAATACTGGATTTGCTATTGTATTGATTCTAGCTATGACTGGTATTATTTCTATTTTTGTAGAAAATGTTGCAACTGTTTTAGTTATGGCTCCAATTGCCCTTGCTTTGTGTAAAAAACTTAAGATGAATCCAACTTATTTTATGATTGGTCTGGCGGTAATGTCTAATTTGGAAGGAACTGCTACTTTGGTAGGTGATCCTCCAAGCATGATTTTTGCAGCTTATGCTGGTTATAATTTTAATGACTTCTTTGTTCACGCAGGAAAGCTTTCTATTTTCTTTATTATCCAGGCAGGCTTATTGGTTGGATGTGTTTATTTTTACTGTTTTTTTGCAAAAATTGGAAAAGAAAAGATTCAGGTGGAAAAAACAAATGTAATTTCCTGGGTTCCATTTGTAATTCTTCTTGCAATGATTTTTGGGCTTGCCACTGTTTCTTTTATTCCTGTTGAACTTCCATATTTAAGCGGATTACTTGTGCTTGCTTTGGGAATCATCAGTTTGCTCTGGTTCCATTTCAGCCAGAAAAAAACTATGAAAGATGTTTGGGAACTGGTAAAAGGTTTGGACTGGGAAACAATTTTCTTCCTTCTTGGCATTTTTGTTGTAGTTGGTGCAATTCAGGAAATTGGTCTTTTGGAAGATTTTGCCCTCCTTCTTGCAAAAATGTGCGGTGGGTCTGAGTTACTGGCTTATATTGTTATTCTTGCCGTTTCTGTAATTATTAGTGGATTTGTTGATAATGTTCCATATATTATTGCCATGCTTCCAGTTGCAGGCAGTATGGCTGTTACAATGGGAATTAATAAAGAATTACTTATGTTTGCTTTACTTATTGGAAGCTGTCTTGGTGGAAATCTTACTCCATTTGGAGCTTCTGCCAATGTTGTAAGCATGGGAATCGTAAAAAAAGAAGGCTACCCTATGAAGTTTAGTGGCTGGCTAAAAGTAGCAGTGCCATTTACTGTTTTAACAACAGGCGTTGCCGCATTAGTTTTATGGCTGTTATGGGCTTAAAAAAATTAGGAATTGGGAAGTAGGAATCAGGATTAGATAACGAGGTATGATGAAAGGATTAATTATTGCAGGAACTAATAATCTGTTTACTGTTGAATGTGATGATGAAGTTACTCGAAACTGTACAATTAAGGGGAAGGTTTTAAAATCTGATAAACAGTTTTATAATCCTTTAGCTCCAGGTGATATTGTAGAAATTGAAGTTGATCCTCTTAATGATGCAAAAGGACAGATTCTTTCATTGGAACCAAGAAAAAATACTTTTTTGCGCTGGAATGTAAAGGGGAGATGTCCTCAGCTTTTAGCAAGTAACCTTGATTATTTAATTCTTGTTACAACTCCAGATGAACCTCCTTTCCGTCCTCGCTTTACAGACAGGGCTCTTGCTCAAGCTGAGCACCAGGGAATTACTCCTATTGTTATTTGTAACAAATGGGATCTTGCAGAAAAAATGCAGGAAGATGGCCGACAGGAAGAATACGAAGAAATAGAAAAGCGTTTAACTATTTGGGAAGATTTAGGATATAAAGTGCTTAGGCTTTCTGCAAAAACAGGTGAAGGAATGACCGAATTTGCAGAATTGCTGGAGAATCATCTTTCGGCTTTTGTGGGACAGTCAGGGGTTGGAAAATCCAGTTTAATTAATGTAATGGATAATTCCTGTGTATTACGAACGGGAAGTCTTTCTAAAAAATATGGAAGAGGAAGTCACACTACAACAAAAGGAACGTTAATTCATCTTACTTTGAATGAAACTTTAACAGAAGGTGTACAAGGCAGAAAAGCAAACATTATTGATACACCAGGAATCAGACGTTTTGTTCTTGATGATATTGAAGCAGATGATTTAGCCCTTTACTTTAGAGAGTTTGAGCCATTTGTGGGAAAATGCAAATTTGGTCTCAATTGTAAACATCTTACAGAACCTGAATGTGCTGTTCGCCAGGCCGTTGAAGAAGGAAAAATTACAGAAGAAAGATACGACAGCTGGTCAAGAATTAGCAACGAAATTAGAACAGGTTCCTGGGAAGATTAATAGTCAAATGTAGGGTATAAACCCCAATATTAAAATTATGAATACAAAAGCTTTAAACGAAATTGATTATTTTAGAATTCGTGATGAAGTTGCAGGTTATTGTGTTTCTGAAGAAGCAAAGGAAATTCTATTAAAGAAAGAACCTTTAACTAATCACAAAGAAATTGAACATTTAAAAAATATGAGTCGGGAATGGGTTGAATATCTGCATACAACTCATTCAAGTCCTTTGTCTGGATGGGAGCCAATTCATTCCCTGTATGCAATTATTAAAACAAAGGGGGCGGCTCTTACTTTAGAACAAGTGCATTTTTTAGGACAGTTTGTTTTAAGTGTTAAAAAAGTAAAGGAAGGTATTGAATTTCACAAAGTAGATTTAAAATTAAAACTGCTCCCAGAAGAAACAGAAAAACTTCCTGATATGGAAGAAACTGAAAAAAAGATTTTTAGAATTATTACTCCAGATGGAGAGCTTCGGGATTTACCTGAAATTTCTGCCATAAGAAAAGCAATTGCCAGTCTTAATGCAAAAATCAAAACAATCATGCAGGGATTTACTTCGGATCAGAAACTTTCTACTGTGCTGGAATCTAATGTTCCTGTTTTAAGAAACGGAAGACAGGTGCTGGCAGTAAAATCAAATCAGCAGAATAGAATTCCTGGCATTATTCACGAAGTAAGTCAGTCTGCCCAAACTGTTTATATTGAACCAGAAGCGGCAGTGCGTTGTAGTAATGATCTGGTTCAAAAAGAACATGAATTACAGCAGGTTATAAAACGGATTTTAACAGAACTTACTTTGAGTCTTCAGCCAAGCATTCCAGATTTTAAAACAGCTTTGCCAATAATGGAATTATTAGATCAGACTCTTGCTGCTGCCCGATGGGGAAATGAGCACAATTGTGTGTATGCTCTGCCCTGTGCTGGTGAACCTCCCTTGCTTTCTCAAGCACGTCATCCGCTACTTGGGGATAAAGCCGTTCCAATTGATATTCGTTTTATGACCGGTAAAAATATTTTAATAATTACCGGTCCTAATACAGGTGGTAAAACTGTTTCTTTAAAGACCTTTGCTCTTTTTGCCATGCTTAATCAAACAGGATTTCCTATTCCAGCTGGAGAAGGTTCCCGGTTACCTGTTTTTACAGATATCTATGCAGATATTGGAGATGACCAGTCTTTGGATCAAAGTCTTTCCACCTTTAGCGGACATATGAAAAATATTGCCCAGGCAGTTAATAAAGCAAATTCCACAACCCTTGTTTTACTTGATGAATTAGGAAGCGGAACTGATCCTCAGGAAGGGACTGCAATTTCTATGGCTGTTCTTGATAAATTAATAGAAGAAAAAGCATTTGTTCTTGTAACTACACATCAGGGAATTTTAAAAAATTATGGGTACACAAATCCTGCATGTATTAATGCCAGTGTTGAATTTGATACAAATACCCTTTCTCCATCATATCATCTTTTAATGGGTGTTCCAGGAGAAAGTCATGCCCTTGATATTGCTCAAAAAAATGGATTGCCAACTGCAATTGTAAAAGCAGCCCGTAATTATATTGCCACAGAACAGGCAGATGTTTCTGCTTTAATTCGTGGATTGAATCGTAAGCATATTGAGTTGAATAAAGTTCAGAAAGCCGCAGAAAGTGAAAAAAAACAGGTATTGGAAAAATCTTTCCGTCTTAAAGAAAAAGAACTGGAATTGAGAAAAAAAGAGCATAACTTAAAGGAAGGAAAACAACAGGAATTAAATGACTTTTTAATTCATAGCCGCCGGCAACTGGAAAATCTTGTGCGTACATTAAAAGAAGGGGAAGTTACAAGAGAAAAGACTTTGGCAGTAAAACAATTTATTTCTGAATTGGAAGCTGATACAAAACGATTTGAGCAGAAATTTGAAGAAGAAGAAGTTAAACTTGTAAAAGCAGAAGAGGAATTTGCAAAGGAAATTGCAAAACAAAAAACAGTTCCTTCTTCAAATAAAAAGACAAAGAAGAAAATGAGCAATGCAGAGGCCTTAAAAACTGCTACCTCTAATTTTCAGGGACAAGTGGGTGAAAGAGGGAGTGATAATAATGTTGAACCTCTTGTTTTTAAAGAAGGAGCTTTTGTTATTGCCGGAAATAATCAGAACCAGGGTGTGCTTGTAAAAGAAGAAAGAAAAGGTGTCTGGCAAGTTCAGTTTGGTAGTTTAAAAATGTCTATGAAGCAAAAAGACTTAAAGCTTATCAGAAAATCAGAAAACCTGTCTCCTTCTGTTTCTTATGAATTGGCTGGATATGATGCAGGAACTGATTTTATTATAGAAAAAGATACTCTTAGACCAGTTTTTGAATTGCGCCTTCTTGGAATGCATGCCGATGAAGCAATAAAGGCACTGGAAAGACAAATAGATCTTTGTGTTTTAAATAATTTTCTTCAATTTAGTGTAATTCATGGAAAGGGAGATGGAGTTCTGCAGCAGGCAGTAAAAGATTATCTTTCAAATTGTCCTGTTGTAAAGGAATTTAATTTTGCACCTGCAGAAGATGGTGGTGCAGGTAAAACTTATGTTTTACTTAATTAGATTTGTGGTGTAAAATAGATATATTAAAAAAAGATATAATATAAAAGTTTTCTTAAGGGTAGTTTGTGTTTTATGATATTTGATAAACTTGATTATTATATTTTTGGGGAAATGATAACAGTTCTTTTCTCCGGTATACTTTTATACAATGTTTTTACATCTTTTTCTCCCTATGAGAGAAAGCATAGACTGTTTTTATATGCAGTTTTTGGCTGTTTTTGTGCGGCGGCATTTGATGTTGTTTCAGTTTTCTGTACATCATATTATTCTGTTGTTAATCCAACTGTATCACTGATTATTCAAAGTTTATTTTATGCTTCATTAATTTTTATTCCTTTGTGTTTAACCGGGTATTCTCTGGAATTAGCTTTTTCCGGCAGAAAAACAATTGCACACCATATTACAATGATAGTGTATCTTCTTTACTTGATTTTGTTGCTTGTAAATTTAAAAACTGGTTGGATTTTCCATATTGATCAGATAAATGGATATCAGAAAGGGCCATTAAAAAACATCACTTATGTTCTTTCTATTTTTTACATGATTATAATTGAAGTGACTCTTATTTCTCATAGAAAACATCTTGCAAAAAGATTGTGTATTACAATGATGCTTTATCCTGTAATTGGTATTAGTATTTTGTGTATACAATTTGTATTACCAAAGGTGTTGCTTACAGGAACATCATCACTTGCTGCTCTTTTGCTTTGTTATCTTACAATTCAATCTGATATGCTGGATTTTGATTTAGTAACAGGATTGATGAGTCAACATAAATTAGAAAAACACATTCAGTTAAAAAATACAAAAGGTGTTTTGTTTGTGCTTTCTATTGAAAATATTTCAATTTATCAGAACAATCTTTCTTCAACAGATTTTAACTCTTTGTTGTTATTAATTGGAAGAAAATTCCAGCGAACTTTTGATTATGCCTATTATACAGTGAATAGTTTTGCTGCAATTGTTAATACAGAAGAAGAATTGGAAGAAAAATATGAATCATTAAAGGTATTTTTTGATGAATTATATGCTTCAGGACAATTAAAAGTACCAGTTCCAGTTGAATATTATGGAGCTGCAGTAGCTTTTGATAAAGGTCAAAAGAATTACAGCACTGTAAAAACAATTATTAACAATCTTTTAATAAAAGCTAAGGTGAAAGGTAAAAAAACATTACAGATTTGTGATGATAGTGTTCTTGCTGATTTGGAAAGACAGAATAAAATATATGAAATTCTTAAAAGAGAATTGCGTCTGGATTCAAATCAATTTAATATTAACTATCAACCAATTTATAGTGTGTCTGATGGCCGCTTTATGTACATGGAAGCTCTTTCCAGATTAACAGGAACTGAAATGGGAGATATTTCTCCTGCAGAATTTGTTGTAGTTGCTGAAAAAAAAGGATTGATTGAAAAGCTAGGAAATGTGGCTTTTGAAAAGATATGTAAATTTATTTCTGATAATAGAGGTGTAGTTAATGCCGTTTCAATTAACTTTTCAGTTTATCAGATGACAAATCCTGGCATTGTAAATCATGTTCTTGATACTATTGCAAAATTTGGGCTGGATCCATCAAATATTATTATGGAAATAACAGAAAGTATTTTTATTGAAAATTTTGAACTTGTTGCAAAAAATATGACAGACCTTGCTCAGGCTGGTGTAAAATTTTACCTTGATGATTTTGGCAACGGATATTCAAATCTTGCAAATGTTGTTGGACTACCATTTTCTACTGTAAAAATGGATCGTTCTCTTGTTCTTGCAATGGAAAATTCCACAAAAAATTATGACTTGTTCGCAAATCTTGTAAGTACTTTTAAAGGTGCAGGATTAAAAGTTCTTGTTGAAGGGGTTGAGACAGAAAACCAGGATGAGCAGGTTAAAAATGCCGGTGTTGATTATATTCAGGGCTTCTTGTATAGTCGCCCTGTTAGTGAAGACTCCTGTCTGGAATTACTTAGAAAGTAATTATTTCTTCATAAATCTTAATTGCAAACTGATCTGTCATTCCAGAAATATATTCAACAATACATTTTGTAAAAGAGTCTTCATCATTTATATCAAAAATTACAGGTGTATTATAATGAAGAATGTGCTTTCTATCTTCAAAATTCATTTTTGTAACTGAGTAAGGTCTGTAATTAGAGTGTTTAATGAGCCAGTCTTCGAAAGTATTAAACAAATTTGGATAATATCGTAAAGCCTGTTCAACTCGTCCATTTTTTACGAACATATGTGTTTTTTGTAATGTTCTGAAAATTGTTTTAATTATGTTTTCAGCATAAATCTGGAACTCTTTTAATCTCCAGTGATTATAAATATGAGCAAAGTTAAATTTTTTAAGTTCAAGAATAAATTTAAAATATTCATCGGAAAAACTTAATCCCTTTTCTGGTGAACTTTGCTCGCACAAATCAACAATCAAATCATTAATCAAAACTGTAGTATTTACCGCTTTACCGCTTCTTAAAGCATGGGCACCTTTTTTTTCAAAACCCAAGGTTGAGCCTACAATTTCTCTTAATTCACGGTAGGATGTCATATCTAGAATGTGATATGCCCTTGCATCTTCAATATCTCGCCCCAGATATGCTATTTTATCAGAAATTTTAACAACACATCCTTCCCAAGTATAAGGTTGTGTAATGCCCGGCCTTTTCATAGAATATAAATCTATGGCTTCATCTCTTGGTTTAATTCCCTGCTGGTCAATTTCTCCACAATGACATATTAAACCATCACGAACAGCATAAGTAAGATTTAAAGGCTGATATATTCCATTTGGATCTTGTAATGATTCAATATAATCTGCAAAAAAAAGACTATTTCGTTCATGCCAGATTTTTTTTGGAGCATTATGTCCTTCTTTTTGTTCAAGCAGTCTGTTTAAACAGTCTTCACCATGATGTCCAAAGGGTGCGTGACCAATATCATGACCAGTTGCAATTGCTTCTGCTAGTTGAACATTAAGACCAAGGTATTTTGAAATTGTACAGGCAACCGAAGCAACATGATTCACATGCTCCATTCTTGTACAAATATGATCGTTGTGTGGTGCAAAGAAAACCTGTGTTTTATGTTTTAAACGACGATATGCCTCGCAATGAAGAATGCGGGTGTAGTCTCTTTCAAAATCTGTTCTAATATCATTGTTTCTTGAATAAATTGGGATTTCTCTTTTAATTGACTGTTCCCACTTTTTTGAATCTTCTGTACATCTAACACTATAAAATGAATTTTGCATAGCTTTATTATAACTCATAACATAAAAAAAAATATTTTTTTTTTGAATTTTTTTGTAACCTTTTGTTTCTATGGTCCTTTTATTAGTGTATTCGATAACGTGAAGTGCTTGTAGCGACGAATATTTTTGGAATACGAAAAAAAATTATTTTACTATTTTGTTTTTACTTTAAAGACTGCCGATTTATCCTCCTTTGCGGCAGTCTTTTTTTTTAACTAGAGTCAATTTGTTTAAATTTGTATAAAGTGATGAAATTTGCTAAAATAAAAGTTATGGTAATATCATCTATAGACTTAAAAAACGGACATGTTGTTCAGTTAAAAAATGGTAAGGAATTAGTTCTTCAGCGTGATGATGCAGAAGATTTAATTCGTCAGTTTGACATGTATGGCGAAGTTGCTGTAATTGACTTGGATGCAGCTTTAGGTAATGTGGATGCAAAAGGTAATACTGTTAACACACCTTTATTAAAATCATTACTCCATCATGGAAATGTGCGAACTGGTGGTGGTATTAGAAGTGTAAAACGAGCTAAAGAACTTGTTTCCCTTGGTGCTGAAAAAGTTATTATTGGCTCAGCTGCCTGGAAATCAAATCCTGTAGAAGGGGAATCTGTTCTTAATGAAGAATTCTTAAACCAGCTTATTTCTGCAATTGGTAAAGATAGAATTATTATTTCTGTTGATGCAATCAATGGAAAAATTGCTGTAAAGGGGTGGACAGAAACTGTTAATATTCCTTTGGTTGAAGGTGCAAAACAGGCTCAGAAATTCTGTTCAGAGCTTCTTTTTACTTGTGTTGAAAAAGAAGGCTGCATGCAGGGTACAAACATGGATTATGTAAAACAGGTAAGAGATGCTGTTTCTTGCCGTGTTGTTGCAGCAGGTGGAGTTTCGTCTGTAGAAGAAATTGCAGCTCTTGAAAAAATCCATTGTGATGTACAATTAGGTATGGCTCTTTATACAGGAAAAGTTTCCCTTAATGATGCCTTTGTTGCTTGTATGGATTTTGAAAAATCACCATTAATTCCTGTAATTGCCCAGAGTGTTAATGGAGAAGTTCTTATGCAGGCTTATGCAAATAAAGAATCTTTACTTAAAACTTTCGATTGTAAAAAACTTACTTTCTACAGTCGTTCTCGCAAGGAACTGTGGACAAAAGGTGAAACAAGTGGAAATTTCCTTGAAGTTGTAAGACTTCGTGCAGATTGTGATAGAGATTGTATTCTTGCAACTGTAATTCCTGTTGGACCTTCTTGCCATACAGGTTCATGGACATGTTTTAAAACTGCACCAGATGAAGCTTCTACAATGGGCCGTTTGTATAATGTAATTGCAGACAGATTTGCTAATCCAAAACCTGGCAGCTATACTGCAACACTTGATGCAAAAAGAGTTCGCGAAAAGGTTGAAGAAGAAGCAGAAGAACTTTGTGAAGCAGATGGAAAAGATGAAGTCATTTGGGAAGCTGCCGATTTGCTTTATTTTGTGAATGTTCTTATGTATAAAGAAGGGGTAACTTGGAAAGATGTATTTGACGAATTAGATCGTCGTCACAAGGAGAAATAATGATAAAAATTCAAAAATTAAATGATATAGAACCAGAATTTTTTCAGGGCCGTACTTTTGGAGAATCAAATGAAGTTGTAACTTCTGTTCTTGAAGAAGTTCGTACAAAAGGTGATGCTGCATTAAGAATTTATGGAAATAAGTTTGATGTAGCAGTTCCAGCAACTTTTGAAGTTCCACAAGAAGAATTAAAAGCAGCTGCAGAAAAACTTAGAATTCAGAAAAGAGACATATATGATGCTCTTGTTTATTCCCATGATTTAGCTCTTAAATTTGCTAAATTACAGAGAAATACATTTACAGATTTTGAAGAAGAAATTGAAAGTGGAATTTTTGCTGGACAAAAAACAATTCCTGTTGAAACTGCAGGTTGTTATGTTCCAGCTGGAAGATTCCCCCTTGT
Source organism: Treponema sp. (assembly GCA_018385315.1). GTDB lineage: Bacteria > Spirochaetota > Spirochaetia > Treponematales > Treponemataceae > Treponema_D. Next base: position 21,362 of record JAHAZJ010000082.1, on the reverse strand, counting down.
TTCTACAGTAATAATGACTGTTACTCCAGCTATTGCCGCCGGAGTTAAAAATGTAATTATGTGTACTCCTCCAAGAGTTCACCCAGATGACAAAATTGAAGCAGGAAAATCTGGTAGTGGAATTTCTGGGAAAGCTTTTGTGGGTGGAAAACCCTATGCAGATGAAGGAATTATGGCTGCTGCATATATTTGTGGAGTAAATCATCTTTATGCCGTTGGTGGTTCTCAGGCAATTGGTGCTATGGCTTATGGTACTGCATCAATTCCAAAGGTGGATGTTATTGTAGGTCCTGGTAATAAATTTGTTGCATCGGCAAAAAGAGCTGTTTACGGTACTGTTGGTATTGATATGGTGGCAGGTCCAACAGAAGTGCTTATTATTGCTGATAAAACTGCAAAACCAGAATGGCTTGCCGCAGATTTACTTGCTCAGGCAGAACATGATGTTGTTGCTCAGAGTGTTCTTGTTACAGACAGCATGGAACTTGCAAATAAAGTTAGCGACCAGATTGAAAATCAGTTGGAAACATTAACAACAAAAGCAATTGCTCGTCAGAGTATAGATACTTATGGAAAAATTATTGTTGTTGAAGATTTATCTCAGGCTGTTGAAATTGCTAATAAAAAAGCTCCAGAACACCTTGAACTTGCAATGGAAGAGGGTGATTTAAGAAATCAGTTCCAGAATGCTTTGTGTAATTATGGTTCCCTATTTATTGGTCACGCATCAGCAGAAGTTTTTGGAGATTATGCGGCTGGTATTAATCACACTTTACCAACTTCTGGCTCTGCAAGATTTACTGGTGGTTTAAGTGTTCGCATGTTCTTAAAAACTGTTACATCATTACGAGTTGATAATACAAAAAATGGTTCTGTAAAAAGTGCTGTTGCTGCTGGTTATCTTGGTGATGTTGAAGGTCTTAATGGACACGCAAATGCAGCAAGAATAAGATTGGAAACTAAATAAGGGTTTATTATGATTTTAGATATTACAAAATTAGGTGAAGATATTCTCCGTCAGGTTGCACAGCCTGTTCCAGAAGTAAATGATGAAATACGTCAGCTGGCAGAAGATATGTTTGAAACAATGATTGCCGCTGATGGTGTTGGTCTTGCTTGCCCACAGATTGGAAAAAGTTTGAGAATGTTTGTTTTAATTGCTGATGATGACGTTCGTCGTGTTTTTATTAATCCTCAGATTATTAAAACATCAGAAGAACGTTGTGATTATGATGAAGGTTGTTTAAGTATTCCTCAGATTTACGAAACAATTTCTCGTCCTAAATCAATTACAGTGCAGGCAACAAATGAACAGGGAAAACCTTTTACTCTAGAGGCAGAAGGCTTTTTGGCACGTATTATTCAGCATGAATATGATCATCTTGAAGGTATTTTGTATATTGACCGTGGTGATAAAGCTTTTGCAGAAAAGACAGTAGAACAATTTAAGAAAAGAGCTGAAAGAGCTGCAAAAAAAGAAAAGGAAAGAGAAGCAAAAGCTAGAAAAATTGCAGCGAAAATTGCTGCAAAAGAACAGAAAAAAGCAAATAAATAAAAATATATGAAGATTATCTATGCCGGAAGTCCGGATGCATCAAAAATTACATTGGAAATTCTCTATAACAATCAGGCTGAATATGGCTTTGAGATTGTTGGTGTGCTTTCTAATCCAGATTCTGCAAAAGGACGGCACAAGGAGCTTACTCCAACTCCTGTTGCTGCATTTGCAATGGAAAAAGGTTTACCAGTATTAAAGCCTGAACATTTGGATGCTGTAGCAAGAGAAGAAGTTCAAGCCTTGAATCCTGATTTACTTGTAAGTTTTGCCTATGGTCATATTTTTGGACCAAAATTCCTTGGTATTTTTCCTATGGGGGGAATTAATCTTCATCCTTCTTTGTTACCAAAATACAGAGGTTGTACTCCAGTTCCTGCTGCAATCAAAAATCGAGATAAACAGACTGCCGCTACAGTACAAACCTTAGCCTTAAAAATGGATGAAGGTGACATTGTAGCACAGCAGATTATTGATTTAGATGGTACGGAAACTGGTGAATCTTTGTTGAATAATAGTGCAGAAATTGGTGCCAGATTGATTTTGGAGCTGTTAAAAGATGCCTCTGAAAATGGTAAATTAAAGCAAGGGGTTTCTCAAACAGGAGAATCGTCGTATACTAATACTCTGACAAAAGATGATGGCAGAATTGACTGGACTTTGTCTGCTGCAGAAATTGAGGCTCAGATTAGAGCTTACAATCCAAATCCTGGCTGCTGGACAATGGAAAATCAGCTCCCATTAAAAATAATTGCTGCCAGCTTTATTGATGACAACAAATATTCTAAGGAGAAACCTGGTACTGTTGTGGAATTTAATAAAGGGCAGGGAATTTTTATTCAAACTGGTAAAGGTATTCTTGCTGTACTTGAACTTCAAAGACAAGGCAAAAAGAATATGAAATATAAAGATTTTATGAATGGTGCCCGTGATTTTGTTGGGACTATTTTAGAATAATGAGTATTCTGTAAGGAGAAAACAGAAATGAAAAAAATATTTAAAAGAATTAATGTAGCTGAAAACTACGAAAAAGTTCAGGAAAATATTCCTGCCCTTGTAAAAACAGTTTTTGCAGCTTTATTTATTATGGCATTATCAACTCTTGCAGTTTTCTTTATTCGAGTTAAAGGTGCAGAACAGACTTTGGTTCCAAATGTTGTTGGAATTCAACTGGAAGATGCAATTGTTGAACTTCAGGTAAAACAGTTGTATCCAAAGATAAAACTACGTTATACAGATGATGGTGTAGAAAAGGGTGTTGTTCTTGAACAAAGTCCTTCTGCTCGTTCTATGGTAAAGGGATATAGTACAGTAACTTTAACAGTTAGCCGTGGACCTGTTCAGGCAACAGTAGAAGATTATGTTGGAAAAAATGTAAAAGATCTTAAGATTGGTGATGAACAACTGGCCTATGGAGATAATAAATCTGTTTTAAAATTTGATTCTCCAATTTACAAATATGATGATTCAGCAGAAGGAACAGTTTTAGCTCAGTTTCCAGCTCCAGGACTTGATGTTTTTCAGACTACAAATGTTCAACTTGTAGTGAGTAAAGGTGCTGCAAAAAAAAATGTTGAAATTCCTGCATTGTATGGCATGACAATTCAAGATTTTTTTGATAAAGCCCAGAACACTCCTTTAATTTTTGATGTAACTGCACATTTTGCTGCGGGGGGGGAAGTACCGGGCACAATTACAACAAATACATCTACTGGTTCAGTTCAGGAATATTCAAGAATTGCTGTTGATTTTGCATTTCCTGAAGCTCCACTTATTACCGAAGATGAAGAAATTGCCTTTGGTTTAATTGAAGAAGAATTAGCCGATTTCCCATTTCCTGTTAAAATGGAACTGGATGCTATTTCAACAGAGGGCGAAACAACTAGAGTTGCAAGCTTTAGACATACTGGTGGAAAAATCGCAGTGCCATATGCTGTAGCAAAAGGTACTACTTTGGTTTTTACAGTAAATAATAAAGTTGCAACTAGATTTGTTGTAAGTTAATAATAAATATTAGGAGCAATTCCATGAGTCAACCACTTATTTGTATGACCTTAACAGGTAAAACAATTGAGGAAAATCTTAAACTTGTTAAAAAATATGAAAAGTTTGTTGATATTGTGGAATTGCGAGTTGATCATCTTGTTGAAGATGAACAACTTTATGCAAGAAAGTTCCCATCCTTAATTTATCACCCTTGTATTTTAACAATTCGACGGGACGTAGATGGGGGACTTTTTAATGGCGGAGAATTTGCCAGAACAACTCTCTTTGCACGAGCCCTTTCTTTTGCAAAACAAGATAATACCAGAAACTTTGCTTATGTTGATTTTGAAGAAGATTTCCATATTCCAAGCATAGAAGATGCAGCCCAGGCTTTTGGTGTAAAAATAATTCGTAGTGTTCACAACATGAAAGGACCAATTCATAACTTGAAAGAGAGATGCGATTCAATGCGAAAAACTGGTTATGAAATCCCTAAAATTGCTTTTAAGGTTAATCGTCTTTCTGATGTAACAAACCTGTTTTATGAAGGTTCCCAATTAATAGATTATGATCACATATTCTGTGCAATGGGACCAGAAGGTTTCCCATCTAGAATATTGCCAGCCTTTTCAGATTCTTTTTTATCCTATACATCTCCAGAAGAAACTATTAAAAATACTGCCGCAATTGGGCATATAGATCCTTTTACAATTAATAATCTTTATAATTTTAGAAATATTACTAAACAGACTTCATTATTTGGAATTACAGGATGGCCCCTGGCAAAAACCTCCAGCCCAGAAATTCATAATGCTGGTTATAGAAATATTGGCCTTGATGCTGTTTATATTCCTGTTCGATCTCCACTGGTTTCTGAAAGCTTGAATTTTGCTGAAAAACTTGGAATGAAAGGATTGTCTGTTACAGTTCCTCACAAAGAATCTGTTTTGTTTTATGTAAATGAACAGTCTCCAGAAGTTATGCAAATTGGAGCTTGTAATACTGTTGTTAGAAAAAATGACAAGTGGTATGGATACAATACAGATGCATTTGGTTTTAAAAGAGCATTGGAGGAATTCTTAGGTGGTGTAAGAATTAAACATAAAAAGGTTGCAGTAATTGGTGCTGGTGGTGCCGCTAAAGCAATTGTTTATGTTTTAAAACAGATGGGTGCAAAGGTTTGCATTTTTAATAGAACTTTATCTCATGCCAAGCAGCTGGCAGAAAAATATGATTTTAAATATTGCGAACTTGGAGCTTCTTGCGTAGAGCAACTTTCTGAATATTCAAATCTTATTATTCAAACAACATCAATTGGTATGACAACAGAGTCTCCTCAGGAAATTATTGATCCTATTCCTTTTTACAATTTTACAGGAAATGAATTGTTGTTTGATATTATTTATAAACCTGCTACAACTCCTCTTATGCGAAGAGCTGCAGTTTCAGGTTGCCGTGTTTGTAATGGTTATAAAATGCTTGAATATCAGGCTTATGAACAGTTCAAATTGTTTACTGGACATGATTACGAAAAAAAATAAAAAAGGTGGAAATATAAAATGACACAGTCAGAACAGAAAACTTTGGTTGCCAATACAGCCATTGATACTTTAATTGAAAAAGGTAAAATTTTTAGTGGAATGAAAATCGGTTTAGGAACTGGTTCTACAGCAATGCCTGCTGTAAAACGTCTTGCTGAACATATTAACAGCGGAAAACTTAAAGACATTAAGGCCGTAGTAACAAGTTTTCAGACACAAAATGCTTGCCAGGAATATGGAATTCCTGTTTATTCCTTAAATGATAAAATTATTGATGGTGAACTTGATCTTGCAATTGATGGTGCAGATGAAGTTACCCCAGATTGTTTTTGCATTAAAGGTGGCGGTGCTGCCCATGTTCGGGAAAAGTTAGTTGAATATAATTCAAAAGTGTTTGTTGTTGTTGCAGATTCAACAAAAGCTGTAGAAACAATTGGAACAAAATTTCCAGTTCCTGTAGAAATTATTAGTGAAGCTCGTGTTTCTGTTACAAATGCTTTAAATAAACTTGGTGCAACTTGTGTTTTGCGGGAAGGTGTAAAAAAATGTGGTCCTGTTATTACTGATAATGGAAACTGGATTTTAGATTGCACATGGAAATCCCCAATTGCAGATATTGCAAAGATGGAAGAAGAAATTAACAGCATTGTTGGTGTTGTAGAAAATGGTCTTTTTTCAAAAAATAAGCCAATTGTATTTGTTGGAAAATCTGATGATACAGTTGAAATGAGAAACTGGCACTAATATATGTTTCCTCCATTTAAACAAGATTTAGCCCAATATTATAATGAACTTGTTATTTCTTTGATTGAAAAAGGGGAGCTTGCATTAATGCAAATTTCCCGGGAAAGTGAAGAAAGAAAAAATCAAGGAATAATGTTGGGCAGTCTTGTTTGTTATGACAAAAATACAAACGAACAAATTATACTGCTGGCTGTAAGTGGAATTGCAAAGCAACTTGTTTATTCTGCTAACAAAAGCAGTTCTTTTTTTTATAATCAGGAACATTTTATTATTGTTGAGCCTTTAGTATCCCCAGAAAAAATTGAAAAGGCATTATCAGTAAATGATAAAGAAATTCATGAATTAACTGCAAAAATAAATGAAATAAAAAATACAGTTGAAAGTGAATCAGATGAAAATAATATAAAATTGCAGGAATTGGCAGAGAGAAGAAATTTGTTGTGCACAAAATCTCTTCAAAATGTTTTTGATTTATATTCTTTTTCTATTTTTAATGGAAAAAAAATTACACTCCAGGAAATCATAAAAAAACACTGGAATAAACTTCCTCCCACTGGAACTGGGGACTGCTGTGCTCCTAAACTGTTATCATACGCCTTTGACCACAATTTGCAGCCTGTTAGCATGGATGAAAAATATTATGGCAATTCTTCCAGAACAAAAGAAAACGGAAAGTCTTATGCTCCTTGCCATGAAAGATGTGGTTATATTCTGCCTGAAATTCTTGGGCTGGAGATTTTATATAGAGATGAACATATTGTTGTAATAAATAAATCTTCTGGACTTTTATCTATTCCTGGGCGTACAGAAGATAAACAAGATTGTGTTACCAGCAGATTAAAAAATCTTTTTCCCAATTGTATAGAACAACCTTCAGTGCATAGATTAGATATGGAAACTTCGGGATTATTGGTTCTTGCTCTTACAAAAGAAGCTCATAGAGATTTAAGCATTCAATTTCAAGAGGGAAATGTAAAAAAAGAATATATTGCAATTTTAGATGGAGTTCTTCAAAAAGCAAAAGGAGATAATGCTCCAAAAAATGGGGAAAAAAAAGGCCATATAGAATTAAAGTTTAGAGTTGATTTGGAAAATCGTCCTCATCAAATTTATGATGAAGAATATGGAAAACTTGGAATAACAGATTGGGAATTGCTGGATGTTTTTTCTATGAAAACTTCAATGGAAGGGGAAAAACATCCTGTAACTAAAGTTTTATTTAAACCTGTTACAGGCAGAACCCATCAGCTTAGATTGGTTAGTGCAGATTCCCATGGTTTTGGTCTCCCTATTGTAGGCGATACTCTATATGGCATCTGCAGACCCGGAGAACGCTTGCTTCTTCATTCTTGTAAGCTGGAGTTTAATCATCCCCAGACAAAAGAAAGAATGTGTTTCTATTGTCCAGAGAATTTTGAATAGTTTACATGGGATATTTTGTTATTTTGCCTGACGCTGATAATTAGCTTTTACTGCATTAACAAATAATTTGTTCTGGTCACTTCTTTCAGCAACAGAGAACAAAGGTTTACCATCGCTTTCAGAAATTCTATAAATACGCATTGGGTCTGTAGCGTAGGCAGGACTTCCCGGGTTGTTAATCCACCAGTCCAGAACAGCAATAAAACATAATGTGTATTTTAAAAGATTTGCATTTGTAGCGTTTGTAGTTGCAGTTTTATTTTGTGCTCCTAAAAGAACATCAAGACGTTTTGAAACTTCGTTCTGAATTTCAAAATTGTAATGAGCCCAAGGATTTTCAATAAGTCCAACTGTTCCTTTTGTTTTTGCTTTAGCATCGCAATCGTTAATAACAATTGTAAGATATTTTCTTGCAAAATCGGTTCTGTGGAATAAAGGTCTGTATTTACTTTCATCAGTTGGGCGTTCAAGAAGCAACTGATCAAATTTAAAGTTTGGAAGAAAGTGATAAGTTGTTTGCCATAGTAATGAAGTAAGTGTTTTTTTTCCGATATGAGTTTTTTCAAAGTCTGGCTGGGAGTAAACTGAGTTTGTTAAGTCTTTTAATGGTTCACAATAAAGACGTTCAAAAGACTCTTCACGGTAAGCAGCCCATTCATCAAGAATATCTTGAATTGTATCTGCCCCCTGTTTAACATTATCTTTGTTTACAAATCTAATATTTCTACAGCCTTGGAAACAGTCTTCAATAATATGGTGTAAAACCATTATAACCTGAAGAGGATTTTCAGGAGAAAGAACATTAAAACCTTCTGGAAATTTGTATAATGGCTGAAAATATGGGTATAAATCAGGATGTTCATCTAAGCGGTCAAAACCTGCTTCTGGGAAAAGTTGATTCAACAATTTTAATCCTGTAATAACTGTTGAATCTTTTACACCTTTCTGTGGCGGTGCAGCTTTTGGTTTTGGAGCTTCCTTTTCTTCTTTTGGCTTATCTGGAAGCAAAAGATCAAATTTATGTAAACCAGTAAATTTCAAAATTTCAGCTACCTTTGTTGAAAAGAAAGAAGGGTATGGTTCAAAAGAATCAGAGCACATTCGCATTAAAACAGGATAAAAACGTTTAATTATTTCTGTATCAATGTAAAGCCACTCTGTAATAGCTTGTTTTGCCATTGTAGAAAGTTTTTCTTTTGGGGCATCCGGATAAGCAATCTCGTCATTATAGATTTCTTTAATTACTTTTGGAATTTTATTTGTGCCATAAAAGTAAACAGAAATTAAAGGTTTATAAATTGCTCTCATAAATCCTGTTAAGTCACATACAAGGATTGGTTCCTGAATTGTTTTTATTGTGGCATATTCGGTTTTTATTCCTGCCATTCCCCAGGAAGCAATCATTCTTAAAAACTTAAATTTGGATTCAGTGCCATTTACAATTTTTGCTTTATATGTGGCTGGAGCAATTTGAATCAATGTTTTTGTAACAGTGATAAAAGCCTCCATGTGTTCAATTGCCTGAGACATGGTGTAATTTGTGAATTCCGGGAGGACTTTTTCAGTTCCGTTTTTTTGCAATGTTCGTAAAAAATTAAAGATACCATAATTAGGCTTGATTTTATATTCTGAAGACATCATCAATTTGTCTATTGCTGAATTCATTTTCTTTGAAACAGCAGGTAATTCTTCACGAATATGCTTTTTAGCAGTAATAGAAGGTGCTTTTTGTGCAGGTTTTGGTGATGAAGGAGTCATTTCTCTCATAATGCGTCCAGAGTTTTTTCCAGATTTTCCAGATGAACCACCAGAGGTTGTTCTTTCATAAAGATTTTGACCTCCCAGTTTTTTTGCCATTGTTGCGGCTTCCGTTGCATCAATGTTGCCAATGTTTTTTCTTGTTTTATCAAGAGTTCCTGGTTCCCAATCTGCAGTTCTACTTGTAATATCTTCAGACATCTTTTTATTCTCCCTTTTTTAATTACTTTTATAGACGAACAAGATTTCTGTTCAAAATTCCCGGGAAATTCTTAAGTATAATTTTTTCACCATTATGATCCAAAAGAACTCCAGAAAATAATCCATATATTGAAGTATATGCAGTTCGCAATACTATGAAATTTCTTGAATTGCTATCTAAAGAAACTGGTGTAAAAGTTAAATCAACCATACTTTCTGTATCTTGAATAATCCAGTCTTTATTCATTCCAAAAGGATGGGTCATGTAAACAGGAGGCAGTGCAGTTTGTTCACCGTTTACTGTAAGAAGGTTATCATTATAACTGTCTGAATCAGCAGCGTCTAAATTGCTGTTTTTTAGTTGAAAAATAATATTTTTATCCTTTACTGTTCCAATACCCCAAAAAATTGAAGAAATAGAATGGAGCTTAAGATAAGTTCTGTTTATCATCATTGCCGCAATTCCTTTTGAATTGTCAGCTTCTTCGTTATTGATTACCATTTTTCCTTGCATTTGCATTGTAGTAAACCATGTTGCAGAACAACGGGAAGAAACCGGTGAAGGATTTACAAAAAGATTGTCACTATGGTTTTCGCTATACATTGAAGAAAAGAAACTTCCTGAGCAATCTGGACGAACAGAATCACCTTTTACATTAAAACGCATGGCAATTTGCTGGTGATTTTTACCCCAGAAAACTTTTATAAATCTTTTTTTATTAAAGGAAATGCAAGTTCCTGCAGTAGTGGAAATAGGAATAAAACGTCTTCTTAATCCCATAAAAGAAAAATAAGCATGTTTTTTACCAGTTTCTTTATTCCAGAAAATTATTCTGGCAGTTCCCATAATCTTAAAATCAAAAAATTCTGTAAAACCAATGAAGTTTTTTGTTTCAAAAACATAATCAAGACGACTTTTAATTCTCAGGTTAGAAATAAAAACCGGGAGTGGAAGTCCTGCATATGGAGCACGCATCCCTTTTATATCAATTCGTGGAGAAATATTATTATAAGTTCCAAAATTGGCTTTGCCTTTTTGAACAATAGCCTCAGGTGGATTCTGAAAATTTCTAGAATACATTCTTTCATTATAACCTATCCTTAAATAATGGACAATGATATAAATTTAATCCAATTTTTATTTTGTAATCTGAATAATTTGGATTTATAATATTTATATATTGTGATGTAAAAGGAGAGCCTATGAGTATTAAAGCATTTTCACTTGGAGCTGCACAGGAAGTTACAGGTTCTAAACACGTTTTTGAAGTAAACGGAAGATTTTATATGGTGGATTGTGGTGCTTTTCAAGGTAAGCGAAAAGAATCTGATGAAAAAAACAGAAATTTTGATTTTGATGGGGATAAGCTGGAAGCAGTATTATTAACCCACGGTCATCTTGATCATTGTGGGCTTTTACCAGTTTTAGCAAAGAAAGGATATAAAGGAAATATTTATGCTACTCCTGCAACCCGTGATATTGCAAATCTGGTAATGATGGATAGCGCACGTATTCAGGCCCATGACTATGAATTCCTTGCAAAACAAGCTGCAAAAAAAGGGGAAAAGTTTACCTGGCGTCCTTTGTATGATGAAAATGATTGTATTGCAACTGCAAATCAGATTGTATCACTTTCATATAATAGAAAAATGTATATTTCTCCAGATGTGCAGCTGGAATTTTTTGATGCAGGTCATATTTTAGGTTCTGCATTTGCTAATGTTACTATAAATCCTAATCCGGCAGAGCCAGAAAAAGAGACTCGCATTTTGTTTACAGGTGACATTGGACGTAAATGTAAGCCAATTATTAGAAATCCTGCAACAAATATGCCGGCTCCAGATTATATTTACCTGGAATCCACATATGGCAACAAGCTTCATGATAATCATGATGTTGCAATGAAAGAACTGGAAAGAATTGTTCGTGAAGCCTGTGCAAAAAAAGGAAAAATCATCATTCCTTCTTTTGCTATTGAACGGGCCCAGGAACTTGTTTTCTATTTACATCTTCTTACAGATCAGAAAAAGATTCCTGTGGTACCAATTTATGTGGACTCACCAATGGCAAGTAATGCAACTTCAGTTTTCCGTGTGCATCCAGAATGTTATGATGAATCGGTAAATGAAGCATTTTTAAAACATCATAAAAATCCATTCGGTTTTAATTCCCTTACTTTTACAACCAGTGTAGAAGATTCTAAAGAATTGAATAAAAAAGAAGGCCCAATGATTATTATTTCTGCAGATGGAATGTGTGAAGCAGGACGTGTTCTTTATCATCTTGCAAACGAAATCAGCAATCCAAAAAATACAATTATGATTGTTGGTTACATGGCTGAAAATACTCTTGGGCGCCGTATTTTTGAAGGTCAAAAAGAAGTAAAAATCCTTGGTGATATGTACAAAGTACAGGCAAAAATTGAACGCTGTAATGGTTTTAGTGCTCACGCAGATTACAACGAAATGATTGAATGGCTTCATGAAATTGATACAAGTCGTCTTAAAAAGATATTCCTTATTCATGGTGAAAAAGACCAGCAGGAAGGATTTAAACAACATCTGGCAGAAGCCGGTTTCCCAAATGTTGAAATTGTTGAACCAGAAAAAGAATACGATTTGTAAAAAAATAATAAAATTACTTGACTATTTATGAAAATGTAATTATTGTAATATTGTAATGATTACAAAAATAAATTGTAACTTACTTGGTTTTGAGGTGAATTCTTCTTGAAGAAACAACTTGAATTCATTATTATTTAATTCGTCGAGGAAAGTTTTTCCAGTCTTTTCTTGCTGCGAAAGTAACAAAAAAGAATCGACACAATAAATTGTCTGAAGGGAATGAAAGTAAGTACCCTTCGGAAAAGAGGTATATTCTATGGCTTTAAGACCAGAATGGGAAGGATTTAATCCAAAAGGCGCATGGACATCAGAAGTAAATGTTCGTGACTTTATCCAGGCTAACTATACTCCATATGATGGAGATGAATCATTCTTAGCAGGACCAACAGCTGCAACAAACAAATTGTTTGACGAACTTCAGAAGTTGCAGAAAGCAGAACACAATAAAGTTTCCGTAGGTAAAGACGGAAAAGAAAGATCTGGTGTTCTTGATATGGATACAAGTATTGTAACAAGTCTTACAGCTCATGACGCTGGTTACATTTGTCCAGAAGGAAAAGAACTTGAACAGGTTGTAGGTCTTCAGACTGATAAACCTTTGAAACGTGCATTTATGCCTTACGGTGGTATTAACATGGCAGTTCAGTCATGCGAAATGTACGGTTATGAAGTAGATCCGGAAATTAAAAAGATTTTCACTACATATCACAAAACACACAACGACGCTGTATTCGATGTATACTCACCAGAACACAGAGCTGTTCGTTCAGCTCACATCCTAACTGGTTTGCCAGATACATATGGACGTGGACGTATCGTTGGTGACTACCGTCGTGTTGCTTTGTACGGTATTGATCAGTTGATCGCTTACAAACAGGAAGATTTTGCAAACATCGGTGATGGAACAATGTCAGAAGATGTTATTCGTCTCCGGGAAGAAGTTGCAGAACAGATTAAAGCCCTCAAGGGTATGAAAGCAATGGCTGCTAAATATGGTTATGATATTTCAAAACCAGCTTCAACAGCTAAAGAAGCTTTCCAGTGGTTATACTTTGGTTACCTTGCTGCTATTAAAACTCAGAACGGTGCTGCTATGTCTGTAGGACGTATCTCAACATTCCTGGATATCTATATCGAACGTGATATGAAAAAAGGTATCTTAACAGAACAGCAGGCTCAGGAACTTGTTGACCACATTACAATGAAATTCCGTATGGTTCGTTTTGCTCGTATCGAATCTTACAACCAGCTCTTCTCTGGTGACCCAATTTGGGCTACTTTGGAAGTAGGTGGACTTGGTATAGATGGCCGCTCAATGGTAACAAAGAACGACTACCGCTTCCTCCATACATTGGAAAATATGGGTCCTTCTCCAGAACCAAACATGACAGTACTTTACTCACCAAGATTGGCTGATAACTTCCGTAAATACTGTGCTAAGATTTCTATTGATACATCTTCAATCCAGTACGAAAACGATGAAACAATGCGTCCTATCTGGGGTGATGACTACTCAATCTGTTGTTGTGTATCTGCTACACAGACAGGTAAAGAAATGCAGTTCTTCGGAGCTCGTGCTAACTTGGCTAAAGCTCTTCTTTACGCATTCAACGGTGGTAAAGATGAACACCTGAAAAAAGGTCTTCAGATCGGTCCAAACTATGAACCAATCACATATGACACAATTGATGCTTCTAATTACAAAGAAGTTGAAAAGAAATACCTTGCTATGCTGGAATGGTTAGCAGATGTATACGTAAACGTATTGAATGCTATCCACTACATGCATGATAAATACTACTACGAAGCTGCAGAATTGGCTTTGGAAGATACAGATGTACATCGTACATTCGCAACTGGTATTGCAGGTTTCTCTCATGTAGTTGACTCACTTTCAGCTATGAAATATGCAAAAGTTCACGTTGAACGGGAACAGTACCAGGTAAAAGACAAGGCTGGTAACGTAGTTGATACAGTAACTCTCGTAAAAGACTTTAAAGTTGAAGGTGACTTCCCACGTTATGGTCAGGATGATGATCGTGCAGATGAAATCGCTGTATGGTTGCTTAAGACATTCATGAACATGATTAAGAAACACCCAACATACCGTAACGCTGAACCAACAACATCTATCCTTACAATTACTTCTAACGTTGTATACGGTAAGGCTACAGGTGCTCTTCCTAACGGACGTCCAGCTGGTGCTCCATTCTCTCCAGGTGCTTCTCCATCTTACGGTGCAGAAACAAAAGGTTTGATTAAGTCTTTGAACTCAGTTGCAAAACTTCCATACCACTATGCTTTGGATGGTATTTCAAATACTCAGACAATCAATCCATCTGCTCTTGGACATGAAAAAGGTGAACAGATCAACAACTTGGTAAGTATTCTTGACGGATACTTCTCACAGGGCTCTCACCACTTGAACGTAAACGTATTCAGTGTTGAAAAACTTAAGGATTGTCAGGCTCATCCAGAAAAACCTGAATATGCTAACTTCACAGTTCGTGTATCTGGTTATGCTGTACGCTTCATCAACCTTACAAAAGAACAGCAGGACGACGTTATCGCTCGTACTTGCCACGCTGCTTTGTAGTATACAAAGCAGGTAAGCTCAGCGTATGCTGAGCGACCAGCACTTTAGTGCGAAGTGGCAAGCGATGTTTGCGAAGCAAACTCGGTAAGCACAACGCAGTTGTGCGACTCACTCCGCACTCTAGGCGACTAGTTAGTTGATTGACTAAAAATAAGCCCGTTGCAGTTTTTCTGTAACGGGCTTATTTTTTTATTGAGGGGGGGTAGTACAACCCCTAAATACGGAGATTAATTTAGAAGAAAATACCTTTAATAAATATTTCCAATCCAATGGCAATTAATATAACACCACCAAAAATTGTGGCTTTATCTGAAAGCTTTTCACCGGCTTTTTTACCAAGTTTAAGGCCACCAAGACAAATGATAAAAGTTTCAATTGCAATAATTAATGATGAAATGAAAGCCATAAGTCCATTGTAATCTGCAATTGTAAAGCCTACGGAAAGGGCGTCAATTGATGTTGCAACTCCTTGAATTAAAAGAACAGAAATACTTAATGCTTTTGTGTTTTCTTCTTCAGTGCCTTTTTTAATACCTTCGACAATCATATTTATTCCAATGTACAGTAAAAGAGCCAGTGCAATCCATGGAATGAAAGGTTGGAATTTTTCAAAAATATTAATGATAGTGTGAACACAAACCCATCCAATCATTGGCATTATGAATTGAAAAAAGCCATAAACTCCTGCTATAAAAAAAGCTCTTTGTGGTTTCATGTTTTGTTCTTTTAGACCACTGGCAATAGACACTGAAAAAGCATCCATTGCTAAGCCAATTCCAAAACCCATGCTGTTTAGGAAGAATAAAATTGTAAATTGCATAGACAAAAATTATATCTTAAATTCTAAATTTCGCAAGTTATTTTTTTAATAAAGAAATTGAATATAATTTTCACAATCGATATAATTTGATTTATGTTGGTTGCAAAAATTTTAGCTGTTACTATTTTCGTAGTAATGTTCATCATGATAATACTCGAAATATTTGAGCGTCATCATATTACACTTGTGTGTGGATTATTAACTTTATTGTTAGTATTTGGTTTAGGAATGCACAGTTTTGATGCTGCTCTTGAAACTCTTAATGTTCGTAATATATTTACATCAGGGTTCTGGTATTCAGCAGGTGAGTCTCATGAATCATCCTCTGGGGTTAACTGGGCAACAATCATCTTTATTTTAGGAATGATGATTATGGTCGAAGGAATGGCTCGTGTAGGATTTTTCCGATGGCTTTGTATGCGTCTTGCGAAGCTGGTTCATTACAAAGTTTTGCCAATTTTTGTAACATTTATGATTATGTCTGGTGTACTTGCAATGTTTATTGACAGTATTACAGTTATTTTATTCCTGTCAACTGTTACAATTGAATTATCACAGCTTCTGAAATTTAATCCCCTTCCAATGATTCTTTCAGAAATATTTTGTGCTAACTTAGGAGGTTCTGCAACCATGTGTGGTGATCCTCCAAACATTATTATTGGTACATCTTTTGGATATTCCTTTGCAGACTTTATTATGAATACTGGTGCAATTGCTGGTATATGTATGATTTTTACAGTTCTTTTCTTCTTCTTTGCTTACAAAAAAGATTTAAAAGGAGATGAATCTATTGATGTTTCTACATTTCCAACTCCAGAGTCAGCAATTACTGATAAAAAAGGATTTATTTTAAGTTCATTTATTTTTGGTTGTGCAGTAATTCTTCTTGTAACTCATGCAATGACAGGATTAACAGTTGCAACAATTGGTGTATTTATTTCTATCCTTACTTTACTTTCAGCTCCAAAGCATATTCCAGAAATTATAAAAAAAGTTGATTATAAAACAATTTTGTTCTTTTTAGGACTTTTTATAGTTGTTGGTGGTTTGGAACAGACTGGTATTCTAGAAATAGTTGCAGGTTTTATTGGAAAAATCTCTGGTGGCAATGTATACTTAATGATAGCGATTATTATCTGGGTTTCTGCAATTGCCAGTGCCTTTATTGATAATATTCCTTTTGCCGCAACAATGATTCCTGTAATTCAATCCCTTGCAGCAACAACAGGAGTTAGTCTAACAACAATGACCTGGGCTCTTTCTATGGGTACTGATATTGGTGGTAGTGCAACTCCAATTGGTGCCAGTGCAAATGTTGTTGGAACTTCTGTTGCTGGTAAAGCTGGATATCCTGTTGGATGGGGAACTTATTGTGCTAAAGCAGTTCCTGCAACAATTATTGTAATGATAATTTCAACAGTATTTATTTTTGTAAGATATTTATAAGGTGATTTAATGGAAAAACAGGTTATTGTTTCTATTGGGCGTCAGTATGGAAGTGCAGGTCATGAAATTGGTAGAAAACTTGCAGAAAAACTGGACATTCCTTTTTACGATAGAAACCTTTTTGAAGAAATTGGAAAAATAAAAAATATCGATACTAACGACTTAGAAAAATATGATGAAGTTCCTAGAAAAAAACTTTTTAGTCGTACAGTTCGCGGATATTCAAATTCTCCAGAAGAAAATGTTGCGGAATTACAGTTTGCTCTCTTAAAATCAAAATGGGCTGATGGAGATTCCTTTGTAGTTGTTGGTCGCTGTGCTGATGAATTATTCCGTGGTCAGGAAGGATTTATTTCAGTTTTTATTGTTGGTGATATGACTGAAAAAATTAAGCGTGTTATGGAATACCGTAATATGGACGAAAAAAAAGCTATTGCCGCAATTGAACGTCATGATAAAAAACGTAAACGTTATCATGATTATTTCTGTAAAAATGGCTCTTGGGGAGATTGCAAGAATTATGATCTTTGTATCAATTCTTCGAAACTTGGAATTGAAGGTACTGTAGATTTATTATATGACTATGTATGTAAAATCCTCAACAGAGTATAAAAGAGAACATAAAGCTGATTATGGTCATGAAAAGATAGAAATTCTTTATCAGGACCAGTGGCTTGTTGTTATAAATAAACCTTCTGGTTTGTTATCCGTTCCCTATCCTGGAAGTAAAGCTAGAACTGCACAAAGTGTGTTGGAAGAAATACTTCGTAAACAGGGTAGTGTAAATAATAAACATAAACCTTATGTGGTTCATCGATTAGATAGAGATACTAGTGGTGTAATGATGTTTGCTTTGACTGAAGTTGCTCAGCAAAAAATTATGAACACATGGCATCAAATGGTTACAGAACGTTTATATCGTGCTATTGGTGAAGCAAGAAGAAAAGTATCAGATAGAATCTTAGGTGATTTAAATGATGAAGGACTTATTGATGAACCCTTAGCCCAGAATTCTCATAATGTTGGTTTTGTTCCCCTTCCTGGTGATGTTGATAAAGCTGGAAAACCATTTAAAACTGTTCCAGCAAGAACTCACTACAAAAAGCTTATAAAAGGACCAACTCACATTTTATTTGAACTTTCCCTTGATACTGGAAAAAAGAATCAGATTCGTGCCCATCTTTCAGCTCATGGGTATACTTTGGCTGGGGATGAGGAACATCGCTCTAAAACCGACCCTTTCCATCGGTTGTGTCTTCATGCCCGAACTTTAGAATTTAATCATCCTTTTACAGGCCAGCACATGAAATTTGAAATGCCTGAGCCAAAAGAATGGGAAGAATATGTATTAAAAGGCGATTTACATCCTCAAAAGACTTTGTGGAGTGTAGAATCAGTTAATAGTAAATATAAGTCAAAAAACAGCTCAAAATCAGATGATTCAATTGTTCTTGAACAGCGCCGCCTTTCTCAAAAACAGAAATCACATATGAATTTTATTGAGGCTGGAAAAAAAAGACAAAGATAAATGGAGTTTAATATGCAGGGATATGTACACAAGTTTGAAAGCTTTGGTTGCGCAGATGGTCCTGGAAGTAGATTTATTTTATTTCTTAGTGGTTGTCCATTGCGTTGTAAATACTGTCACAATCCTGATACTTGGAAAATGACAGATGGTACACCTTATTCTGTGGATGATATTTTAAAGGAAGCAGAAACATGTCGTGGATATTGGGGGAAAAAGGGGGGCATTACAGTAAGTGGTGGCGAACCTTTGTCTCAGCTGGATTTTTTACTGGAATTTTTTACAGAATGCAAAAAAAGAAATATTAATACTTGTATAGATACTTCTGGCGCTCCCTTTACAAAAGAAGGCCAATGGTTTACAAAGTTTCAGAAATTAATGGAAGTTACAGATATTCTTTTGATGGATATTAAACATATTGATGAAAATCAGCACCGGGAACTTACAGGTCACACAGGAAAAAATATTCGGGAAATGTTTGCATATCTTGATGAAATAAAAAAGCCAATCTGGATTCGCCACGTATTAGTTCCTGGAATTACAGATAATGATGAATATCTTACTCAGACAAGAGATTTTATTCGTACATTGCATAATGTTGAACGGGTAGAAATTTTACCATATCACGGACTTGGTGTAATGAAATATAAAGAACTTGGAATTCCATATAGTCTTGAGGAGGTGGAAACTCCAAGTGCTGAAAGAATTGCAAATGCTCGGAAAATTCTTGAATGTGAAAAGTATGATGGCTGGAAAAAATAAAAACCTGATTATGTTTCATACTGTGCATAAAACATGATTTATGATAAAATCAATTTTTAGAGGATATAAATGAAAGATATTTCAAAACTCATGAATTATAGACCTTCTATTAAGGTTGTTGATGCTACATTGCGAGATGGAGGACTTTGTAACGATTTCTTCTTTCCAAAAGATTTCGCAAAATCATTATATGAAGCTAACTTAAAAGCCGGTGTTGATTATATGGAATTTGGTTACCGTGCTGATAAAACAATGTTTGATGTAGATAAATTTGGTCCTTCTAAGTTTTGCGATGATGACTATATTCGAAGTGTTGTTGGTGAAAATAATACAGACCTTAAAATTGCTATTATGGCAGATGTAGGCCGTTGTGATTATAAAAATGATATTCAGGAAAAAGTAAACAGCCCTGTAGATTTAGTTCGTGTTGCCTGCTATTTGCATCAGGTTCCAACTGCAATCGAAATGATTGAAGATGCACATAAAAAAGGATATGAAACAAGCTGTAATATTATGGCTCTTTCAACAGGACAGGAAAATGATATTAAAGCTGCTCTTGAAATGCTTGGAAAATCTTCAGTTGATGTAATTTATATTGTAGACAGCTATGGTTCAATCTATCCAGAAGCAATGGCTCGTGTTTGTCATATGTTTGGCGAAGTTGCTGCAAAATATAATAAAAAACTTGGTATTCATGCTCATGATAATCAGCGCCTTGCCTTTGCAAACACAATTGAATGTGCTGGTGACGGTGTAGATTTCCTTGATGCAACTTATATGGCAATGGGACGTGGAGCTGGAAACTGTGCTATGGAGCTTTTGCTTGGTTTCTTAAAAAATCCAAAATTCAATATTTATCCTGTAATTAAATTTATTGAAGAACATATGGTACCATTAAAGAAAGATGGTGTTGTTTGGGGTTATGACTTACAGTATTTAATGACTGGTTTGTTTAATCAGCACCCAAGAACTGCCATTGCTTTTACAAAAGATAAACGTACTGATTTTGGTGATTTCTTTAAAGAAACAATGGGTCTGGACTAATACTATTTTGGAGTTATATAAATGATTGATAAGTGGGAAATTGTAATTGGTTGTGAAATTCATACTCAGCTTTTAACTAAGACAAAAGCATTCTGTGCCTGCGAAAACCGTTATGGTGGAATGCCAGATACTCGCGTTTGTCCTGTATGTCTTGGTTTGCCAGGTGCTATGCCTCGTATTTCAAAAGGATATGTTGAACTTGGTGCTGTTGCTGGTCATGCTTTAAATTGTGATATAGCTCGTTTCACAAAATTTGATAGAAAACATTATTTTTATCCAGACTTGGCAAAAGGTTATCAGATTACACAGTATGATATTCCTCTTTGTACAAATGGTTATGTAGATTTACCATGCCGAAGTTTCCCAAAAGAGGAACAACCTGGTGGCGCAAAATGTCGTGATAAAAACTTTATAGGCGAAAATTGTATTGTAGAAGAAAATGGTGCAAAATATCGTCGTGTTAGAGTAGAACGTATCCATCTTGAGGAAGACGTAGGTAAGTCATTACACCTTCAAGGGGCTCACTCTTATATCGATTATAACCGTTGTGGTACTCCACTTATTGAAATTGTAACAAAACCAGATATAACATCTCCTGAAGAAGCTGCTTTATTTATGCAGACAGTACAGGAAATTCTTCGTTATGTAAAAGTAACAAACGGTAACCTTGAAGAAGGTAATATGCGTTGTGATGCTAACATCAACTTAAATGTCTGGGAAGATGGAAAACTTTATCACACACCAATTTCAGAAATTAAAAACTTAAACTCTTTCAAAGCAATTCGCGATGCTTGTACATACGAAGCCCAGCGTCAGTTAAAAGAATTCCAGGAAGATCGTCAGGAATTTAATCCTGGATTCAAAGTTACAATGGGTTGGAATGAAGTTGAAGGAAAAACTGTTGTTCAGCGTACAAAGAATTCTTTTGTGGATTACCGCTTTGTTGTTGAACCAGATATTAAACCTTTCTCTGTAAGTGAAGAATTAATTTCTGCTGCAAAAGAAAAAGTAGGAGAGCTTCCAGAACCAAAACGCCAGCGTTATAAGAAACAGTATGGCATGACAGATTTTGATGTAGAAACAATTACTTCTACAAAAGATTTGGCAATGTTCTTCGAAGCTGCTGCTAAGTCTTCTAAAAATCCTAAAAAAGCAGTAAACCTTATTCTTGCAGAACTTCTTGCTGTTCTTAATGAAAAGAAAGAAACAATTAATGATGTAAAAATCACTCCAGCTCACATTGCAGATTTAGCAGATGCTTTGGAAGATGGAAAAATTACATCAAAACAGGGAAAAGAAGTATTTGCAGAAATGATGGCTACTAATAAAATGCCTTC
>JAHAZJ010000081.1 GCA_018385315.1 Treponema sp. | reverse complement strand
GGGTCTGTGGCCTCCGAGCTTGATAGGGCGTCATGTGCGCCCCATGGGGCTGCGGCATCCGATCTTAAACCGGCGTTATGAGCGCCCGCTGGGACTGCGGAATCCGTGCTTACAACGGCGTTATGGGCGCCCGCTGGGACTGCAGCATCCGTGCGTATCACGGCGTCATGAGCGCCCGCAGGGGCTGTGGCATTCGAACTTGAACCGGCGTCATATGCGCCCTTCGGGGCTTTTGCGGCAGCCGGTGAACCTACCGCAACCTGAAGCCACTGTCCGCAGCCTGGTTCTTCCCCCGAGGCGTAATTAACGTAGAGCTTGTATTCGCCACTTGCCGGAACAGTTACTTCAAAGTGAAGTTCACCGCTTTCCATGCCTACAGGAGTCTGTTCCGGACCGGTTCCGTCAAACGTCCCGATGTTCGTAACAAAGTCGCCTTCAAGGCGGGGGCCGTTTCCTGTGATTTTTCCGTTTTTCAGCGATGTAAGTTCAATGCTGCCAGGGCGTCCTTTTGTGCTTCCTGGAAGACCTGCACCTTCTACTTTAATTCCGCGAATATTCGGGGCGTAAACGTAACGTGCGTTTTTGGCATCGCTGAAGGTGGCGTTGTCCCAAAGGTAATAGCAGTTGTCGACCTTAAGGAAATCTACGCCCCATTCCATATAGGATGCAGCATCTGCATTTTCGTGTCCGCAGGTTCCCACAGCAGCGCCGGCGCAAAGATTTGTTCCGATGTCGTTGTACATTCCGAATTTCAATCCTTTTGCGTGAATATAGTCAGAGAGACTTTTGAAGCCTGAAGGAAATTTTACAGGTTCATTTGAAAGCTTGCCGTCAACGCGGGCAGGCTTGTAACAGCCGTCATCAAGGACTATGTATTTGTAACCAAGTTTATCAAGACCAAGTTCAATGAATTTGTCTGCCATGTTTTTTGTCAGGGCTTCTGTGTTTGCACTTCCAAAGGCATTCCAGCTGTTCCAGCCCATGGCCGGAAGTCCTTTCTTTTTGCCTTCCATGAAAGGAAGAACCTTGCCGTTAGAGAAACTGTCGAAGCGGTAGTCATTGTTTTTTATATTGATTGCATCCATATTATTATCCTTATTTTCTTGTTTAGCGATTTCACTTGCGGGGTTGGCGACGTTTTGATTTAGGGGGTCTGTCCTCTTTTGCAAAGGAAGGGGGACGCCTGGATTTAAGGGGTCTGTCCCCCTTTTCAAAGTAGAGGGGACTCCTGGATTTAGGGGGTCTGTCCCCTTTGGTAAAGGAAGGGGGACGCCTGGAGGAGCTGAACTGCAGGAAGCAAGTAAAAGAGCCGCCCCCACGATTTTAGTAAAACGTTTAACTTTGAACATGGGCTTATTATTTTGGATAATGTTCTTTGCGTCAATGAGGGAATTTTATGAAAAAGCTATAAATTCCGGGTTTCAGGCGGATTTATAGCCGATTTAGTGTGATACTGGCGGCCGGGGCGCGGGGATTGCGGGTGAAAAGCTATAAAAATGTAGTTTCCCGCGATTTATAGCTGAATTTTAACGGAAAACTCGCACTGAACCGCAGTATGTGGTGGGATTTAGCTATAAATTTCTGAATTTCCGCGTATTTATAGCTTTTTGGGGGGAACTAAGGGGTTGGAGGGTGGAAAAATCCTGATATTTGGCTATAAATTTCAGGAAATCCCTAGATTTATAGCCGATTTTGTGGATATGGGGCGGCCGGGCGCGGGGATTGCGGGTGAAAAGCTATAAAAATGTAGTTTCCCGCGATTTATCGCTGAATTCTAAAGGAAAACTCGCACTGGGCCGCAGTATGTGGTGGGATTTTGCTATAAATTTCTGAATTTCCGCGTATTTATAGCTTTTGGGGGAATTTCTGAGTCTGGTACTTTGCGAAAATCATGATATTTTGCTATGAATTTCTGAATTCCCGCGCATTTATAGCTTTTTGGGGGAACTAAGGGGTTGGAGGGTGGAAAAATCCTGAGATTTAGCTATAAATCCCACAAAAGTATCGGAATTATAGCCATTCAAGGTTTTTCCTAATTTTGTGGCAGGGAATAGTGGGGTTCGGGGCGGAGCCCTGAAGAAAGGGGTGTGGTGAAGACCGGCAACATACTGTGAGAGGCGATCATAGTGCCTTTTTGAGTGGCGGGCTGAACCCAGGGGGAAGGCTTTCCCCCTCAACAAAAAAACTTGCCCGATATATTGAATCCCAACGGTTGTACAGTAGCAGGGTTAAACAAAAACACCTGCTCTTTTCTGAGCAGGCATTTATCTAAACTTCTGGTGGTTTCGACAAGCTCAACCACCAAGTTTTTTTAGAAACTTCCAGCAACTGCTACCGCGCAGGCTACTGTACATCCTACCATAGGGTTGTTACCCATTCCCATGAATCCCATCATTTCAACGTGAGCTGGAACTGATGAAGAACCTGCGAACTGAGCATCTGAGTGCATACGACCAAGAGTATCTGTGAAACCGTATGAAGCTGGACCTGCAGCCATGTTATCTGGGTGAAGTGTACGACCTGTACCACCACCAGATGCTACAGAGAAGTATTTTTTACCGGCAAGGAGTCTTTCCTTTTTGTATGTTCCGGCAACTGGGTGCTGGAAACGTGTTGGGTTTGTTGAGTTTCCTGTGATAGAAACATCTACATCTTCGTGCCACATGATTGCAACACCTTCGCGAACATCGTCAGCACCGTAGCACTTAACGATAAGACGGTCTGGGTTATTTCCGTATGGAACTTCTTTTACAACTTTAAGAGCTTTGTCTGTTCCTTCACCGTTGAAGTAATCGAACTGTGTCTGAACATATGTAAAGCCGTTGATACGAGAGATGATCTGAGCTGCGTCTTTTCCAAGACCGTTCAGGATAACGCGAAGCTTGTTCTTGCGAACTTTGTTAGCGTTAGCAGCGATTTTAATAGCACCTTCAGCTGCAGCGAAAGATTCGTGACCAGCCAAAAATGCGAAACACTGTGTTTCTTCAGAAAGAAGACGAGCACCAAGATTTCCGTGTCCAAGACCTACTTTACGGTCATCAGCTACAGAACCTGGAAGACAGAATGCCTGAAGTCCTTTACCAATGTTAGCAGCAGCTGTAGAACCAGTTTTGTCACCAGTTTTTTCAGCTTCTTTAATAGCAATTGCAGAACCTAATACATAAGCCCATTTTGCATCTTCAAAACAAATCTGCTGTGTTGACTGACAGATTTCATATGGATCAAAACCGCGGTCCTGACAAAGCTTGCGAGCTGCGTTTAATCCTTCTTCGCCTTCTGCGAAACCGTATTCTTTAAGTGCTTTATTAACCTGTGGGATACGTCCAGCGTAATCTTCAAATAATGCCATATCTATATTCCTCCAAGCCTTACTCTTTTCTAGGGTCGATTAATTTAACCATACCCTGATCTTCAGTTACACGACCATAGTGTGTGCGTGCACCAGCGATAGCTTCTTCAGCAGGCTTTCCAGCTTTAAGAGCATCCATTAATTTACCAAAGTTGATACAGTTGTAACCAATAATCTGACCATCTTTATCGATAGCACATGTTTCAACGTATCCTTCTGTCATTTCCAGGTAACGTGGACCTTTTTTGCGTGTAGCAAACATAGTACCAACCTGAGAACGAAGGTTCTTTCCCAGGTCTTCCAAAGAAGCACCAACTTTAAGACCGTTCTTAGAGTAAGCTGACTGTGTACGTCCGTAAACAATCTGCATAAAGAGTTCACGCATAGCAGTGTTGATAGCATCACAAACCAAGTCTGTGTTTAATGCTTCAAGCAATGTTTTTCCAATAAGGATTTCAGATGCCATAGCAGCTGAGTGTGTCATACCTGAACAACCAATTGTTTCAACAAGAGCTTCTTCAATAATACCTTCTTTAACGTTCAAAGAAAGCTTACAAGCACCCTGCTGTGGTGCACACCAACCGATACCGTGTGTGAAACCAGAAACATCTTCAATTTTTTTAACCTGTACCCATTCGCCTTCTTCAGGAATAGGTGCTGGTCCATGATATGCGCCTTTAGCTAAAGGACACATATGTTCTACTTCTGCAGTGTAGATCATTTATTGCTCCTATAAAAATAAGTTCTATTTAAAAAATGCCTATTAAGCACAATTTAACCACAAAGATTATAATTTTTTTGAAAATAAAAAACAAGGGCGTTCCCCTTCGGGTCGCTATGTTCCAGGTTTCGCTTCGCTCCAGCCTCCGCACTCGCTCACCAGCTTGGTTCGCTCCCTTGCGGTGGCCGCCTTCGGCGCCTTTCACAGCGCTAACGCAATTAAAAAAAAAAGACCACTCCATAATAAAGTGATCTTTTAACTCTAAAACTAATTTTTTGTGCTTATTCCTGAGCATTAGAAATAGCTATAATATTACAGCTAACTTCACAAAAATCTCATTACTCAGTAGGTCTTTTTTTCAAGTTTTTGCTTTCAGCAATTGCCTGACCTTCGCCTACTTTCTGTTCCATCATAGCACGAACTTTAAGTGGAAGACCTGCAAGTGTAATAAAGCCCTGAGCATCCTTGTGGTTATAAAGTTCACCAGTTGTAAATGAAGCAATATCTTCATTATACAAACTATATTTTGAACCAGAACCTGCAGCACGAATAGCACCTTTTACAACTTTTACTTTTGCCCAACCTGTTACAGTTTCTTCAGCCTTATCAACAAAAGCCATACAAGAATCCATTAAAGTTGTGAACCATTTTCCATCATAAATCAATTCTGACATACGAAGAGAAATCTGCTGCTTAAAGTGATATGTTTCACGGTCCAAACAGATATGGTCCATCATTCTGTGGGCAAAGTAAAGAATTGCTCCACCTGGAGTTTCATAAACACCACGTGATTTCATACCTACATAGCGGTTTTCACAAATATCAACAAGACCAACACCATTGCGTCCACCAATTACATTTAATTCTGTAAGGAGTTCAAGAGCATTCATCTTTTTGCCATTCAAACCAACTGGAATACCTTTTTCAAAATCGATAGTTACATATTCACCATCGTTTGGACATTCTTCTGGAACAGTAGTGTTCTTAAGCATATGTTTGTAGTTAGGTTCATTTTCTGTTTTTTCAAGTTCAAGACCTTCGTGTGAAAGATGCCAAATGTTTTCATCACGAGAATATGACTGATCCTTTTTCATTGGAACTTCAAGTCCCCGATCTTCAAGATATTTAATTTCTGCTTCACGGCTGTCCATGTTCCATTTATCATCACGCCAAGCTGCAATAACCTGTAAATCAGGAGCAAAAGCTTTAATACCAAATTCAAAACGAACCTGATCATTTCCTTTACCTGTTGCACCATGACAAATAGCAACCGCACCTTCCTGACGTGCATATTCAACCAAAATCTTAGCAATCAATGGACGAGCAGTTGATGTACCAAGAAGATATTCATCTTCGTAAACTGCATTAGCTTTGAGAGCTGGCCAAATATATTCTTCGATATATTCCTGCTTTGCATCAACAACATAACAAGCAGCAGCACCTGTTCTTAATGCACGAGATTTAATTGCTTCCCAATCATCACCCTGACCTACGTCAATACAAACAGCAATTACATCATAATTGTAATTTTCCTGAAGCCATGGAATGATAACAGTAGTATCAAGTCCACCTGAATAAGCTAAAACAACTTTATCTTTTGCCATATAAGCCTCCTTATGGCATATTCTTTGCATAAATATACAAAAATAATACATTTTTTTGTATATTATTGCAAGTATCTGAAATTAGTTTAAATTTTCAATCTGAGATACAAAATTTTCAAAATCCAGGTGATATTTTCTTTCCCATCCCTTGCTATTCAAGCTTAATGAAAATCCCTTTTCTTCAGGTTCCAAAGTCCAAATCACAGTGGGCTCATTTACAAAATGTTTTGATAAAAAAGCCTTTATAAATTCACCTGCGATTTTTATTTTCATATTGTTTTGCAGATTACACTTTTGTTGGGCACGAAGTTCTGTTTCATACTGATTTTTTCTTTTTAAAAATTCAAGAATCTCAGGAAAAGGATTATAGGGAAACTTAGCATCAGCAATTTTAACAAAATCATTTCCTTGCTGCTGCAGAAGGGAACCTTTTATCTGATACTGATAAAACAATCTGATTTTTATTGTATTAGTAACAGTTGCTTCCCAAGCAATATAAGAACCATTGTTTTCGTAAGAAGGATTATATTCTTTGTATTTATGGGAAAACTGTTCTACGGCATGTAAAAATCCATTATAATCCAAACGCTGGGCATCAATTCGGACCATATTTTTATGCTGTAAATGAGTAAAATGTTCTTTCCAGAAATTCGATTCTATATCTTCTTGCATTAAAAAACCTGCTTCGTAATAATTTTGGAGTTATTTATTTTCTTCTATTTTCTTCTATTATCTTTTATTTTTTCTATTTTTGTAAACGCAAATGGATAGACAAACAAAACACAGAAAAATAAAACAAAATATTTAACAAGATGATCCACATGGGCTGGAATAAATTCTTTTGTTAAAATTCCCCCGCCAAAATATAAAACTGCAAAAACAACAATTCCAATTGCACCACGAATACATTGGAGAGCATATAAATAATCCATAAAAACTTCCTTCTATCAAATAATTTAATATAATCATCCTTAAAATGGCAAATAAGTTGATTTACAACCGGGGAAAGAGTCAATCCAATTCCGGCTTTTTTCATATGATAAACGGCTGTCCAAAATCCAGAGAATATTTTTTTTGTGGCATTCTAACTTTGGAACTTCACCTTCCCCATCTGTAAAAATAATCAATCCACTATATTCAGAAGAATGGAGACTAAAAAAATCCAATGGAGATTGAAAATTGGTTCCACCCCTTCCTTTTATCTGATTTAAATTAATGTTTTTTGTAAATGGAATTGCTTTTGTATTTTTCAGATTTACATCAAAAAAAATTAAATCTATTTTTTCAATTAATCCTAAAAAGAAAAAATTTCTTATTGCATGATAAAAATTTCCAAAGCTTTCATCTGTAATTGAACCACTTACATCAACTGCAATAAGAACATTTGCTTTTCTATCATATCGACTTCCCATGGCTTTAAAACCATAACGTCTGCTTGGTCGCATACGTGTCAAAGAACGGTTTGCACTAACAATGCTTTGTCTAAATTGAGTTAAAGCTCTTCTATAATCAAAAGAAAAATCCCCTTGTTCTTTTATTTGCCTTTTTAAATCTCCACCAAGTCCACCCCAGCCTTCTTCAGAATCAGCCTTTTGTATCTGATTTTCCAATTCAGCCTGAATTTCCTGATTTTCTTCCCATAATTCACTTGCTTGGTTTCCTGCCTGGGTAAATGCAGAATTTGTACCAGCCTGTTCACCACCAATTGAGGTTTCTTTTATTAAAAACAGTATTTTTTTATACCACTGCTCAAAGGTAAGCTTATCAATAAGCATTAATTCACCTGTTCGGGGAGCAATTACAAGATTTTTCAAGAAAAATTGCAATTCTTCGGTTCCATTCCATTTTTCACCCAAGGGATTTTCCGAATTTGCAAAACGGGCAGCCAAAGATTTTAAATATTCAACACCATTCAAACAAAAACCAGTTTGGGATTTTTCCTGAGCAAAAAACTCTTTCTTGCAATTCTGATAAATTGTAACATCGCTGGCTAAAAGCAGAATATTTTTCATAGCATTAACAGGCTGTCGTGAATAAGGATGCATTAAAACAATACGATAAAGCTCTACTTTTAAATATTTTTCCAAAATGGAATCTGTTGCTTTTTCCAATAACTGTGATGAATATTCTATGCGACCTTTTCCACTTCGCATTGGAATTTGAAGATTATTGTTTTCCACCAAAGAGTGAGTGCAGTAAACTGAATAAAGCAAGGGATGTGTGAAAAACCATGAGGAAATAATTGTTTTAATTTTTTTTTCAATACTGGTGCCCATTGGTATTAATCATTAAGCATCAATTTCGGCTGCAAGGTGATGAACAATGAAATCCTTACGTTCCGGAGTATTTTTACCCATGTAAAATTTTAGAACTTCTGGAACATTTTTTAATGACTGAATTGTTACCGGAGTAAGATGCATACCTTTATCTTCCGACTCCCCTTCTTTTCTTGGGAAAATAAACTGTCCAAATTCTTTAGGATTGATTTCTCCAAGTCCTTTGAAGCGGGTTACCTCAGCACCTCGCATTTTTTCAAGCTCTTTATCACGACTTTCTTCACTGTAGCAATAAACAGTTTTCTGCTTATTACGAACACGGAACAAAGGTGTTTCCAAAATATAAACATGACCAGAAAGCACAAGCTCTTCAAAATAAAGAAGCAGATATGTCATAACAAGATTTCTGATGTGGAAACCATCATTATCGGCATCAGTTGCAATAATGATTTTATCGTAACGTAAACCTTCTATATCTTTTTGAACACCAAGACTAAAGGTAAGATTACGCAATTCTTCATTTTCAAATAAAGCAGACTTTTTACGACCATACATATTTTCTGGTTTTCCCCGCAAACTAAAAATTGCCTGGTAAGAAACATCCCGGCTGCCAACCATTGAACCTGTAGCCGAATCCCCTTCCGTAATAAAAATCATAGAATTTGCACCTTTAGGTCCATCCTGAAGATGATAACGACAATCCTTTAATTTTGGAATCTTCATCATTACAGATTTTTCTGCGGCACGAATTTGCTTATCTGTAACATTATTTATTTCTGCTCTTGCTTTCTGATTTTTGATGATTTTTTCTTCAAGTTCACCAGCAATATTTGGATTATGACGAAGCCAGTCATCTACAGCAACCTGAACTTCTTTCATAATTGGAGCACGAACTTCTACATTACCCAGCTTATTTTTAGTCTGTGATGTAAACATAGGATTATCAAGACCGATTTTAAGAGCCACATAAATACCACTTGTTACATCTTTTACATCATATTCTTTTTTAAAAAACTCATTTACCCCTTTTGTAAAACCATCTAAAAATGCTGTAACATGAGTACCACCATCATCAGTACTTTGACCATTTACAAAAGAATAAACATATTTATCAAGAGATGCTCCATGAGTCAAAACAAACTCAAGATTTTCTCCTTTATAATTCAAAAGTTCATAAAGACATTTATCAGAACTACCCATTTCATTAAGAAGCAAATCCTGAATACCATTTTCGCTTATAAACTCCTTTCCATTACATTTCAGCAGTAAACCAGGATTTAAATAAGCATAATTCCATAATCTTTTTTCTATATATTCCATATTAAAGGAATATTTTCCAAAAAGTTCTTTATCTGGTTCGAATTCAAGATATGTTCCATTAGGTACCCCAGGCTTAGCATTTCCCATTTTTGTTGTACCAATCTGTTTTCCTTTTGCAAATTCAACAACAGCCATTTTTCCATCACGAACAGAGGCTGCTCTAAAATAAGAAGAAAGAGCATTTGTGGCTTTAATACCTACACCATTCATACCAATAGCTTGTTTAAAAACTTCATTATTATATTTAGCACCTGTATTTACGTTGCTGACACAATCTTCCAGCTTTCCAAGAGGGATGCCACGACCATAGTCACGAATTTTTACACGACCATCTTTTATTTCAATATCAATTCTTTTACCAAAGCCCTGAGAAAATTCATCTACTGAGTTATCTACACCCTCTTTAAAAAGAATATAAATACCATCGTTTTCATTTGAACCATCTCCTAAAGAGCCAATATACATACCAGGTCTTAATCTGATATGTTCAAGTCCTTCAAGATGCTGAATACTATTTTCATCATATACTGCTGGGGATGAAGATGCTGGGGTCTTTTTTGTAGTTTTTGATACAGTTTTCACAATAGTTGTAGTTTTAGTTGTTGCAGATGCCTTTTTTGTTGATGAAACTGACTTTTCTGCTGAAGTCACAGTTGCTTTTGTAACAGTAGATTTTGTTGATGCTGATTTTGCAGCAGATACAGTTTTTGCTTTTGCTGTAGCAGTCTTACTAACAGCAGCTTTTGCAGTTGTTTTTGTATTTTTTTCGCTAGAAATATCTTTTGTAGCCATTTTCCCCACCCTAATAATTTTTTCCCCTATTTTGTATAGTATAAATGATAAAGTATTCAATTTCAATGCATTTTTTATTATTTTGACATTTAGTAAAAAAAACATTATTATAATCATTACAAATTTAAAAGGTGAACAAAATTGAAAAAAGAATATCAGGAAATTTTAAAAAAAGCTGGAATAAGACCTTCTATTCAGCGAATTGCAATTTATTCTTTCTTATGTGAAAATCCAATTCATCCAGATGTAGAAACTGTTTATAACGATTTATATCCAGTTTATCCAACTCTTTCTAAAACAACAGTCTATAATACCCTCAAGCTTTTCGAAGAAAATCACATTGTTCAATCCATAAAAATTGAAGATGATAAAATTCGCTTTGATGCAGATATGAGCAATCATTTTCATTTTAAATGTACTAGTTGTGGAAAAATCTTCGACTTCTTTGATGAAAAAAAAGCTGATAAAAATTACACAAACTGTGTTTCAATCCTTCCCAAAAATTTCTCCCTTGAAAAATACCAGGCAAACATGTGGGGAACCTGCAATAACTGCACAAAGTAGGTTTAAATTAAAGAAAAACAAACAAAAAAAACTTCCCACAGCGTCTTAGAGTAAAAGTACTACCGCTACAACGTGCCTACGAAGCTGCTCGCTGAAGCTGTGTGGAAGTTATCCATCTCGCTGCGCTCGTCAGCTTCAGAGGCACTTCCTAGTCCCGTTTTCGCTCTCGTACTTTTACTCTAAGACT
>JAHAZJ010000005.1 GCA_018385315.1 Treponema sp. | reverse complement strand
ATATAAATGTGGGTCAGATGCCCTACACACAATTGTTAGAAAACCCCGCCAGAGGAGGAATCCAGCAACGGTATCTTTCGTATTGTGGTGACTGGGATTATCTGGCCCTTTTTTATAGGTTTAAATTAAAAAAAAGATTACAAACTTCCCACAGCGCAGTTACCTAAAATGGCTACCGCAGAAAAGCGGGGATTTTAAGTGAAAAAAAATGCTTTGTAAGAGTTTCAATCGTTTATGGCCGCAAATGAGTGATTCTTTTTAGAAGGCGGGGATGTGTTTTGTAAATTCTGCCCCTTCCGGGCTCATGGTTTGAATAAAGAAAATATTAAAATACCATGGAAGTTAGTTTGTTTGTTATTTTTCTTTAATTTAAACCTACATTTTTTTTTATTTTTTTCTTTTTCAATAGTATTTTTCGTTTTATACTAGTATATATGATTACATTAATTAATGATAACTGGACTTTCAGCGAATATTCTTTAGATGGAAAAATAAACAGTGAAGATAAAAAAACAAATCTTCTAGAACCAGAGCAATTTTTTGACTTAGCAGAAAAACTTACATACACCCATATCGAACTCCCTCACGACTGGATGATTGGTCACACAAAGGAACTTTATAAAAACAGCGTTGGCTTCTATAAAAAGGAAATTAATATTTCAGAAGATATATCTGACAGATATATTGCCCTTGCCTTTGAAGGTGTTTATATGAACTGCGGAGTATGGGTTAATAATCAATTGGCTGGAAAATGGAAATATGGATACAGTAATTTTGAATTTGATATTTCTTCACTTGTAAAAGCAGGAAAAAATGAAATTCTTGTAATTGCAGTTTATCAAAATTGTAATACCAGATGGTACAGTGGTGCAGGTATTTTCCGGGATGTAAATCTTATTAATTCACCTTCAACTCATCTTGTAACCGATGGCACATATTTTGTAGCTAAAAAAAATGATAGTGATAAAAATCTTTGGCAGATAAAACTTTCAACCGAAGTAGCAGAAAACTGCCAGGGCTCAAAAATACAGTTTTTCCTGAATGATAGTAAAACTAATTCTAACTTCTTCTCTTCCCCTTTAATTCAGTTAGAAAATACAAATCCTAAAAACAATCAGCAGGTTCAGTTACTCCAGTTTGAATATACGGTTGAAAATCCAAAAATATGGGATATTGAATCACCAGATTTTTATATCCTCAAAACCCAACTTTTTGATGACAATAATAATCTTCTTGATGAAACAAATCAGCATTGTGGATTTAAAACTATAGAATTCACCAGTGACAAAGGATTTTTCTTAAATGGTCGCCATATCAAAATAAATGGAGCTTGTCATCATCACGACCAGGGAGCATTAGGATCTGCATTCCACAAAGAAGCTTTACGACGACAGTTTCAGAAATTAAAAGACATGGGTGTAAATGCAGTCAGATGTTCTCATAATCCTCCTCCACGGGCCTGGATGGATTTAGCAGATGAAATGGGGCTTATGATTGACGATGAAGCCTTTGATATGTGGGAACGCCCAAAAACAGATTTTGACTATGGAAATTATTTTAATTCATGTTGGGAAAAAGATGTTACAAACTGGGTTCGCAAAGACCGTAATCATCCAAGCCTTATAATGTGGTCTATTGGAAACGAAATTTATGATACTCATATTGGAAACGGATACGAAATTACGAAAAAACTTTATGATTGTGTTGTAAAAAATGATCCGGAAAGAGTTGCTCCAATTACTATTGCTTCCAATTATATGATGACAGAGGGAGCCCAAAATTGTGCCAGTCTTATTGATACTGTAGGATACAATTACCTGGAACGTCTTTACAAGGAACATCACAATAAATATCCTGACTGGAAAATTTATGGTTCAGAAACTGGTTCCACAGTACAGAGCCGTGGTATTTATCACTTCCCAGAAAGTTTAAAACTAGTTACTTTCAGCGATGGACAATGTTCAACTTTGGGTAACTGTACGACACCTTGGGGGGCTCCTAATTCCCAGACAATTATTATCTGGGAACGAGATTGCAATTTTAGTGCAGGTCAGTTTATTTGGACAGGATGGGATTACATTGGAGAACCCACTCCATATCATACAAAAAGTTCTTATTTTGGCCAGATTGATACCGCTGGTTTTCCTAAAGACACATTCTGGCTGTATAAATCTGAATGGGGTGGAAAAAATATGGCTCCATTTGTTCATCTCTTGCCTTACTGGGACTGGAATGAAGGTCAAATTATTGATGTAAAAGCCTATTCAAATGCTGCTGCCATTGAACTTTTCTTTAACGGGAAATCCCTTGGATTACAAAAAATTGATCACGAAAAATCCCTTGAACCTTTTGGTCGCTGGCAATTGGAATATCACAAAGGTGAAATAAAAGCCCTTGCTTATGATGAAAATGGAAAAGTTGTAGCAGAAGATATGAAAAAATCTTTTGATGATCCTGCAAGAATTTTACTTGAACCAGAAGCAGGTGATTATGGCAAACTTCATTTTATAGATATTATGACTTGCGACAAAGATGGCACTCTGGTTGAAAACGCAAGAAACTACATCACTTTAAGAGTCACAGGAGATGCAAAACTTATTGGAATGGATAACGGAGATTCTACAGACTACGAAGAATATCAGTCTGCAGACGGTATTACCCACACCCGAAAGCTTTTTTCAAATAGACTTGTGGCAATTATTAAAGAAAACAGTAACTCTAAAGGGTTTACAGTCCATGCTGCAAGTAAAGAACTTCCAGATTTTGCAATACGTTTTCAAAAAGGAAAATGGGAAACTTGCCAGCCAGACAATAGTCTTAAACCACAGAAAGATTATATTCCAAGCCGAAAAATCGAAATAATAGCAGAAGGAAATACATCTCTTAATCAGACTAACAAGGAAATTAAAGTTACCTGTAAAGTTTTGCCTGAAAATGCATCATCAAAGGAAATTAACTGGAATCCTGTTTTAAAAGAATGCGTTTCCAGTAATTTTATTATAGTTTGTGACAAACAAGGAGAAGGTTCTGGAACTGAAACTGCCATTATCCGTGCAAATGGAGACGGAGAATGTATTCTTCGATGCACTGCCACAAATGGAACAAAGCTGGATGAAGTGCTTAGTGATTTAAATTTCTGTGTCAGTGGATTTGGAAATGCAAATCAGGATGCATATACTTTAATTGAAGCCTGCCGCTGTGATGGTTGGGACGAATCAAAAGGTAAACCTCCAATCTGTCTGGAAAGCGGCATTTCTACTAGAACCACAGGGCCAAACTGGGTTTCTTTTGATAAAGTTGATTTTGGCAAAGATGGCTCAGATTCCATTCACATTCCAATTTTCACTTTTGAAACTGAAGTGCCTGTAGAAGTATGGGATGGAAAGCCTGGCAACGGAACAACATACGAAGGTTCAGTTCCACCATCAAATGGCTCTGGAAAATGTCTTGGTAAATTTACTTACAAGCATGAATCAATTTATAATACTTATAATGAAAATATTTTTACTCTAAGCCGTCGTTTATTTGGAACTCATACAATT
This sequence comes from Treponema sp., assembly GCA_018385315.1. GTDB lineage: Bacteria > Spirochaetota > Spirochaetia > Treponematales > Treponemataceae > Treponema_D. Next base: position 2,053 of record JAHAZJ010000005.1, on the reverse strand, counting down.
TCTGTTGTTTTCCCTCATGAATTGTACTTTAAAGGTTTCTATTTTGATAAAACTCCAAAAGCAACTGCAAAACTAAGTGCTTTAGATGCAGATGTAATTTCTGGCGACAGTTTTACAAAAACAGAGGAAGCTGTAGAAAAAATCGGCAATAATGTAAGCCTTGATTTTGGTAATATGAATTTTGAAAAACCAACCGAAGGAAAACTTACAATTTGCGGAAAATCAAATTCAGATAACAATACTATTAATGTAAAATGGTTTGGTGAAGATGGTTCTACAAGAACAGATGTTATTGACTTTCCCCATACACAAGATTATGAAGAAAAAACTTTCGAAATAAAACCAGTGTCAGGCAATCAGAAAGTAAGCTTTGTATTCTTGCCAGGAAGCAATTTTGATTTTAAGTGGTTCCGCTTTAATTAATTCTTGAACTTACAGAAATTCCATCACCGCATTTGTAATAGTCGGTGTGGAATTCTGTATTTGCCTGTAAAAATTCAATATATTTTCTGATTTTTCGAACCAGACGCTTGGTGCTGTAATTATAAGTCAGGCTCATATCTTCTACCATACCGTGAAAAGAAAGATTATCTGTTATGATTACCCCACCAGGAGCCAGATTTTCCTTGTACTTTTCAAAAAAATTGATATATTGAGCTTTTGCCCCATCAATAAAAATCAAATCAAATTTTTCATCACTCTGCCATTTGAGGGCATCAGCATAAACGGCATTAATTTTATCATCTAGTCCATGCTGATGAATATTGTCTTTAGCTTTAATGTGACGGTCTATATCTGATTCAACAGTTGTTACAAAAACCCCTTCTGAAGCTTGAGCAAACTTTATAGAAGAAAAGCCGATTGCAGTACCAATTTCCAGCACTTTTTTACAATTATGTTCTTTAATGTAAGTACAAATAAAATCGCTGCTTTCATCCTGAGCAATAGGCACCCCATGAAGTTTTGCATAATTTTTAATATCAACTAATTCTTCCATGGGAGTAAGTATAGCGAATTAAAATAAAAAATGTAATAATATTAATTTTTTTCAAAAAATGGTCCGTTTTTGCAAATTAAAACAATATTAACTATAAGAAATAATAAAAAGGAGAAATCTTAAATGGGCCAATTTAGTAAAAAATGGGAAGACCTGAATTTCAGTGATAATTACATTTTCTGCAAGGTTATGAGAGATGAAGATTTATGTAAACAATTTATAGAAATTCTTCTTCATCTTAAAATTGACAAAATAACATATTTAAATACAGAACAAATCATAGAAAATAATTATGAAAATAAAGGAATTAGATTAGATGTTCTACTGAAAGATTCTTCAAAAGTCATTAATTTAGAAATGCAAACAGGTGATTATGATGACCTTATTCTACGTTCCAGATACTATCAAAGTTCTGCTGATGTAAATACAGTCCCAAGAAGATCAAGATTTAAAGATTTAAAAGAAAATTATGTTGTATTTATCTGTAAAGATGATCCTTTTGGATACGGTCTTCCCTGCTATACAAAAAAAACAATTTTTAAAGAAAATCCACAAATTTCTTATGATGACAAAACTCATAATGTTTTTTATAATTCAAGTGCCTACTCAAAAGTAGAAGATAAAGAAATTCGAAGCGTACTTGAGTTTATTTATAAACTAAAAGCAAATTCTGCCTTTACAAAACAGCTAGAAGCTTCTGTAGATATAGCTAAACAAAAAGGCACAATGAAGGATGAATACATGTATTTTCAAGACATACTAGAAGATGAAAAAGAACAGGCAAGAGAATTAGGTCATTCTGAAGGATTAGCAGCAGGTTTAGCCGAAGGTTTAGCTGAAGGTAAGGCAAAAGGTTTAGCTGAAGGATTAGCCGAAGGTAAGGCAAAAGGGCTTGCTGAAGGATTAGCCGAAGGTAAGGCAAAAGGACTTGCTGAAGGACAATATTCAAATAAAATTGAAACAGCAAAACGAATGCTCAATGAAAATTGTAACATAGACTTTATTATGAAAATTACAAGTTTATCTAAAGAAAAAATTCTTTCACTAGTTTAATTT
>JAHAZJ010000072.1 GCA_018385315.1 Treponema sp. | reverse complement strand
GGGAGCAGAAAAAAGAATTCTCAAAAAGGCTCTAAGGGCGGGTTAGGAAGTAAAGCTAAAAAATTGCTGTTCGCAATTTTTTTTAACGCTTTGCTATTAAACACCGCTCGCTCTGACCGGCGAGCTTACACATTTCCTTGTCGCCCTTAGCGTCTAGCGACGATATCTAGCGGTTTTGAGAAGGCTTTTTTCTGCGGTAGCCATTTTAGGTAACTGCGCTGTGGGAAGTTTATTATTTTTCTTTAATTTAAACCTCATATATTTCGAAATTCTGTGTTATAATATATTTTATGCAAAATCACGGTGTTGTTGTGCCTCTTGGCGCTTTATATACAAAAGGAAACTCTGTAATTGGCGAATTTTCCGACCTTATCCCATTTTCCCAATTCTGTAAAACTGCAGGCTTCTCTATAATTCAGTTGCTACCAATAAATGATACAGGAACACAGAGTTCCCCATATTCTGGACTTTCTGCATTTGCTTTGCACCCAATTTACATCCGCCTTTCAGAAATTCCCCAGTTTAATTCTCTTTACGAAACTTCCAAAGATTTTAAATCTGAATACGATAAATTCCAGAAAAATCATAAATATACTCTTCGCTACGATTACGACAGCATTATGAACTCCAAAATTTCTTTGTTGCAAAAATTGTATGATGCTACAGACATTGCATCCAATTCAAAACCTGATGCAGCACTGGAAAAATGGATTAAATCAAATTCCTGGATAAAAACTTATTCTGTTTATAAAAACCTTAAATGGAAATACATGCAGGCCAGCTGGAAAACCTGGAAAAAAGAAGATCAGCTTATAAGTTCCGAAGAAATAACAAAAAGATGGAATGATAAAGCTCTTAAAAAGGCTCATTTGTTCTATGCCTGGTGTCAGATGCTTGCTGCAGAACAGTTTGAAAAAGCCGTTGAAGCAGTTCACCACAATGGAATTAAATTAAAAGGCGACATGCCTATTCTTATGAATGAAGATTCCTGTGATGCCTGGGCTTATCCTCAATATTTTAATCAGAATCTTAGAGCCGGGGCTCCTGCAGACGGAGACAATCCAAAGGGTCAAAACTGGGGCTTTCCAACTTATAACTGGAAAAACTTAAAGGATTCAGATTATGACTGGTGGCTCCAGCGACTGGAAAATGCTTCTGCTTATTATGATTATTATCGTCTAGATCATATTCTTGGCTTCTTTAGAATCTGGGCAATTCCTTCTGGAGACTGTAATGCCTTAAATGGTCACACAGAACCATATGCTTTCATAAAAAAAGATGAACTTTATGAACTTGGCTTTGATGATAACCGCATACGTTGGCTTAGTCAGCCTCATATTCCAACTAATGTAATCGAAGATATTACCTGGAATCACCATGGGGCCCATAAAATTCTTTCAATTTTTTGTACCCAGCTCCCTGGGGAAGAATTATGGCTTTTTAAATCTAAAATTACAGGCAGCCAGCAATTCTGGGATACAGATTTAGGACCACTTTGCACAGAAGAAGCAGCATATAAAATTAAAGAAACTCTTGTAAACTACTGGTCTAACCGTACTTTGCAAGAGGTTGCAAAAAATAAGTTTATTCCAATGTGGATATACAAAAATTCTACATCTTGGGGCACACTAAACCACAAAGAAAAAGAACAGCTTACAGAACTTTTTGATAAAATAAATACTAAAAACGAAAAAGTCTGGAAAAAACAAGCTGATGAAATTTTTACCGCCATTAAATCAGATAAAAAAATCAAAATGATTCCTTGTGGTGAAGATTTAGGCGTTAGCATTTCTTGTGTTCCACAAACTATGAAAAAACACGGCATTTACGGGCTAAAAGTTGTAAGATGGAACCGCCTTTGGGATAAAGAAGGGCAACCTTATGTTCCTTTTGAAACATATCCTGAACTTTCGGTAACAACCACATCTGTTCACGATTCTTCTACAATCAGACAATGGTGGAAAGAAGAAAAAGACAGTGTAAAAGCTTTTATAAGAATGGAACCAGAGGCTTTTGGTTTAGAAAAAGATGATTCCGACAAAATAGAAGAAATGGCAATTACAGAGTTTACACCAGAAATTGCACAGATTATTATGAAGCAAAGTGCAAAATCAAAAAGTAATCTCATTATCAATCCGTTGCAGGATTATCTTTTTATGGATAAAAAATACTGGCTTGAAGATGAAGCTCAGGAACGCATTAATATTCCTGGAACTGTTACAAAATTCAACTGGACCTACAGATTACCTGTGGCAGTAGAAGATTTACAGAAAAATCAGAAATTTATTGATACAATAAATAAGATTACAAAGAGGAGTTAAGGTCATCATGTACATTTCATATAACGAATTTCACATCTCAAAAAAAATCCGCAATTTATGTAATTTTAATAAAGGTCTTTTTGCATCTTCTGGAAATGTGGTTTTTGCCAACCTAAAAAATGTTAGGGATTTCCAGCTTTTAATAAACAATGTCTTTGAGATGCGTGGGGAAGAAAACAAAAAGCTTTCTGCAGGCCAGCTTAATGCAATGGGACTTATTGATGAAATTCTTCACTATGTCTGCACTCTTTACCGCCGTGACAAAGCACCATCTTTCTTTACAGATTTACTTGCTCAATTAAACAAAGAATATACAAAAGAACAAATTGATTCTCTTCTTCTGGAGTTTATGCAAGAATTTCCTCCAGTAGAAGTTTACAACGAAAAATGTACTGCAAAAGAATATCTTGAACGTGATGCAATGGAACCAGTTACAGGTGCAATCCGTACAAACCGGGAGCAGACTTTAGAAGAAATGATTCTTCTTCATCTTGCAAATGAAAATCCTGCTTTTCAGCCTTTTATGCTGATGTTTAGTGATGAAGAACTTGCAAAAAACAAATTATATTCAAAAACCTGGGCTTCTGTTCAGAAATTTGCAAAAACTCAGCCTTCTTTTGGACCTTTTGATCATGATTTAATTACACTTCTTCGGGAACCAGTAGCTTTTGCTCCAGAAAGTCTTAGAGGACAGCTGGAATATTTGCAGAAATACTGGGACACATTCCTTGGGGACTGGCTTAAACGCATTTTGGCCGGACTGGATACAATCAGCGAAGAAGAAAAAGCAATGTGGCACGGATTTGGTGGTGGTGATTTACCAGATATGGCTCCATATTCTTTTGAAAACCTGATGAACGAATATGAACGCTTTAGTGCCGACAGTGCCTGGATGCCAAATGTAATTTTGATGGCAAAAACAGTACTTGTTTGGTTAGACCAGCTTACAAAACAATACGGCTACCCAATTACACGCCTAGACCAGATTCCAGACCCTGAACTAGACCGTCTCCGTGATGAAGGTTTTACAGGTCTTTGGCTAATTGGTTTATGGGAACGCTCAAAATCATCAAAAAGAATTAAACAGATTTGTGGAAATCCAGAGGCCGCTGCATCTGCATATTCCCTTTATGATTACGAAATTGCAGATAACATTGGTGGCTGGGATGCTTTATCTAACCTGCGCACCCGCTTGTGGCAAAGAGGAATCCGCCTTGCTTCAGATATGGTTCCTAATCATACTGGTATGGATGGCGAATGGGTAATTAATCATCCAGACCGCTTTATTCAACGCAGAGACAATCCATTCCCACAGTACACTTTCAATGGGGAAAACCTTTCTCAGGATTCAAGAATCTCTCTTTATCTGGAAGATCATTACTACTCAAAAAACGACTGTTCTGTAGTTTTCAAACGAGTAGATAATCAGACTGGTGACACACGATATATTTACCACGGAAATGATGGTACAGGTCTCCCTTGGAATGATACAGCACAGATTGACTTCTTAAATCCAGAAGCCCGGGAAGCCGTAATGCAGGAAATTTTACACGTAGCACGAAATTTCCCAATTATCCGCTTTGATGCAGCCATGGTTCTTGCAAAAAAATCTATCCGTCGTTTGTGGTATCCAGAGCCAGGACACGGAGGAGACATTGCAACCCGTTCAGAAACAGGACTAAGCACACAACAGTTTAATGATGCTATTCCAAATGAATTCTGGCGTGAAGTTGTAGACCGTGTTGCAAAAGAATGCCCAGATACTTTGCTTTTGGCAGAAGCTTTTTGGATGATGGAAGGCTACTTTGTTCGTACTCTTGGTATGCACCGTGTTTATAACTCGGCATTTATGAACATGCTTAAAAAAGAAGAAAACCAGAAGTACCGTGATACAATCAAAAATACAATCAATTTTGACCCACAGATTTTAAAGCGTTATGTAAACTTCATGAACAATCCTGATGAAGAAACTGCAATTGCCCAGTTTGGCGACGGAGACAAATATTTTGGCTGCTGCACTTTAATGGTTACAATGCCTGGTCTTCCAATGTTTGGTCACGGTCAGATTGAAGGTTATACAGAAAAATATGGTATGGAATATACTAAAGCCTACAAAGATGAAAAACCAAATCAGTATCTTGTAGACCGTCACTGGCACGACATTTTCCCATTGATGAAAAAACGCTATTTATTCAGCGGCGTAGAAAACTTCCTTCTTTATGATTTATGGCAGGATGGTCATGTAAACGAAAATGTTTTTGCCTACTCAAACGGATGTGGTAATGAAAGAACTCTTGTTTTTTATAACAACAAATATGATCGGGCTCACGGCTGGATTAAACAGTCAAATCCTTTTGCTGTAAAAACCGGCAATAAAGATGAGATCCGCCTTGAAAGCCGCTCAATTTCCCAAGGTCTTTTACTCAACGCTGAAGATGATAAATTCTGTATTTTCCAGGAACATAAATCTGGCCTTTGGTTTATCCGTCGCAGCAAGGAAATCTGTGAAAAAGGTATGTTTGTAATGTTAAACGGATTTGAATATCAGGTTTACATGAACATCCATCAGGTAACAGATGAAGCAGACCATCGCTATGCAATCCTCTGCGACTTCTTAAAGGGCCGGGGCTGTGAAGACATTGAATCGGCATGGCAGGATTTAATCTACAAAGATTTGTATGCTGATTTTGAAGTATTTGCAAATAAAGCATTAATTCCTCTCGTAAAAGAATTTACTCCACCAAAGCCAGTTGAAGAAACTACAGTTGC
>JAHAZJ010000069.1 GCA_018385315.1 Treponema sp. | reverse complement strand
GAAACTTCGTATGAACTTCCACAATAATCACATTCCAGACGATTTGTTTTGCTGGAAAAATGAAGTGGTCCTGTACAAGAAGGACACTGATAGTTTGTTACCTGAGCAGCCATTTAATTAAATTCCTTCAGGTCTTTTTGCACCACATTCGGCACAGAATTTACCTTTATTTACAGTTCCACAAGAACACTTCCATTCTTCTGCAGGTTTTGGGCTTCCACATTCTGAACAGAACTTACCAGTAACAGTTGCCCCACAAGAACATTTCCATGCTGATTGAACATTTGTATTTACAGGAGCCGCATTGACTGGTGCCTGAGTAGCAGCTGGTTGTGCAGCCTGATTTGACTGTCCCATCTGGAAAAGCTGACTGGCATTTACACCACCAGCCTGTCCTGCCATATTCATGCCCATAAATGCCATTGGAGCACCATTTGGATTTCCTGCAGCAGTTCTCATAGCATCTGTCTGAGCTCCTACTAATGCTGCCGCAGCTCTTGTAGGATCTGTGTAAGCAGTATTTTTCTGAAGCTCTTTAAGCATTTTTTCATCTTCTTCTTCAGCTTTTATAGATGAAACACCTACATTCTGAATTTCAATACCACGAGCAGCTTTCCACTTAGAAGACAATTCATTTTTCAATAATTCAGATAATTCTGTTGTATGACCTGGAACTGAAGAATAGCGAACTCCCATTTCTGAGATTCTTGCAAATGCAGGCTGTAATGCTGTAAGAAGTTCTGAACGCAACTGACTGTCAAGATTATCTCTTGTATATTCTTCTGCTACATTGCTACAAACATTTGTGTAAAAAATAATTGGATCTACAATTTTGTAACTATATTCACCAAAACAGCGAACTGAAATATCAATATCAATTCCCGCTCTCTGGTCTACTACACGGAATGGAACTGGAGATGCAGTACCATATTTGTTTCCAATTAATTCTTTTGTATTAAAATAGTAAACTCTCTGATCTTTTGGAGCTTCTCCACCAAAAGTAAAACGTTTACCAATATTTTTAAAAGTTTCAGCTAATGACTGTCCAAAGCTTCCTGTAAATATTGAAGGCTCAGTTGATGAATCCCACTTGAATTCACCAGGTTCAGCACATACTTCTACAACTTTACCCTGTTCAACAATCATCATACACTGACCGTCGGCTACAGAAATAATAGAACCATTGCTTATAATGCTTTCATCACCTTTTGTATTGCTGGAACGTCCTGAAACCTTTTTCTGGCCTCTTTTACAAAGAACATCTGCACCTAAAGAATCGCAATAAAAAAATTCTTTCCACTGATCTGCAAGTACACCACCTGCAGCACCTGTAATAGCTTTGATTAATCCCATTGGACGCCTCCTGATTCAAAAAAAATTAATAGCCTAAGCCACCAGCTTTAATTTGGAAATGACTGAATTCCATGCTAAAGCTAGCCCGTCCCTGTGTAGCAGAACGAAGATTTGTTGTAAATCCAAACATATTTGCCATAGGAGCCTGAGCATGAATAATTTCCCCGGTAGTTTTAGAATCCTGCCCCATAATATTTCCACCACGCTGAGACAGCTGACTTGAAGCTGGACCAACAAATTCCTTTGGACATGAAATATCTACATTCATAACAGGTTCAAGAACTTCTGGATTTGCAGCATTACAAGCTTTATCAAAAACCATGGCTGCACAAGCTTCAAATGCAAATGTTGTTGAAGTTAATTCATTATAAACCATATCTGTTACTTTGACTGCAACATCTGTACAAGGATAACCATATTTAATTCCAGAATTAAGAGCCGAATTAAAACCGTTTGCCATTGCTTCCATAATTTCATCTGGAACATTGTTATGCTTACATGTAACTTCATAAGAATTACCAGAGCCCTGCTCTCTTGCTTCAACTGTAATTGTAATAGATGCAGTATTTTCCTTACCAGCAAGGTTACGACTAAACTCTTCTGTTGCAGTAGCCGAACCACTAACAGATTCACGATAAGTTACTTGTGGAGCACCAACCTGGCATTTTACACCAAAATCATCACGCATACGAGTTACAAGAACATCAAGATGAAGTTCGCCCATACCACTAATAATAAGCTGCCCTGTTTCCGCATCTTCATGAGAGGTGAAGGTTGGGTCTTCACGACTAAGAATTGCAAGAGTTTCATTCATCTTATCTTTTTCACTCATGCTTTCTGGTTCAAGAGAAACAGAAATAACAGGCTGAGGGAATTTTGGCTGTTCAAGTAAAACATTAAATGCTTCAGTTCCAATAGTATCCCCAGTCTGGGCAAGTTTAAGACCAATAAATACAGCAATATCACCAGCCTGCAAACTATCAGTTGATTCTGACTTATCTGCATGCATACGAAGAATTCTATTTACACGTTCACGTTTCTTTTTATTAATATTATAAATCTGAGTACCAGCTGCAATTTTACCTGAATACATGCGAACATAGCACAAAGGTCCCATTTCTCTGTCATACTGAATTTTGAAAACAAGACCCAAAGGCATTTTTGAAGGGTCACATGGTACATCAACTGGTTCTAATTCATCTTTTTTAATTTTTGTTCCTTTTGCGGCAGGAATATCTGTTGGACAAGGAAGATAATCAACTATAGCATCAATTAAAGGCTGAACACCCTGATTATGACGAGCACTTCCCATTACAAATGGAACCAAAGTTCTTGTAATTGTTGCTGTACGAATTGCTTTCTTAAGCTGCTCTACAGAAATATCACCACCGTCAAGATAGATTTCCATTAATGCATCATCAACACCAGCAACAGTTTCTACTAATTTTTCACGCCATTCCTTTGCTTTATCAAGACGAGATGCTTCTATATCACTTTCTGTAATAGTTTCGCCATCATCTTCTGCTGACCAGCGAAGTTCCTTCATTTTTAAAAGATCAATTACACCTTCAAAATCAGGACCTTCCCCAATTGGAATCTGTAAGGCTAAAGGTTCAATTCCAAATTTTTCCTGAACATCGGCCATGGAACCAAAGAAGTCTGCACCAATTCGGTCCATTTTATTCATAAAACAAATACGAGGTACACTAAACTCATCAGCTTGTTTCCAAACTGTTTCTGTCTGAGGCTGAACACCATCAACTGCACAAATTACGGCAACTGCACCATCCAAAACACGTAAAGAACGTTCTACTTCAGCAGTAAAATCAACGTGTCCTGGAGTATCAATAATATTAATCTGATGACCTTTCCAATCTGTTGTAGTAGCAGCAGAACAAATTGTAATACCACGTTCCTGTTCCTGTGCCATCCAGTCCATTGTAGCCTGGCCATCATCAATTTCACCAATTTTGTGGATTTTTCCAGTATAATAAAGAATACGTTCAGTTGTAGTTGTTTTTCCGGCATCAATGTGAGCCATGATACCAATATTGCGCATTTTGTCTAAAGACATAGTATACCTCAAAAAAATAGATAAATGATTTTAACAGTTTTTAAAAAAGTATACAATGTCTTTAAGAGGAGGGATTTTTCGTGTATGAAAAAAGGATTTTACATTATAAGAGTAAGACCAACTTTTGGAACCACAGAAATAAAATCTACAGCTTCATTTTTTGCTTCCTGTATCTTATAAAAACTATATTCCAGATTAACACCACCACTTAAATAAAGCACTGAAGTTATTTTATAGTTCAAATCCACAGCTCCACCAACCCAAATATATGAATATACATGATCTGTTTTTGTTTCTACCCATAAATTATCAGAAGCATATTTAAAACCTACACTAGGAACAAGAAAAAGTTCCAGAGCTTCATTATTAAAAAGTCTAAGGGCTAAACCTGCAGAAAGGTCAAATGTTAAAAATTTATTATAATTTGGAGTACCTTTTTTAGGAAAAATCAAACTTCCCTCATATTCAATCCCCCAAATGTTATTATGCATTCTTTTATAGTCAATCATTCCACCAAAGCCAGAAGCATCATTTCCATTTGATTCATATTGATTAAATGGGAAAACAAAGTATAAACCTAATTCATCATTTGCGGCAAAAACTGAAGTTCCTAAAAAAAGAATCAAAGATATTAAAATCAATAATTTTTTCATAAACATCTCCTGTTATTTTATAGATCATTCATTTCAACAAATTCAAAACCACCATCAACCAAGGCACAAATTAATAAATCAAGATAATTATAAAGTGGATCTGTTCTGTTTCCCTGGGAGAAACCTGCTGTAACAGGAACAATGCCTCCACCATTTTTCTTTAATATTTCACAGTATTCATGAATTAAAGAAGAAGGTTTTGTATCCTTATCCAGCAATAGTGTATCTGTAAAATTTTTCATAGAAGAATTTACATATGTGTAACCAGCAGCATTTCCATAAGAAACAATCTGTTGATTCTGAGAATAATATGGTGCGTGCCAGAATAAAGACATTTCTTTGCCTGTACACTGGAAAAATTCATCTTCATTTCTTGCTAGGCCACGACGAATAAAATCTTCATCAACAACGAAGGAATTATTAACTAAATCTGTTGGGGTAAAAAACATTGACCCAACCTCGTACCCATTATTTACAATCTGCCTTGTTTCATTTGGATAACGACGAATAAATTCACCATTGATAAAAAAGGTAACTGGAATATTATACTTTTGTAAAATGTAAATAATTTGTGTTAATCCATCTGCGTTGTCATATGCATCAATTACAAGGGCAATTTTTTTTGGAGCGGCACCTTTAGTAACACTCTGTTTATACAAAGGCTTTGTAACTGCTTTTTTACTAAGTGTTCTAATATACAATGCATTTTCAAATTGCTTATTTGCAGTTGTACCTTTAAAAACTCTGTAACGACCATTAGAAGCTGTTAGTGATAATTCTTCTTCTGGTTTTACAGCTGGTTTCCAGGTTCCAAAATCTTTGTTATATTCATAAAAAGTTTCTGAACCTGTATCTGCTAAAATAGTTTTTTCATTATTAGTCCAATAACTGGCTTCTGCTGATGAAAGTAAAACTACCTGGGCTTTGTTTAATAACAAATCCCATTTTCTTAAAGTTTTTTCGCCGCCTACAAAAAGAACTGAATCAGATGCCCACACAGCAGATACCACTTTTTCTCCGCTAATTTCGTTTATTCTTTGCCAGGTATTTGTATCATAAACATAAATTGATGAAGCAGAATAAAAAGCGGCCTTTGTTCCATCAGGAGACAAAATTGGCTTTCCAGAATCGGCAATTTCTAAAACAATTGTTGCCTTTGATGAAAGTCTATAAACAACTCCTTTTTCTTTACTGCCATTAAAAGGTAATTTTTCAAACCACAAATAAGGTTCTTCTTCTTTATCCCAAAATACATAGCTGCTGATTAAAGATGCTGTGGAATCAATGTATGGTTTTGAATAAATAACATCCAGATAATCACAAGATTTATTTTGGAATCGCATATATGAAAACAATCTATCGTTTTGAATTAATACAATAGAAGAAACTGAACTATTTACACTGAATTTATCTGTAAAGGCATTAAATTGAGAAGGCAAACGACCAATTGCTTTTCCCTGACCAATAATGCCAGAATATAATCCAATTGTATATAATTCTTTTGCATTAATCTGATAAACAAGATAATCATCAATGTAAATTAATGTTTTTTCTGTTGCCCAGTTTACGCTGTTTATAGATCCCCGTCCTATTTTTCTATATTTTTCGTCCATTTCTACATTTCGAGCAATGGCTTCTGGTTTACAGAAATAAACATCTCCATCTTTTTCATATAATAAAATTGAACTGTCTGAACACCATTTTACAGGTATAGAATCGTAATTTTGACGAACTCCTGCTGCAAGAACAAATTTTTTGTTTGTTTTTACATCAACCAGATACAAAGTCCCAGAACTTAAAGATTCCTTTTCAATTCTACATAAATATTTTCCATCTGGACTAACAGAATAAGGACTTAAAGGCAATGAAGTTTCTGGTATTTTATTTGCAGTTTTTAACCAGCGGAAGCTTTCTTTCTGAATATCATACTGCCCTTCTCCATAACGATTTCTAATCTGCAAAATAGAATTATCCTGTAATAACTCTAACTGTTCAGGATAACAAGTTAATAGGGATGGATTTTCAGTAGCTTCTCCATTTACAATCTTAGAATACAGAAGAGAATTATAAGATTTTATTCCCACCATTTCCTGTTTTAACGTAAAAAGGACCTCGTCATTTTTATTTAAATCCGAAGGTCCGAAAGTGATTTTTGCAAACAGAGGAAAAACTGATAAAAGGGATAACCCCAAAAGAAGTATTTTTTTCATTTATGCATCTCCGCACTTAAAACCAGCATAGAAAGTTCATTTTCCAAACTTTCCAATTCTTTTTTCATTTCATAAAGCTGCTGTCTTCTTGCATTTTTTTGCTTTTCTTCAAAACGCTTAAATAATACATCAAGAGACTCTTCTTCTACAGCAACTTTAGAACGACCACACCATGGACAATATGAAAATTTACCATCAATAGTTCTGCCACAACCTTTACAAACTGCCATTGTATTCATCACATTTTACCTCAATTATAAACTACTTTGATTTATTTAATACAGACATTGGGTTTACAAGATTACCGTTTTTATAAACAGTAAAATGAAGGTGTGGACCAGTAGAATAACCGGTTGAACCAACAAGACCAATTTTTGTATTCTGACCAACGAACTGACCTTTAGTAGCAATAATTTTTGACATATGTGCATACAAAGTTTTATAACCATTTCCGTGATCAATAATTACATATTTTCCAAATACATTTGAAATACCTGTAAAGACAACAGTTCCGCTCATTGAAGCATAAATTGGAGTTCCTGTTGGACAAGCCATATCAGTTCCTGTATGGAATGACTGAACACCTTTAATTGGATCAACACGGCTACCATAATCGGAAGTCCAGCGGAATGATGTATGAATTGGAAGCTTAAAGATTTCTCCCATTGCATTTCTTAATGTTGCAGAATCAAGCCCTACTCCTGGTAAGAACAACTCCTGACCAACTGTAAGAGTTTCTTCTGAAAGTTCATTTACATCAAGAACTGTTTCCAATCTAATATTATTTTTTTCACAAATTGACTGAAGTGTATCACCTTTTACAACTGAATACATAATTCCGTCTCTAGAAGGAATCTTTATTTTCTGTCCAGCTGCAAGGAATCTAACGTTTTCAATTTTATTAATGGAAATAAGTGTTGAAATATTTGAAAGGCCAAATTTTTTTGCAATACCACTAATTGTGTCTCCTGCAACAACTTTGTAATTCTGGAAAGTTACAGGCTGATCAAATAAAGCAGCAAGTTCTGCCAGTTCTTCATCAACATAATCTTCTTCTGTATAAGAGTTATTCAAAGCAAAAAGTGACATCATCTGGTTTAGAGATTGAATATCAGTGTCATTTGAAGCGTCAAAAACAACAGGACCAGTATGATTAATTTTATAACTGATATATTTTGAACAAAAATATGTTCCACAACCTGTTAAAGCTACAGCTGCAAGTGTAATCAAAAGGCCAATAAAGTGTTTTCTAATATAAGAACAGAATGATGAAACACCATTTCCAATTGCACAAAGAACAGTTTTTACAGAAAGTGTATTATGCACTTTTCCAGCTGTAAAACCTGGTTCAGTAGTTGGGAAATTAAGTGCGAATTCAACTTCGCTCTTATCTGCTTTTCTTCTGTTTGATGAAACCTTAAAAGACCCGCTGGTTTTTTTAAAAAATCCAGTTGATTTTTTTTCTGATGAATTTTGACCTACAAAGTTTATTATTTCCATATTTTTTCTATCGACAGAAATCAAAAGGGAGTTTACTATAATAATTCGTTACCTAAAAAAAATATGATTTTATTCAGTAAAAAAAAGCTAAAAGTTTATTCTATTATTATTCTTACCGGTGTTTTTCTGGCTATCCTATGTAAATTGTTTATTTTTGAATTTCTAACAATTTCAGGACAATCAATGACACCAAATATAAAAAATAATCAAAAAATCATAATAAATAAAATTGCCTACGGAATACAAAAACCATTAAAGGGAGAATTTCTTTTTCAATGGAGCAGTCCTAAAAAAAATGATGTTGTTATTTTTCTCCACAACAACAAAATAGTAGTAAAAAGATGCATTCTTATACAAGGGGAATCCCTAGAATTTTTGTATGATGAGCAGTATAATTATTACTATATACAGACTGGAGAAAGAAAAATAGAAATCACACGGGAACAAAAAAAACGTTTTGAGAACTGTACCAAAGTTCCAGAGGGTTATGTGTTTGTTGTGGGTGATAATGATAAATATTCTATTGACTCCAGAGATTACGGCTTTGTTTCTGTAAAAAATATTACAGGCCGCGTTATTGGTAAATAGCAATGAACGATTTTTTTAAACGTAAGCGAATTTTTTTCTGTTTTATAATAGTTGGACTTTTAATACTTATAACTGTGGTTTCATATTTTAATTTAGCAATTCAACCAATAACAGCAAAAGCAAAAAATATTGCCAAGGTAGAAAGAGGTGCAATTGTAGACAGACATGGAGTTCCTCTTGCTGTTCAAACAATTTTTTATCGAATTGGTGTAAATACAAAAGAAATCAAAGATAAACAAGATTTTGCCTTAAAAATGTGTAGCGTTCTTGATATGACTGAAGATGCACTTTTTGAAAAAATTGATAAAAAACGTGAATATGTTATCCTTAAGAAAAAAGCCACTATGGCAGAATATGATGAAATTCGTTCATTAGCATTAGACTGTGGTTTTAAAAACATTAACTATGAGCAACTACCTGGAAGAATTTATCCTAATAATTCCATGGCTTCCCAGCTTATTGGATACATGGGCGACGAAGGTTATGGCCTTGCAGGAATTGAGTTTTCCCAGCAGCAAATTCTTTCACCTGCAATTGATGCTTCAAAGGAAAATCCTGAACAAGGAAAAAACATTTATTTAACAATTGATACAACACTTCAATATAAGCTTGAACAAATTGCTTATGATGCAATAACAGAAACTCAGGCAGAAAGCATGATAATGATTGCGGCAGACTGTAAAACAGGAGAAATTCTTTCCTATATAAGTCTTCCATCTGCAGATTTAAATGATTATGGAATGGCCTCAAACGAAGCTAAATTGAATCGTCCTTCAACAAATGCTTACGAACCAGGTTCAGTATTTAAAATTTTTACTGTTGGAATTGTTACTGATGAAAAAGGAATTTCTGCCAATGATTCATTTTTGTGTGATGGAGCATACGAAAAACGTTTAGGCAATGGCGAAACCGTTCGAATTAAATGTTTGGAACATCATGGCTGGCTTACACCTCGGGAAGCACTTAAATATTCTTGCAATGATGTTCTTGGACAGATTAGTGATAGAATCAGTGATGATCAATTTATTAACCGGATTAAACAACTGGGATTTGGAGAAAAAACAGGCATTGAGCTTTCTGGTGAGACATCCGGTTTTGTAAAAGATCCAGATAATAAAACCTGGTCTGCTCGTTCTAAACCAACAATTGCAATTGGACAGGAAATAAGTGTATCAGCTTTGCAAATGGTTCAGGCAGCAACGGCAATTGCAAATGGTGGTGTTCCTGTAAAACTTAGAGTAATCAGCAAAATTACTGATAAAGAAGGAAATACTGTTTACGAAGCTGCACCAGAAGAGCGAGAGCGAGCATTTCGTAAAGGGACTGCGGACTATATTTTAAGCTGTATGGAAACTACGGCTACAACTGGTACTGGTTCAAGAGCAAACATTGGGGATGTGGCAATTGGTGTAAAAACTGGTACAGCCCAAATGGCAGATAAAGAAAATGGTGGATATAGTGATACAGACTTTCTTTCAAACTGTATTGCTATTTTCCCAGTTGATGAACCCCAGATTATTTTGTATATCGTTATTGAAAAAGCAAAAGGGGAAACTTATGCAGGAAGAATTGTTGCACCTGTAATTGGAAAAGCTGCAGATGTTATTATAGATCATATGGGTATGAGCCGAGGTAAAGCAGCATCAGTTGAACATAATGGAATTATTAATATTCCAAGAAGTACTACAATAAAGCTGGGTGCTCTTATGCCAGATTTTACAGGTTTCTCAAAAAAAGAATTGCTTCCTTTGACAAACCTTCCTGAAGTTAAGATTAATATAAATGGAAGTGGATGGGTAACAAGTCAGAACCCAGCCCCTGGAACTCCAATTTCACAAGGTACAGTAATTGAACTCTATCTGGAATAAAAACCTTGCAGAATTTAAAAAACGATTTCCTCCTTTGGCTCAAATGTATGCCACCATTATTAAAGATATTTCTAATGCAAATCTAAATAATATAGAAGAATTCAATTCTTTTTTTAGTTTTTGGGAATTATCAACTGCAAAAAATGGGGAAATAACAGGTGCCCAAAAAACAAGCAAGGGAAAAATTCAACTTCATTCAGGTTACAACCCATCTAGAGAAGCAGAAGCTGCATTTAAAAATCAAACATCAAAATCACAAGTAATTTTTCTTGGTTTTGGATTAGGTTATCATGTAATTCAGGCAGCAAAGCTTATTAACAATTTCAATACAGGTCTCTATAAAAAACTAATTCTTATTGAAAATGATCCAGGCTATTTCTTTGCAGCTATGTGTGTTTTAGACTGGACCGAAGTGTTCAAGGTGGAACAACTTGTTTTAGCAATAGGATGCCCGGTCGACAACCTTACACAACTAATTGAAACAACAGATCACATAAATCTTGGAAATGAAGGATTATCTGATTCCCATATTTTTACCATTCCCGCCTTCTCCGCTCATAATCAGCCATATTTTGATGACGTAATCAGACTGATTGAACGAAATAAAACAAAAAATCAGATAAACAAAGCAACATACAATAAATTTGCAAAGCTTTGGACAAGAAATTCAAATTACAATTTAAAATACATTGCAGAAGCAGGAAAAGTTCATCAGTTAAAACCAGAAAACTATTCAGATGATTTTCTTTTAGTTGCAGCAGGACCTTCACTACAAGATATTCTTCCATATATTAAACAGCTAAAAGAAAAAATGATTGTGGTTTGTGTTGAAACGGCTTTATGGGCCTTATTAAAAGAAGGTATCCAACCAGATTTTATTATTTTAACTGACCCTCAATATTGGGCATACAGACACATTGCAGGTTTAAGTGCTCCCGAAAGTGTTTTGATTGCGCCACTTAGTGTGCACCCTGCAGTTTTTAGATTCAAATGTAAAGCAAAATTGCTTTGTACAGACATGTTTGAAGTTTCTCAATTTTTCGAAAAACGCACCGCAGTATTTGGAGATTTAGGTGCAGGTGGTTCTGTTGCAAGTTCTGCATTAAATCTTTGCATATATCTTGAAGCCAAAAACATTTACATTGCAGGATTAGATTTATCATATCCAGAAAAGCAGACACACATAAAAGGCAGCAGAGCAGAACAAACATTCCATGGCATTTCCAACCACATCACCAGCTCTGATAAACTGAGCATATCTTCAATGTTCAATGCAAATCCAGAATATGGCATCACTTACGAAGGAAAACAAGTTCTTACAGATTCCAGAATGAAAATGTTTGCCTGGTGGTTTGAAAGTCGTATTGCAGGATTAAAAAATATCAAAATCAAATCACTATGCAAAAACAGCATGAAAATTCCTGGTGTTGAATACGAAGATGTAGCAGCAGTGTTATCAAATAAAAATCAGAAAGAAAAAAAATGTATTTTCAAATTGGAATCAGATTCACAATATGATTATAGAAGTCTGATTTTAGAATATAAAAAAAACAATTAAAATGGCGTCCACTTCCATATTAAGCTTCTCTAATGCGTCTAATTGTAAAATTTTTTGCCACTCATTATAATCAACATCATTATGAAACCAGAATTGATTAATTCTTTAAAAGGTTATAATGGAAAAACCTTTGTCAGCGATTTAATTGCCGGTGTGATTGTAGGTATTGTTGCCCTTCCACTAGCTATTGCTTTTGCTATTGCTTCCGGTGTAGGTCCTGCAGCCGGAATTTTCACAGCTATTATTGCAGGTTTTTGTATTTCTGCATTTGGTGGAAGCCGGGTTCAGATTGGTGGTCCAACAGGTGCCTTTGCTGTAATTGTATATGGCGTTGTAGCACAATTTGGATTAAGTGGACTTGCTACAGCAACTGTTATGGCAGGAATCATTTTGATTTTACTTGGTGCTTTTAAAATGGGCGGTCTTGTAAAATTTATTCCTTATACAATTGTAACAGGTTTTACTGCTGGTATTGCAGTTACAATTGCTTCTGGTCAGTTAGGTGATTTTTTTGGTCTCCACCCAGATTTTTCTACACCAATGATAATTTTAGGTGAGGAATACTCTAAGCTTCCAGGTGATTTCCTTCCAAAAATGATTGCTTTTGCAAAATCTGCAGCTACAGTTAACTGGTATGCCTTTGGAATGGCTGCTATTTGTCTTGCTTTTATTTTCATATGGTCTAAATTCGTTAAAAAAATCCCGGGAAGTATCATTGTAATTATTGTTGCAACAGTAGCTTCTGTTTTACTTGGAAAATTCTGTAATCTTCATTGCGATACAATTGGAACTTTTGCCGATGGTTCTGCCCACTTTGCAATTCCATCTATTAAAGAATTAAAACCTACACTTCCCGATTTTGGAATTAAAACAATTACAAGTTTATTCCCTACTGCAATCTCTATTGCAGTTCTTGCAGCAATTGAATCATTACTTTCTGCCGTAGTTGCCGATGGTATGATTGGTTCAAAACATGACTCAAATATGGAACTTGTTGCTCAAGGAGTTGCTAACATTGCATCACCTATTTTCGGTGGTATTCCAGCTACAGGTGCAATTGCCAGAACAGCTACAAATATTAAGAACGGTGGTCGCACTCCAATCGCAGGTATTATTCATGCACTTACTTTGCTTCTAATTCTCTTATTCTTTGGTAAATATGCTGCATACATTCCAATGCCTGCTCTTGCTGCAATTCTTATTAATGTTGCATGGAACATGGCCGGTTTCCCAGCAATAAAAGCATTATTAAAGGGACAAAAATCTGATATTTTTGTATTCCTTGTTACATTCTTAATCACAGTATTTGTTGACCTTACAGTTGCAATTGAAGTTGGATTAGGATTTGCCGCATTCTTCTTCATCAAGAAAATGATTGATTTAAGTGAAGTTCAGAATGGAAGAGAAACCCTTACTGGTGGAATTAAAGCTGATATGCCTCAGGAAAATCTATCAATTCCAGCTGGCACTATTGTATACGAAATCGAAGGACCTTTATTCTTTGGTACAGTTAGAAAATTCGAACTTGCAACTGAACGTGCTCATGCCGACTGTAAAGTACTTGTACTTCGCATGAGAAATACAATCTATCTTGATGCAGGTGGTATTAAAGCTCTTGAACAGTGTAAAGCAGCTTGTGATAGAAAAGGAATTACAATTGTAATTTCAGGTATTCACACTCAACCATATATGCTTCTTGAAAAAACAGGTATGGCAGATGTGCTTGGTCGTGAAAATATTTTTGACAATATTACAGCAGCTCTTGAACGTGCCGCAGAAATAGTAAAATAAATCATAACCATTAATATAGAAAGGGATGTGGAAAGAGGGATGCATTAAAAAATACATCCCTCTTTTTTTTATTTATTCACTATTTCAGAATACTTATTAGTATAATTATTTATTGTATTGGTTATGGCTTTTTCAGAACCAAACATAGAATATTTCTGCTGATTAGAATTATCCACGGTTGTAGATGTTACCATTGGAACAATACCTTGAACACAAGTATCTGCCCACTTATCGCCTTTATAAACTTCAACAATGGTTAACTCCACATTCTTTGTTTCCTCATCAAGATATAAATATTGAAATTCAACAATATCCTCAAGCTCAATTCTATATTCAAGATTATTATCTAAATCTTTTACATTAAAAACCTTTACTCTAGAATTTTTCTTATATAAGTCTAATTTTTCAATGTTTACATATCCATTAAGAATACATAAAGTATCAAAATATTCTTTAGTTGAGATTCTTATAGTAGAACCTATTCCATAACCTTTTTCACCTTCAACCCATGGAATACTATTAAAATTCCATGAGAGACTTTCATAATGAGAAGTACTAGAAAAAGCGAAACGACCCAGGTTTTCTGCGTCATATTTCTTTATTCCGTTTTTTGTTTTTTCACTTAATGAAGAAGATGCACTATATTTAGCTCCAAACGAATCATTAAAGTAAACTCCCTTTTCTTCAGCATAAGAATCATTAAATAATCTTCCTTTCTTTAAATCAAACTTAACTGCCATCAATCCAGGAATAAATACCTTATCATCAAAATGATAATACCCAGTTTTATCAAGATATATTCTGTTTCTACTTAGCTTAGTATATGTTTCTTCCTCATTGTTCACCTCATAAATACATTGAGGTGTAACATAGTGAGTCGAATACCAAGCAAGATTTAAGGAATAATACTTGTCTTTTGATAAATCCTTAGCCTGTGCATAAACCTTTGTAAAACATACAAAAACTGCGAGTAAAAAAATAATTCTCTTTTTCATTGATTTCTCCTAACATTTTTTTATTTATTAATATAATAAATTATAATCCATAACTTTCATAGAGGCAGATCCCCCATTATCGAGAATAAAATTTGTTAATCCAGCAAAATTCCACAAATTTTTCTCATCTGGCATCTTTAAACATCCCCATGTTGTAGGACTTATACCACCATGAATTAAAAATCCTGAATCAATTGTTGTACCAATAATTTCTGTACCAGTTTTGTCATATTCTGTAACTTCAACATTGGCATCTGTTCTAATTGCAAAAGTTCCAAAAAGCTCTTTATCATCCTTATATTCTACACCTGTTATATTCCATGTACCGTCTGGCATTTGTTGCGGATAATAATAATATCCATTATATAATACCGGATTTCCTCGCTGCTGTGGTGTTTTTACTTTATTTGTTACATTATGATATATCTTACTCATTACTTTTCCATGAGAATAATCATAAGTTCCATCTGGATTTTGGGTACGAACAGTTACAGCCAATTCATCATTGCCATTTTTTGTATAATCCACCTCCATTTCATATTGCTGATCAGATTCTTTGTTCAACTCCGCAGTCTTTTTAAAAGGGTAAGGTGATGTATTCGAACTAGAAGTTGAATTTGAACTAGAAGTAGAATTAGAACTTGAACTTGAACTTGAACTAGAACTAGAACTTGAACTTGAAATACTTCCCCCATCCCTCTTCTCACGTTCATCAATATTAGAAGTCTTTACCACATAATCTTTTTTTTCATAGTCATTATTAGAGTAAGAGGTACCTGTTTTTTTTGCTGACTCTGTTTCAGTTTTTGTTTTTACAGAAACAGAAGGTGTACTTTTAGGAGTTTCCACAGTTGCCGAAGTTTTCTTCGATGGCGAAATCCCTGATTCAGTTTTTTTAGAATCATCTCCGTAACTCAAAATATTATTTACTTCACTACTCTTTGCTTTTTCAAGTCCCGAATAGTCCCCTCTGGCTGCCTTCTGTGCAATTTCATATTGCTCTGCAGCAGACAATGATTGTCCCCCAATCACTTTTGTTTTTAATTCATCATCAGATAATTCAACAACTTTTGCAAAATCAAACTGGATGATACTTTTTTTACTAACTTTCATATTTTCTCCCATTTTTTTATTTTGCAACAAACCATCAAAAATGCCCTGAATCATTTTAGACAGAATTGTTAGCTATCTTATTAAATCAGAATTACTTCCTATAAATAGTATAGCTTTAACATCAAAAAAAACTGCAATAAAAATCAGCAAAAACAAAAAAAAATCCAATAAAAAGTGTTTTTTTTTCCTATTTTTGTTACTATATAATTATGAATTTTGAAGATAAAAATACAGTTTACATTTTAGACAGTTACGGTCTTATTTTCCGTTGTTATTTTGCTTTTATTTCACGTCCCCTTACAAATCAAAATGGAGAAAATGTTTCTGCCCTTTTTGGCTTTTTTAGAAATCTTCATTGGATTCTTCAACATTACAAACCCGGCTATATTTTTGCCGCAATGGATAGCAAAACAAAAACTTTCCGTCATCAAATGTATGAACAGTACAAAGCAACCAGAAATAAAACACCAGAAGATCTCCATGCCCAAATTCCATGGATCGAAGATATATTAAAAGAATTAGGAATTCCAGTCTTACAATGCGACGGCTACGAGGCAGATGATATAATTGCAACCGTAGAAAAAAAATGCCGTGAAACTGGAAGATGCTGTCGCATTTTAAGTGGCGATAAAGATCTTATGCAGTTAGTAAACGAAACTACTCAGATTTTAAAACCAGAAAGCGGTGCTTCCACATGGAAAGTTACAGGAATAGATGGAGTTCAGGCAGAATGGGGTGTTATGCCAAAAAAACTGCTGGATTTACTATCACTTTGTGGCGATACGGCAGACAATATTCCAGGAGTAATGGGAATTGGCATAAAAACAGCATCAAAACTCATTATGGATTATGGTGATCTGGAAGGAATTTATGCTCATCTTTCAGACCTAAAAGGTGCAACACTAAAAAAACTGCAGGATGGACAAAAAGATGCATTCTTTAGCCGAGAACTTGTAAAACTTTGCGACAACGTTGCCTGCCCAGAAATTGATGCCGCACTAAATTCAGAACCAATCAATTTTAATTACGCTGCTGCCAGTGCAAAAATGTTCTCTTATGGCATTCCAAATGTGGCAAAATCCTATGCAGAATTAGCTGTAGAAAACGGTCAGAAAGTAGATATAAAAGGGGAAAGCCTTCCCCTGTCTTCAGCCGACAAGTCGTCTTCCGCCACCCCTTCTAGCGGTAACATAGAAACTATAACTAAGGACCGCAACGCCCCAAATCCTTTTGCAGAAATCAATCGTGAACCAATAAGTGTAAAACAGAATGACACATCAAATTACAAAGCAGTAACCCAGCTTTCAGAATTACAGGAATTTGTAAATGCATATATTGCAGCAGCAGAAGCCCATCCTGGGGTGCCAATAGCACTTGATACAGAAACAGATTCCTTAGACACATTAACCAGCAAGCTTTTGGGCTTTTCACTTTGCTGGGAACCAACAAAAGCAATTTATGTTCCAGTTCAGCAAAATTCAGAAGATTTATTCAATCAAACAAATTATATTTCAATCAAAGATTGTTTATCACAAATAATAAAGCTGCTTACAAATGACAAAGTACTAATTGTAATGCACAATGCAAAATTCGATTTGAAAGTACTTTTATCACAAATTAAAAAATTTCCAGAATTACTAAAACTGGAACCTCAAAATGAAATTTCTTCTATTAAATGTCGTCTTGCAGACACAATGATAGCAGCCTGGCTGTTAAATCCAGAACGAATTGGCAAAAATGGTTATTCCCTGGAATATCTGGGAGAAACAATTCTTGGTTTAAAAGGAATAGAATTTAACAACATAGTTGGAAAAGGTCAGACTTTTGCAGATGTACCACTAGAGCAGGCTGCTCCATATGGTGCCGAAGATGCAGATTTTACACTTCTGCTATGGAATGATTTAAAGAAAAAATTAGATGACAAAAACAAAGAGCTATTCTTAATGGAAATGGAAGTTCTACCTGTTTTAACACAAATGGAACTTACAGGAATCCATTTAAACTCACAAAATCTAAATGATTACGACATTGAATTAACTCATAGTCTTGCTCAAGTAGAACAAGAAATTTATAAAACAGTAGGTCACGAATTTAACATTGCTTCGCCAAAACAATTACAAACCGTCCTTTTCGAAGAATTAAAGTTGCCTACAGGTAAAAAGACAAAAACTGGTTATTCAACAGACACATCAGTTTTGGAAGAATTAGCCCAAATAAATCCTGTTCCAAAAATGATTCTTGAATATAGAGAACTTGCAAAATTACAATCAACATATGTTCAGACTCTTCCACAAATGACAGATTCCCAGGGAAGAATTCATACAGATTTTGTTCAGACAGGAACTGCTACAGGACGCTTAAGTTGTCGTGAACCAAATCTTCAGAACATACCAGTACGTTCAGATGCAGGAAGAAAAATTCGATCAGCTTTTACTGCACCAGAAGGCAAAGTATTAATATCTGCAGATTATGCTCAAATTGAACTAGTTGTTTTAGCCCATTTATCACAAGATCCCAAAATGTGTGAATCTTTTATAAATGGAACAGACGTTCATAAAGCAACAGCAGCAATGATTTATGGAGTCGCTCCAGAAGCAGTAACAGCAGAAATGCGCCGAACAGCAAAAACAATCAACTTTGGGGTAATTTATGGAATGAGTGCTTTCCGCCTTGCTCAGGACTTGGGCATTTCTAGAACACAAGCATCATTATTTATAGATAATTATTTTAAGATGTATGCCAAAATCAACAGTTTTATTCACAATACGGTAATTAATGCAGAACAGTCTGGCTATGTAGAAACAATTTTTGGACGTAAAAGACCAATTCTTAACATCAACAGCAAAAATAAAATTGAAAAATCAGCAGCAGAACGAATTGCAGTTAATACACCAGTTCAGGGAAGTGCCGCAGACATTGTAAAAAAAGCAATGCTTAATGTTGTAAGCGGATTAAGAGCATCAAAATCAGAAGCCCACCTTTTGTTACAAGTTCACGATGAATTAATTTTTGAATGTCCAGACAAACCTGAAATAATTGAAAAAACAATTAACCTGATAAAAGAAAGAATGGAAACTGCAGTTACATTGGCAGTTCCTTTAAGAGTAAGCATTGAATACGGAAAATGCTGGGGAGATTTCCATTGATTCTATGTGTTACAGGAAAAATGGCAGCAGGTAAAAACTACATTTGTTCTCAATACGAAAACCAGGGCTGGCTTTGTAAAGATGCAGATAAAGATGTGCACCAGGCCATTGAACTTGCAAAAAATGATATTCTTGCCGCATTCGGAACTAAAGCAAAAGAAATGAATCTTAATATTCAAAATAATGATGGAACGTTGAATCGCAAAGAACTAGGAAAATTACTATTTACATCTCCAGAACTTCTAAAAAAACAGGAACAAATAGTATATCCATACGTAATCTCCATCACAAAAGATTTTATAGCAGCAAACAAAGACAAAAATATAATCTTAAATGCAACACTACTTTATAAAACACCAGAACTACTTTCTCTCTGTGATTCCATTATTTATGTAAAAGCAAATCTAATAAAAAGAATTATAAGAGCCAGAAAAAGAGACAACTTACCATTCCTGCAGATTTTTAAACGTTTTTATTCACAACGAAATCTCTATAAAGAATATAAAAAAACTGGAATACAAATAAAAACAGTAAAAAACTAAAGCAGGTTTAAATTAAAGAAAAAATAACAAACAAACAAACAAACTTCCCACAGCGTCTTAGAGTAAAAGTACTACCGCTACAACGTGCCTACGAAGTTGCTCGCTGAAGCTGTGTGGAAGTTATCCATCTCGCTACGCTCGTCAGCTTCAGAGGCACTTCCTAGTCCCGTTTTCGCTCTCGTACTTTTACTCTAAGACTTCCCTGGTATTTTGATTTTTCTTTATTCAAGCCATGGGGCCCGGAAGGGGCTGAATTTATAAAACACATCCCCGCCTTCTAAGAAGAATCAATCATTTATGGCCATAAATGATTGAAACTTTCACAAAGCAATTCATTTCACTTAAAATCCCCGCCTT
>JAHAZJ010000062.1 GCA_018385315.1 Treponema sp. | reverse complement strand
ATGGAAACCTTCTCTCGTCTGGATAATCCAGAATTCCTTAAAACTGCATATTATGTTGCCCGTTACCACCACGAAAAATGGAACGGAAATGGTTATCCAGAAGGTCTTGATGGCGAAAAAATTCCTTTGTGTGCACGAATCATGGCAATTGCTGATGTTTTTGATGCAGTTTCTGCAAAACGCTGCTACCGGGATGCAATGCCCATAGACCAATGTTTCCAGATCATTGAAAAAGGCCGGGGCACAGATTTTGATCCAGCCTTAGTGGATGTTTTTTTGGCCGCAAAAGAAGAAATTATAAAAGTCTACAACACTAAAACATTTGACTGACAGCTTTCTTACTCCTTTGGGCGTTCCCCTCCCTTCGCTCGGGTCGTGCCTTCCGCACTTCGCTAACGCTCATCCGCTTCACTCACGGTGATTTCGACAAGCTCAATCACCGTTCGCTCCAGTGGACTGCTTCGCAGGTGCTCCACGCACTAACGTGATTTCATCCTGAACTCCATTATTTTATTAACTTTCAATAAATTTTTGAATATCTGCCTTAGAAAGAATTTTTCCATAACTTACAACTTTATCATTAATTACAAGGCCAGGAAGACTCATTACTCCATAAGCCATAATCTGCTGTAAATCTGTTACATGCTGACAATCTGCAGCAATATTTTTTTCTGCAAGAATATCAATTGTATTCTGGAACATCCCCATGCAGTTGCTGCATCCATCACGACCTAAAATTTTAATTGATTCAATTTTCATATATTTATCACGCCTCCTTATTATATAATAAATCTCTGTAAAAAATTAAAAAAGTAGCCAACACAAATAATTCCAACTACGCAAATCCCAATAAAAATCCCCAATAATTTTGGTTTTACCGCCTTACTCAGCATTACTAGAGATGGAAAACTTAAAGTTGTGACTGCCATCATAAAACTTAAAACAACACCCAATAAAGCGCCTTTTCCTAAAAGTGCTTCGCTAATTGGAATGCATCCAAAAATATCTGCATACATTGGAACTCCGCAAAGAGTTGCAATAATAACTCCAAAAGGATTTTTACTTCCTAAAGCTGTGATAACCCACTGTTCAGGAATCCAATTATGTATTACGGCTCCAATTAAAACTCCCACAACAATATAAAGAATCAGCCGCTTATAGGTAGAAACCACCTGACTCCAGGCACCCTTTATTCTATCTTTAAAAGTTATTTCCATTTCTGGAAGCTCAGGGGCTTTTGTATTTCTAATAAATTCAGCAATCTGTTCTTCCATATGCAGATGTTCTATTAAAGTTCCGCCAGCCTCTGCTATCACAAGGCCAAAAAGAACATAAAGAACTGCAACTTTCCAACCAAAAATACTCATTAAAAGAACCAGGCTTCCTAAATCTACCATTGGAGAAGAAATCAAAAAGCTGAAAGTAACTCCCAGGGGAAGACCTGCCGCAGTAAAACCCATAAAAATTGGAATGGAAGAACAGGAACAAAATGGTGTTACAGTTCCCAAAAGTGCACCAATAATCCGCGCACCCATTCCACCAAAACGCCCCATAATTTTCCGGCTTTTTTCTGGTGGAAAAAATGACTGAATATAAGAAATTATAAATATCAAAACACAAAGCAGAATGGTAATTTTTATAATATCCATAAAAAAGAAACTGATTGTCCCACCTATTGGACTTTCTGCATCAAGATGGCAAGCAGTCACAATTTTTTGAACAAGCACATTCAACCATTTCATTCCTAGAATCTGATTCTGAATAAAATCCCAAATCATTGAATTTCCCCTCCACAACAGCTTTTTTTGCCTGCAACTACTCCATCATGCCTATCTCTATAGCAAGTTATGACCTCAAAATATGATTTGAATTCCTTAAACATACAGCAACTTATAGAATAGTAAGTCCACTTCCCCTCTTTACGAACAGATACCAGTCCTGTTTCGGAAAGAATCTTCATATGGTGAGATAAAGTTGGCTGAGTAATTTGAAAATCTTCCAAAAGTTTACAGGCACATTGTTCCCCATCAGTCAGCAATTTAATAATTTTAAGCCGATTGGGATCTCCCAAAGCCTTACAGATTTCGCTGATTTTTTCTTCATTCATGACTTTCCTCATATAGATGCTTATCTATATGAAGCATAACTTATATATAGATGATTATCAATATGATATTACGAACCTATAGCTTTATAACAATGGGTTGTACCGCACAGGCATCTTGACCGCCTGTCGGCTTTGGAAATTGTGTTATGCCTTGTTTACTCAATCGGTAAATCTATTCCGAAATACGGAGTTTCTTCATGAACTTCAAATATTCCTTTTAAAAGTTTATCCGAATATTTTATAATCTTTTCACGATATTTAAATCGTGTTTTGATATCATTTATTTCTTCTCGACGATTTTTTGAAATCTTCAAAAAATCATCTTCCTTATCTAATCCTAAAAATCTTCGATTCAATAAACTTGCAGCAATTCCTGTTGTACTAGAGCCCGTAAAGGGATCCAGCACCCAATCATTTTCTTTTGTACTTGCTAAAATAATTCTTGCTAAAAGCGGTAATGGTTTCTGCGTTGGATGTTTACCACAAGATTTTTCCCACTTTGCAATCGCAGGCAAACTCCACAAATCTCGCATTTGTGTTCCACCATTTATCTCTTTCATTAACTCATAATTATAGTAATGAGTTACTTTCTTGTTTTTTCTTGCCCAAAGAATAAACTCTGTGGAATGCGTGAAAAATTTGCAACTTAAATTCGGCGGTGGATTTGTCTTTGCCCAAGTAATACAGTTTAAAATTCTAAAGTCCAACTCATTGAGCATTTGAGCTACAGAAAAAATATTATGGTACGTACCAGAAATCCAAATTGTTCCATTTTCTTTTAGTTTTTCGCGGCACAAAGAAAGCCATTTGTAATTAAATTCATTATCTTTTTCAAAGCCTTGAGATTTATCCCAGTCACCTTTGTTTACACAGACTTGTTTTCCACTTTGAACGGAAATTCCACCATTTGAAAGAAAATACGGTGGATCAGCGAAAATCATATCAAACTGAAAGTTGATATTTGGAAGTAATTCCAGGCAATCGCCTTTTGCAAGAGTAAAATCTTTATTTTCTGAGCGATAGTACGCGGAAATTGAAATTTTTCTAGTCCTTCTTCAAATTGAATTCTGCCAAAATTGCATTCATTGAAAGCCAACGACCTTCTGCAGTTGGATAATTACAATCCTCTTGTCCCCAAATCCATTTATAAACTTTTAGTAATTTTTCAGTTTCTATTCCATTAATATTTTTTAGTTTTCGATTTATAATAACATTATCAGGCTCTAAACCATTACATACATCTAAAAGTCCGTAAATAATATTTTCAGTTTCTTTTTTATCAGCTTGATATTTTAATTTTAAATCTTCTAAAATTTCAGGATGAGAAATTAGCCAAAGACCTTCATTATCAGGAGAATAAATAAAAACCATAAAATCATTTTTTGAAAGTCTTCCCCAACTTCGTTTTCCACCAGGTTTATTTATTACAATTTTTTCTCCAGTAGATAAGGTTTCAACTTCATATAGAAGATATGGAACATTCATCAATTCCATACGAAAAGTATTCTGTTCTGCATTTTTTATATTTAATGGAACAAGTTGTACATTATGATTAAACAGATTCTTTGCCATAAAAATTTTTCCCCATGACTACAATTCAGATTTTACTCTTGAAAGAAATTCGTCCAAGTTCGCAAGATTATAGATACTTGGAATCAAAGAATATGCTTCACCCAATTTGTTTTTAGCAGAAAGCCAGCCTTGTCCGTCTGTAATCCAAACAAATTCAAATTTGGCATACTGATTAATCTTTGGAGCAATATCTGTATAAGCACGGGCAACTTCATTTAGTTTTGAACCACCACTATTGTAAAAGTTCGTTTCGATAAGGTAAGTTTTCCTTTTTGTTTGAATTACAAAATCAAATCTTTTTAAATCCTGACCAAGAGATTTTATCTCTTCAAACTCCGTGCTGTTAACTTCCGAACGGTACGGAATATTTGCACCTTTGAATTTTAGGGCAACGGCTTTTGCCATATTTTCACCGCCACGATTTTTTCTTGCATTTGTATCAAGTCCAACTTCTACGCCAAAAACATAATCTACGAGATTTGTAACATTCTTGTTTTTGAAAACTTCGGCAAGCCCTGTCTGCTCAATATAATCAATAACACCTTGCAAAGATGTAAAATAACTTTCTAGCAAAACGAATTCACCGTTTGCATTGAGAGTTTTCTTTTTATCTTTTG
>JAHAZJ010000055.1 GCA_018385315.1 Treponema sp. | reverse complement strand
GAAAATTTTAATTTGCACTTCCATAAGGTGAAATGTATTGACACAAAAAATACAGTATGATAGTATTGCCATTAGAAGAAAGAAAGGCACATTTTGTGTAAGGTGAGGAAATGATTAATAGATAATTTGATTTAAGTAAGACACATATAGTTATTGAGCCTGTAGAGAATAGGTTTGTTTTGTGTACGCTTAAGTTGGATTATCGCAAGAGGCATTTCCTTTGTTTTCCTTTTGGAAAAGAAATAAGGGTCTATTTAGCGAGTCTATTTTTGCGTATGCAAAAAAGACTCGTTTTTGTGTGTTCAAAATAATAATTGGCTCAGACTTCGAAAAGGAGAAACTTTAATGTTGCAGATAAAAAAATTAAATTTAACACATAAAAAAGACCTGAGAATAATTCTTAATGATTTCAACCTTGTGCTAAATGATGGAGATAAGGCAGTTATTATTGGAGAAGAGGGAAATGGGAAATCGACATTAATGAAGTGGATATACAATCCGTCGCTTGTAGAAAACTATATAGAAGCAGATGGGGAAAGGATAATGGGACACGAACGTCTTGGTTATCTTCCGCAGGAGATGCTCGATGAAGATAAGGAAAAAACAATATACGAATATTTTTCTGAAGAGGAAATATTCTGGGAGAAAACGCCTAAAGAATTGTCTGTTATTGCGGGAAAATTTGGAATGAAAAATGATTTTTTCTACAGTAACCAGACAATGGGTAGTCTTTCAGGAGGCGAAAAAGTCAAGACACAACTTATGAGGCTTTTCATTCGCGATGTTTCTGTGCTGTTGTTGGACGAACCTTCCAATGACATCGACATTGCGACGCTTACATTACTGGAAAAAATCATAAATGACTGGAAGCACATTGTGCTTTTTATTTCACACGATGAAACGCTGATAGAGCGTACTGCCAACATGGTGATACATATCGAGCAGATTATACGAAAAACAAAGGCGAGATATACCGTGGCAAAGCTTCCCTATAGACGCTATGTGGAAGAACGGCTTCATAAATTTGAAATCCAAAAACAGCGGGCACTGAGTGACCGTAGGGAGAAAAAGATTCGCGATGAAAAATATCAAAGAGTTATGCAGAGTGTACAAGGTGCATTAAGAAGTTGTACCAGACAAGCACCGTCTGTTGCCAAAAACTTAAAGGACAAAATGCATACGGTTAAGGCAATGGAACGAAGATTTGAAAAAGAAGATGAAAATATGACTCAGATGCCGGAACAGGAAGAAGCAATCTTTGTCAAATTAGGGGATGAAAACTCACACATTCCCGCAGGAAAAACGGTCATAGAATATGAACTTTCAAAGCTTGTGACTCCGGATGGCAAAAGAATTTTAGCAGAAGGAATTCATTTAAAAATAAAAGGTTCAGAAAAAATCTGTATGATAGGAGCCAACGGGGCAGGAAAAACGACTCTTCTAAAAAAGATAGCGGAAGAACTCCTAAATCGGAATGACATTAAAGCAGAATATATGCCTCAAACTTATGAAGACCTGCTGGATTTGGATGTTACACCGGTTGATTACCTTGATAAAACAGGAGATAAAGAAGAGCGTACAAGAATTAGAACATACCTTGGTTCACTTAAATACACACCAGATGAAATGGAGCATCCGATTCGGGAGTTATCAGGCGGACAAAAGGCGAAAGTGCTTCTCTTGAGGATGAGCTTAAGTGGTGCAAATGTTCTTATTCTGGATGAACCGACAAGAAATTTTTCACCATTGTCCGGTCCGGTAATAAGAAAAATGCTCCGAGAATTTCCGGGGGCTGTCATTAGCATTTCTCACGATAGAAAGTATATTGAAGAGGTGTGCGATAAAATATATCAGCTAAATCCTAATGGATTACAGCTAATTGGTGATTGATAACAAAAAGGATGAAAGACTGACAAATTTCAGGCTTTTAGTGAGTTGGAAAGCATACAAAGATTTGAATTTGGAGGATAGATTATGGTACGTACAGAAGATGCATGTGAAATTATAAAATATGCTTTGCAAAACGAAATTAAAGTATATTTAGATGGCGGATGGGGTGTTGATGCACTTCTTAAAAGAGAATCAAGAATACACAATGATATTGATTTGTTTGTTGAACTGAAACATTATCATGATTATATTTATGTGATTAAGCAGCATGGATTTGAGGAAGTAAATACTGATTATACAACGGATGGTCATACTGTCTGGAAAGATGATAAACAAAGAATCATTGATTTACATTGTTTTGAATTTACAGATGACGGAATTGTTTATGAGGGAGATATATTTCCATCAAAAACTTTTTCCGGTATTGGAAAAGTTGGAGATATAACTGTTTCTTGTATTGAACCATTGAGTCAGGTAATGCTTCATTTGGGATATGAACACGATAAAAATGATGTGCATGATGTGATGCTGTTGTGTGAAACATTTCAAATAGCAATACCAGATGAATATAAGGAAAAGTAAAATTTCAGTTTATCGGTGGGATGAAGGTCGGGGAGCCGTCCGCAGACGGCAGGGGCAGCGCCCCTCCGGAGCTGGCAGAGCAGCAGGCACGAGCCGGCAGTGAAGCAGCTCCGGCAACCCCTCCCCTTTAG
>JAHAZJ010000049.1 GCA_018385315.1 Treponema sp. | reverse complement strand
CATTTTTGCATATTCTGGTGAATCAGGATCACAGTATTTTGCAAGAACTTCATTTGAAACATTATCACCTTCAAAATCTCGGATTACACGTCTTGTAATTAAATCCATTTCTGATTTTGAACGACTGAAATTTAAGTATTTACATCCAAAAACTAATGGTGGACATGCAGGACGAATGTGAACTTCTTTTGCACCGCTTTGATACAAGAAATCAGTTGTTTCCCGCAGCTGTGTTCCACGAACAATAGAGTCATCAATCAAAAGAATTTTCTTTCCTTTAATTAAAGGTTGAACAGGAATAAGCTTCATGTGGGCAATAAGATTTCTCTGTTCCTGGCTTGTAGGCATAAAGGACCGAGGCCAAGTAGGTGTATATTTAATAAATGGACGTGTAAAAGGAATGCCTGATTCATTTGCATATCCTACAGCATGTGCAGTACCAGAATCTGGAACACCTGCAATTGCATCTGGATGAACAGAATCTTTATCACGTTTAGCAAGATATTTTCCACAGTTATATCTCATTGCTTCAACATTAACACCTTCATAACTTGCTGTAGGATAACCGTAATAAATCCAAAGGAATGTACAGATTTTCATTTCTTTTTGAGGCTGTTGTAATGTGGTAATACCGTCAGCTGTCATCAATACAATTTCTGCAGGTCCTAATTCATGATAATCATTATATCCAAGATTTACATAGGCAAAATTTTCGAAGGAAGCACAATAGGCATCTTCTTTTTTACCAATTTGGATTGGAGTTCTACCTAATTTATCCCGTGCGGCATAGATTCCCTCTTTTGTTAATACTAACATTGAGATAGAACCTTTAATTTTTGCCTGAACGTTTTTTATGCCTTCTAAAATAGATTCTTTCTGATTTATAAGAGCAATAATTAGTTCTGTCTGATTGATTTCGCCACCACTCATTTCAAGGAAGTGTGTGTTTCCAGTGGCAAGAATTTCATTTATAAGTTCATCTTTATTTGTAACAATTCCAACTGTTGTAATGGCAAAGTTTCCTAAACGGGAGTGTACAAGCAATGGTTGTGGTTCAAAATCACTAATACAACCAATGCCCATATTTCCATGCATATCATCAATATCTTTTTCGAACTTTGTTCTAAAAGGTGAGTTTTGAATATTATGAATAGATCTTTGGAATTTTCCTTCATAATTATAAATTGCAATACCACCCCGTCTTGTACCTAAATGAGAATGATAATCAACTCCAAAAAATAAATCTAATGAACAATCTTTTTTTGAAGCTACACCAAATATGCCGCCCATAGTAGCCTTCCTGATAATAAAAATATAGTTCAGTATACAAATTCTAATGATTTTTTTCTATAAATTTCTTAAAAATGAAATCAAAGAAAATTTTGCTTAATAAATATTTAAAGTTTCCGATAAAAAAATAAGGATACTTAAATAAATACAACAGTTTTGAAAGAATTGTATTTGTTTCGGAGTGGAATATGAGTTCATTTATTGGAAATTTAAACACAATTAAATATGAAAGCTTATCTTCGTCAAATAATGCAGGGAAACTTTACATTCCAGTTAACAAAACTGCATTAATGTATTCTCATTTTGAGCATGTATCTGGTGTAGCAGCTGGCAGTGGACAAAATGGTGTTTCAATAAACCGTTTACGAATACTAAATTCTCTTATAGAACGAGTTTCTGCACTTAAAAATGAAAAACCTGCAACAGTAAAAAGTCTTGGTTCTAATGAAATAGAAAAAATGATTCAGGCATATCAAAAAGAAATGAAAGCTGCAATGAAAAATACTTATGCACTTTCTGGGGCCCGTCCTTTGCCTGGAGAACTGTTCTCTATTCAAGCCTAATAAAAAAATAATCTTCCTTTTAAAATCTTCAAATCTTCTCAATTCTATTGAATACGGACTAAAAAAGTATTAAATTATAGTTGGAGAAAATTGGTTTCTTGGAGAGGCCTTTTTTCTATCGTATAAAAAGAGGTACATTAATGACAGTTGCTGACATTAAAAATGCCAAGATTAAAGCTTGGATTGAAGAATGTGTAAAAATGTGTGAACCAGACAATGTTGTAGTTTGTGATGGTTCTAAAAAAGAGTATGACGAATTAATGCAGAAATGTGTTAAAGCTGGTCTTGCTACTCCACTTGCAAAGAAAGAAAATTCTTTCTTGTTCCGCTCACTTCCAAGTGATGTTGCTCGTGTTGAAGCACGTACATTTATCTCTTCTGTAAAAGAAGAAGATGCTGGTCCAACAAACCATTGGATCGATCCAAAAGAATTGAAAGCTACTATGACAGGTCTTTATACAGGTTGTATGCATGGTCGTACAATGTATGTTATTCCTTTCTGTATGGGACCACTTGGTTCACCAATCGCTAAATACGGTGTTGAACTTACAGACTCAGAATACGTTGTATTGAACATGGACATCATGACACGTGCTGGCGAAAAAGTTTGGCAGTACTTGGATGATGGATTCGTTCCATGTCTCCACTCAGTTGGTAAACCATTGAACAATGGTGAAACAGACGGTGGAATCTGGCCATGTGCTGATGTAGAAAACAAATACATCTCTCATTTCCCAGAAGAACGCCTCATCTGGTCTTACGGTTCTGGATACGGTGGAAACGCTCTTCTTGGAAAGAAATGTTTCGCTCTCCGTATTGCTACTGTTATTGCACGTGATGAAGGCTGGTTGGCTGAACACATGCTTATTCTTAAACTTACAAACCCTAAGGGTGAAGTAAAATACGTAACAGGTGCTTTCCCAAGTGCTTGTGGTAAAACAAACTTGGCTATGTTGATTCCTACTATCCCTGGTTGGAAAGTAGAAACTGTAGGTGATGATATTGCTTGGATGAAGTTCGGAAAAGATGGTCGTCTCTACGCTATCAACCCAGAAGCTGGTTTCTTTGGTGTTGCACCAGGAACTTCTGCTCAGTCTAACAAGAATGCTCTTATTTCTGCAGAAAAGAATACAATCTATACAAACTGTGCTCTTACTGAAGACGGTGATGTATGGTGGGAAGGAATCGGATATCCTGCAAAAGGCAACTTGGTTGACTGGAAAGGAAATACACGTCCTGCATTTGAAAAAGACAAGGCTCCAAAAGGTGAAGAAATGGCTCATCCAAATGCTCGTTTCACAGCACCTGCTGGACAGTGTCCATGTATTGCATCTGACTGGGAATCTCCAGAAGGTGTACCAATTTCTGCTATCTTGTTTGGTGGACGTCGTCCTTCAACTGTACCTCTTGTACACCAGGCTCGTTCTTGGGAACACGGTGTATTCCTTGGATCTATCGTAGGTTCAGAAATCACTGCTGCTTCTACAATCAACGCTGCTGAAGTTGGTAAAATCCGTCGTGACCCATTTGCTATTCTCCCATTCTGTGGATATAACATGGGTGACTACTTCCAGCACTGGATTGATGTAGGTAATGCTGCTCCTGATAAGGATAAGCTTCCTAAGATTTTCTACGTTAACTGGTTCCGTAAGGATGATAACAACAAGGATCTTCCAGGTGGATTCATGTGGCCAGGATACGGTGATAACTCACGCGTTCTCGCTTGGATTTTCGACCGCTGTAATGGCGTTGACAATGCTAAGGACACTCCAATTGGTCTTATGCCAGCTGATGGTGCATTGAATACTGAAGGTCTTGCTGACTGCTACAAGAAAACTCTCCCAGAAATCCTCAAAGTTGATGTTGAAGGATGGAAGAAAGAAGTTAAAGACGTTCGCGAAAACCACTATCCAAAATTCGGTAAACA
>JAHAZJ010000033.1 GCA_018385315.1 Treponema sp. | reverse complement strand
TTAGATTTTATTCTTGCCATTCAACGAATGACATAAAAGAAATTTGCCGGAAGATTTACCTTATCAACGATAAGTGGGCCAGTGGCCCATCAACCTAACAAAATTTCCCCCTATCCGCCATAAATCTTTTAATACCGACAAAACTGTCAGCATAAAATTCTTACGTCTTTTACTAAGTTCTTATTATACCATATTTTTCAAGTTTTTGTTGATTTTTACATTTTGCTTCAACAAGTCGGAGAGTTAAGGAAAATTGGATAGTTTTACACAGGAAAAAATCAGTCTTGAAATTTTTAAAAATGATACGCTTGTAGATAAGTCATCCTTATTGCTTGAAAAATGCTAGTTCTCTGAGCCTGACATTTTTGACTTAAATGCAATAGGCATTCTGAGCTTTTTTCCATGTTTTCTAATCAGATGTTAGTTTGATTTACAGATTAGCCAATTTATGATATTATATGAAACAAGTGCTGTTCTTGTTATTTTAAGCCATGAAAGAAATGGCAGATGGTGTAGAATTAATTAATACAGCGGGTAATGATTTACATTCACTATCAGGTATTGTAAACGATGCAATTATTGATATTGGAGTTCAGGTAGATAAATTTAAGATTTAGCTTTTACAAAGTGAGATATATTGGGTTCAGAATTATAATAAAATATGCCTTTGGATTTTTGATTTTCCAAAGGCATTTCTATTTTATAGTAGTTCTAACAGACTATTCTTCGTCTTTTAAAGCTACTTTCTTTGTTACTTCTACTTTTT
The DNA here is from genome assembly GCA_018385315.1 of Treponema sp. Taxonomy (GTDB): domain Bacteria; phylum Spirochaetota; class Spirochaetia; order Treponematales; family Treponemataceae; genus Treponema_D. The sequence continues at coordinate 13,997 of JAHAZJ010000033.1, read as the reverse complement.
CTTCGTAGCAAGTGAACATTGCATCAACTTTAGCTTTTTCCATTTTCTTAGTGAACAAGCTTACAATTGGAACCATAATCAAACCGCCAACCATTGCAAATACACCAGAATGGAGACTTGTCTTGAACATAAGGGCAAAGAATGATGGCCAGGCAGCAACATTTACACCAGTCATAGAAATTACGAACTGTGTAATAGCAAGTCCTGTACCCCAGATGAAACATACAACTGTTGAAGCTTTTGTAACACCTTTCCAGTAAAGTCCGTATAAGTATGGAGCAAGGAATGCACCCGCAAGACCACCCCAAGAAACACCCATCATCTGAGCAATGAAGGTTACACCAGGATTTGCATCTTTGAATACAGCAATTAATGCAGAAACAATGATAAAGAATACAATAAATACTCTCATAATTAGAACTTGTTTCTTTTCTGTCATTTCATTCTTTGATGCAGGTTTAATAACATCCAGTGTGAATGTAGAACTTGATGTAAGAACCAATGAAGAAAGGGTAGACATTGAAGCAGAAAGAACAAGTACGATTACAACAGCAATAATAATTGTTGGTAATGTAGAAAGCATAGCAGGAACAATTGAGTCAAAAAGTGGTTTTCCATTTGCAGAAAAAGAAATCTTGTCTGCATAAAGACGACCAAAGCCACCCAAGAAGTAACATCCACCAGCTACAATAATAGCAAAAATAGTAGAAATGATGGTTCCTTTTTGAATAGCTTTTTCACTCTTAATTGCATAGAACTTACCAACCATTTGTGGAAGCCCCCAGGTACCAAGTGATGTAAGAATTACTACAAATAAAAGGAATAATGGATCTGGACCAAAGAATGATGTAAATGCACCACCTGTCCAACCTTCTGCTGGAACTGCTGATAATTTCTGTGTTGCAGCTAAAAGGCCTCCGTTTTGTGAAAGAACTGCAAGAATAACTGCTACAATACCAACTAGCATAATAAGACCCTGAATAAAGTCATTAATTGCAGTTGCCATGTATCCACCAAAAATTACATAGAATCCTGTAAGAACTGCCATAATAAGAATTACAACCCAATATGGAATGTTGAATACAAGACCAAAGAGAGATGATAATCCATTATAAAGGGAAGCTGTATAGGGAATAAGGAATAGAAAAACAATAAGTGATGCTACAACTTTAAGTGGTGTGGAATTAAAACGCTTTCCAAAAAAGTCAGGCATTGTTTTTGCATCTAAATGCTGTGTCATAATGCGAGTTCTTCTTCCCAAAATGTTCCATGCAAGAAGCGAACCAATAAAAGCATTTCCAAGTCCTGCCCATGTTGAAGCGAGACCAAAAAGCCAACCAAACTGACCAGCGTATCCTACAAAGATAACCGCAGAGAAATAAGATGTTCCAAAAGCAAAGGCAGTAAGCCATGGACCAACAGAACGACCTCCAAGTACGAAGCCATTAACATCTGTGGCGTTTTTACGTGAATAAACACCAACACCAACCATTACTCCAAAGAAAAGAATGAGTAATAAAACTATGAGCAGCATAATACCTCCATTGTGTCTTCAAAAAATTTAACAGATTTGTATAAAAATGGCGCTTCTAACAAATAAAGCCACATTCCGACAACGGCTTCCGCGCTTCGCTTGTGCAGATGTTGTCGGATTGTGTCTTTTTTGTTATCCGCTCCCTTGCTATAAATGATTTATTTTTTGATTCTGTTCCCGTTAGCCCTTCATACTTGCAAAGGGGTCTACCGTTCTGTACAACTCTCTCAGCTTTGGTTTTTCGATTTTTCCGGTTGGGTTTCTTGGAACTGGAGCAAAAATAATCTTCTTTGGTCGTTTATATTTTGGAAGTTCCATGCAGAAATTGTTTACATCTTCTTCTGTACAAGAAATACCTTCCTTTAGTTCAATAATTGCAGCAGTAATTTCTCCAAGACGTTCGTCTGCAAGACCAATTACTGCAACATCTTTAATCTGTGGCATTTTGTGCAAGAAGTCTTCAATTTGAACAGGATAGATGTTTTCTCCACCAGTGATAATAACATCCTTTTTCCGGTCTACCAGGTAAACAAATCCGTCTTCATCCATCATGGCCATATCACCTGTGTAAAGCCAGCCATCTTTGTCCTTTACTTCTGCAGTTGCTTCAGGGTTTTTGTAGTATTCAACCATTACACCAGGACCAAATACAGCAAGTTCACCAACATCCCCTTGTTTTACTTCATTGCGTTTTTCATCAACAATGCGAACTTTCCAGCCGTAACCGGCAATACCAATGGCACCAATTTTATGATCATTTCCAACACCAAGGTGTACACATCCTGGACCAATAGATTCAGAAAGACCATAGTTTGTATCATAATCATGATGTGGGAAATATTTTTTCCAGTCTTCAATCAGTTTTTTAGGAACAGGTTGAGCTCCAATGTGCATAAGTCTCCACTGATCAAGATGATAATCTTTAATATTTACATCGCCTTTTTCAAGAGCAACAAGAATATCCTGAGCCCAGGGAACCAAAAGCCATACAATAGTACATTTTTCTTCACTAACAGCTTTCAGAATTGTTTCAGGTTTTGTTCCACGAAGTAAAACGGCTTTCCCACCAGAAATTAAAGAACCAAACCAATGCATTTTTGCCCCAGTGTGATAGAGAGGTGGAATACAAAGGAATACATCATCCTTTTTCTGTCCATGATGATTCTGTTCACAGGCACAAGAATGCATTAAAGCCCTATGTTTGTGTAAAATTGCTTTTGGAAATCCTGTTGTACCGGAACTAAAATAGATTGCACCATAATCATCATCTGAAATTTCAATATTAAGATTTTCAGAAGAATAGTTCATGGCAGACATAACATAATTTTCAGAGAAAGTTGGTTCATGACCTTCGCCAACATAAATTAAAAGACGATGGGCAATAATTTTATCTGAAATTGCTTCCAAACGACCAATAAATTCTGGACCGAAGAAAAGCACAGAAATATCAGCCAGATTCAAACAATAATCAATTTCATCACTGGCATAACGGAAGTTTAATGGAACAGCCAGGGCACCTGTTTTTAAAATTCCAAAATAGATTGGAAGCCATTCAAGACAGTTCATCATCAAGATGCCAACCTTGTCACCAGGATGAACTCCTCTTTCTAAAAGATAGTGGGCACAGCGATTTGCTTTTTCATTAAAGATTTTCCAACTGATTTCTCTTCTGTAAGGAAGATTTGGTTCTGGCTGAGTAAGATCATACTCTTTCCAAGTCATTCTTCGTGTATCACGAACTTCAGGATTTAATTCAACAAGAGCGCAGTCGTTTCCAAACTGTTCTGCATTATGTTCAAGATATTTTGTGATTGGCATTTAAGATTCCTTTGTTTTTATGTATAGAAATAATTATACATCGAGATAGGTAAAAAAGCCAAAAAATCTTTAGAGAAATTGAATAAATTTAATAGAATTAAAAGTGATTTTTTTAGTATTTTATATAACACCCATTACAATGCCAACAATAATAATACAGGCGCAGAACAATCTGTAGCCCGTATTTTTTTCTTTAAACACAAACTTTCCCCCTAAGATTGTAACAAGACAACCAGCCTGTTTTATAAGAGTCATAATAGTAATTTTGCTTGCAGGATTGCCATTTGCTATAAACAGGGCTTTGTCCCCAATAACAAACATAATTGCTAAAAGCCATACCCAACCATTTTTGAAGACTGTAGGGGAGATTTTTACTCTGAAAATCAGGACATAAATCAGATAATACGCAATAAGAAAAAGCATGTACCAGAACTGTAATTGGGAACTGGAAATGTCTTTCATAAGCACTTTGTCTAAAAAACCAGACACCGCATTAAGCATGCAAGACAAAAAAGCCAGAAAAATATAGAAATTTACTGATTTATCCTGTTTTACAGGTGTATTATTTTGCGTACAGGTTGATAATTTTTCTAAAGTGTTAGTAGAGCAAGAAGGATTTTCACCGGAATTTTCATTGGAGAATGGGCTTTCGTCTGGTGTTAAAGTGATTGGAGATTCATCAACATGGAATATTTTTTTTAAAAATGCAGGTTTAAATTTTAATAAAACAAGACCAAAACATACAAAAACAAGGCCCATTCCCTGGAATATCTTAATTGTTTCTCCCAAAGCTAAAACACCAAGGGATGTGGCAAAAAGAATACGGGAAAGGTCCAGAACTCCATAAACACTAACTGGAAGCTTTTTTAACGAACGGAAACTGCAAATCCAGGCTAAAAAAATACTGAAAGATTTAATTGCAATCCATAAATAGTAAATTGGTTCTAGTCCGCCAGCTTGTGGAGCTTGAGGAATAACAAACACAAAAGAAAGCAGGGTATAAATCACCAGAACTTCCATAACGGTGTTCTTTTCCATTGCCTTTTTTTTAGCAATTTCCCTGGCACCTTTTAAAAGTCCATAAACCAAAACCAATAACATCCAAGTCATAAGTAAATTATAGTGCTTTTTATGTTAAGAGAGAATCTAAAATTTTCAGATTTTTTTTCTAAAATCAATTGACAATTTTTTTTAGAAAATATATAACTTAAACATCAAACGACAAAGACGCCGTGGATATATGTCCATGGCGTCTTTTTTTTTCTGTTGTGGAAAATGCAATAGGGAAATATTGTTTTGATATCTAAATTTTCAAATAATTAATGACAAGGGCGTCGGTATGCTGCTGTTTTAGCGGTATTATACCGACGCCTTTTTTGCTATAAGAGGAGGTTGATTATGGCAGATGCAGTTTGGGGAGTTTGGTTCCTCATGGGTGCCGCACTTGTATTCTTTATGCAGTGTGGATTCGCAATGGTTGAAACTGGTTTTACCCGTGCAAAAAACGCTGGTAACATCATCATGAAGAACTTGATGGACTTCTGTATTGGTACACCAATGTTCATGCTTCTTGGTTTTGGCTTAATGATGAGCGAAAACTATTTCTTTGGTTTAATTGGTAAACCAAACATGCAGTTATTCACTAACTTTGCTGATATAGACTGGTCTTCTTTCGTATTCAACTTAGTATTCTGTGCAACAGCTGCTACAATCGTTTCTGGTTCAATGGCTGAAAGAACTAAGTTCAGTGCCTATTGTATTTATTCCGGAATCATTTCTGCTGTAGTTTATCCAATCGAAGCTGGTTGGGTATGGAATGGACAGGGCTGGTTGGCTCAGATGGGATTTATTGATTTTGCTGGTTCTGCTGCAATTCACTCAGTTGGTGGTTGTGCTGCTTTGATTGGTGCCATCTTCCTTGGTCCTCGTATTGGTAAGTATGAATATGATAAGAACGGAAAAGTAACAAAAGTAAACGCTATTCCTGGTCACTCTTTGACACTTGGTGCTCTTGGTACATTCATTCTTTGGTTCGGATGGTATGGCTTTAACGGTGCTGCTTGTGTTCAGTTGGAAGGAATTGGTGGTTTGGCTGCTGTATTCACAACAACAACAATTGCTCCAGCAGTTGCTTGTGTAACAACAATGATTTTTACTTGGATAAAGAACGGTAAACCTGATGTTTCAATGACATTAAACGCTTCTTTGGCAGGTCTTGTTGCAATTACAGCTCCTTGTGCATGTTGTGATGCTTTAGGTGCTACAATCATTGGTATTGTTGCAGGTATTTTAGTAGTAGTTGTTGTAGAATTCATCGATCTTAAATTACATATTGATGACCCAGTTGGTGCTGTTGCTGTTCACTTGGCAAACGGTGTTTGGGGTACAATTGCTTGTGGTTTGTTCAGTGTTGATACAGGTTTGTTCTACGGACATGGTTTCCGCCAGCTTGGTGTTCAGGCTCTTGGTGAAGGTGCAATCCTTCTTTGGACAACAATTTGTATGATTATTACTTTTGCTGCTATTAAAAAGTTCCATGGTTTAAGAGCCAGCAAGGAAGAAGAAATTATTGGTCTTGATAAGCTTGAACATGGTATTGATTCTTCTTATGCAGACTTTATGATTGCTCCACAGGTAATGACAGAAGGTGCACCAGCTAGTGCTCCAGTTGTACCAGTTGAAAAAGCACTCCCAGTTACAAAGGCAACTTCTCATCCAGATGCTAAGTTCCATATGGTTACAATCATTACACGCCAGAGCAAGTTTGATGAATTGAAGGCTGCAATGAACGACATCAACGTTACAGGTATGACAGTAACAAACGTTCTTGGCTGTGGTGTTCAGCATGGCAGCACTCAGAAGTATCGTGGTGCTGAAATCAACATGACACTTCTTCCAAAGATTAAGGTTGATATTGTAGTGTCAGAAGTTCCAGTTGACTTAGTAATTACTGCTGCAAAAGAAGTTCTTTACACAGGTCACATTGGTGATGGAAAAATCTTCGTTTATGATGTGACAAATGTAATAAAAGTAAGAACCGGCGAAGAAGGCTACGAAGCTTTACAGGATGCCTAAAATAGAAGAACCGTTAAAAAACAAGCCGTAAGGGTTGTTTTAGGTTCATCGAAAGAACGGCTCAAGCTGCTAACTGGTTTAGCAGCGCTAAAATAGAAGAACCGTTAAAAAACAAGCCGCAAGGGTTGTTTTAGGTTCATCAAAAGAACCATTAAAATAGAAGAACCGTTAAAAAACAAGCCGTAAGGGTTGTTTTAGGTTCATCGAAAAACAAGCCCTCCATCAAAAAGTGATGGAGGGCTTGCTATGCGGTTCGTCAATTTGTGCTACTTAAACTCTAAACACAATGTTTTTCTGATTATCTGCCGTAGAAGGTTCCCATTTTTCCATTGGAATACCGTCACAGTCGTTACCATTTGGGTCTCCATTTTTAATAAAATTACACAAGTAATTACACATCTGGCGGCTTACATCATACCATTTTCCTGTAAAAGGTCTCCAGCATTTTGCCAAAGTTTCAAACCAGAACCAGAGATCTACCGAATGGAATTTTCCAGGGTTATCCCAACCAGGAATTTCAACATCAAATTGATATGTATAAGTAGGGCATTTGACACCATTTTCCTTAGCTTTTTCAAGATATGTTTTAATTGCAATTTCAATAGCACTAATGCTGGCAGAATCTTTATCCATTCCTTCTGGCACATAGCGGAATTCGTCAGTTGTAAAACCGGTAATTAATGGAACATAATCAAGTTCATTTTTATTAAAAGCTTCAAAAAGTTCATTCTTAATGAATTTATCATCTTTTACAGGAAGCCAGGTTGCAATTGATTTACCAAATCCACCGTATTCATCCCATTTTTTGCGTAATTCTGCAGTTGTGAATTTACGCATATCTGTAAGACTTTTTGCACCACAGAACTTAAAGAAGTCTTCACCCAATTTTTCTGCATCTGCTAAAGTGCGTGGATTCATAATATTGTTTCCAGGCATGTAGAACATACCACTGTGACAAACTGCACGTTTAAAAATGCCTTTTGTGCCATGTAAAATCTGATTCATAACAGAACCACCACCTGCAGACTGTCCTCCAATAGTGATATTATCTGCATCTCCACCAAAAGCCTCAATATTATCTTTTACCCACTGCATTGCCATTCTCTGGTCAAGTAAACCAAAGTTAGCAGGTGCATCAGGATTTTCTGCTGTAATTTCTGGATGGCACATAAAACCAAACATGTTTAATCGATATGCAACAGTAACGACAACAATACCACGTCGGGCAATGCGTTCTCCATCAAATTCCATTTCTGCCGTAAAACCAGTCTGGAAACCTCCACCGTAAATCCAGATATAAACAGGAAGTTTTTCATCTGCTTTTTTAGCAGGAGTCCATACATTTAAGTAAAGACTGTCTTCACTCATAGCAATATTTTCATCAACAGACCATTCACGGCAATATAAATCATTTGGATCATAATTTGGAGTAGGTTGAACCGAAATTGGACCAAAATCAAAAGCTTTTAAGACACCATCCCATTTTTCCACAGGAACAGGAGCATGAAAGCGCAAATTGCCTACAGGAGGTTTTGCAAACGGAATGCCTTTAAATGATGTAATACGAGGATCTGCAGCAGGTAATCCCTGGATTTTTCCCAATTTAGTTTCAACAATTCTTAACATATAATTATCCTTTTTATATTTTTCTTCTATTATATAAGTGAATTTATTAATTAGATACAAAGGATTTCCCCTATATTTTTTGTGGGCTAGAGAAAAATTGAGGAGACTTTCTTATTTTACAAAATCATTTATTTTTCTATAATGAGGTATCTTTTTTTTAGGATTATTTTAATTAAACACGTTTATGATTCAAGAAGCAAAAAATTTTTACAAATCCTTATTTCATATTGTTGGACCAATGGCTATTCAGAACCTGATTGTGGCTGCCGTAACCAGCGCAGATGTAATTATGCTGGGCTATGTAGGTCAAACAGCCATTGCAGCTTCATCACTGGCAGGGCAAATCCAATTTATTATTGTAATGGTTGCCACAGGTCTTTCTTCTGGACTGGTTATGCTTGCAGCACAGTATTGGGGCAAAAAAGATGTTCAATCAATTAAGATTTTACATGGTGCAGCCTTAAGAATTTCTGCTTCTTTTGGCATTGTTTTTACAATTGGGGCCATGTTTTTTCCGGAATTGCTTATGAAAATTTTTACAAACGAGGAACCTCTCATTAAAGAAGGAGCCAGATATCTTCGTGCTGTAAGTCTTTCTTATTTATTTTTCTCCATTTCTCAGATTTTCCAAGCTGGTTTTAAAAGTATTGAGCGTGTAAAAAGTGTAACTATCATTACAACAGTTGCTTTGCTTTTAAATATTGGACTGAATGCAGTCTTTATTTTTGGTTTCAAAATGGGAATTATTGGGGTAGGAATTGCAACAACAATTGCCCGTTTTATTGAAATGGTTTTATGTATAATATATGCCAGAACACAAAAAGATGTTTCATTTAAAATTTCAAATATCTTTACCTTTAATAAAGTACTGAATATAGATTTTATTAAGTTTTCCTTACCAGCATTAGGAAATGAATTGGTATGGGGCGCGGCATTTGCCACATATTCTGTAATACTTGGCCACATGGGAGAAGATATTGTAGCAGCAAATTCAGTTGTAAATGTTATTCGACAGCTGGCTTCAATTATGTGTTTTGGAATGGCTTATGGTGGAGCCGTTGTCCTTGGAAAAACCATGGGTAGTGGAGACATGGAATTGGCAGAAAGAAATGCAAAGCGTCTTGTAAGAAGTACAATTCTTGCAGGAGTTGCAGGTAGTATTCTTTTATTATGCTGTTTCCCAATTATGCCATTGCTGGCAGAACTAACACCTGCCGCAGCTCATTACAGAGATCTTTTAATGTTTATTAATGCTTTCTCAATTACAGGGGCTGCAATTAATACAGTATTAATCTGCGGTATTTTCCGAGCCGGTGGAGATGCAAAATTCGGATTTATCATGGATTGTATTAGCATGTGGGTTGTTTCAGTTCCATTAGGGTTGTTAGCCGCCTTTGTATTTAAACTACCTCCAATCTGGGTTTATTTTATTTTGTATCTTGATGAATTTGAAAAAATGCCAGTTGTAGTAATTCACTATCTAAAAAAGGGCTGGCTCAAAAATATTACACGAGAAATTGAGTAGGGTCTGTTGACGTCCTTTCATCACTTTCCATAATTTTGCGCACTGACTCAAGGCTTTCTTCATATCCCTTTAATGCCGCAAAAGGCAGAAATATTTTTGCTCTGTCTTTAAGTGGCATTTTTGGGCGAAGTGATTCTTTAGGCCATGATTTTTCCAGAATACTTATATATTTTTCCATTTTATTTGAATTATCTATCATGCTTTGTGGCCTCCAATTTGAGCATTTCTTTCTATGGTAGTGGCACCTTCCTGCAGATTCATACCTTTTAGCAGTGCATTTTTCCCAAATCTTTTAATAATTTTAAGCCGGGTTTTCTGCAGACTGTCTTCTTTTTTATGAGATTCTTCTTCATCTTCATCAAACAACCCTGGTTGTCTCATTTCTACGGGAATTACATCGTTTGCACCCATGTTTATGCGACGAATCAACAGATTAGGGTCCACTATTTTATCAAAAATTTTTAGAATGGCATGAATAATTACTGCAGAACTGTTTGTTTCTGTTCCCAATCCGCAACCTCCGTGTACCGGTTTAGGCATAATTCTTCCATAAGGATCCATTACAAGTTGACCTTCATAAGAATCATAAAGGAGAGAATCTTTGTCATAGCAAATCCAAAGAAATACACTGGAAGAAAGAAGTTTCTTGTTAAACAAATCTAAAGCCATCAGTTCAGCCATCTCTCTTACCACAATCCGTGCTTTTTCATATTCATAGGGCTTGCTAAGTACCTGGCCGCAAGAAATGCCTTTTTGGGAAGATTTATAATTTTTGATATGCTTCATTGTAACTGGTTCGTATCCCCAGGCATGATCAATTAATATTTCAGCATCAATACCAAGAATATCATAAAGCACTTGTTCATTTTTTACAGATTGCAAGGCAATATCACCCATAGTATAAAGCCCAACCTTTGAAAGGCGCCCAGCAATCCCATTTCCAACCCGCCAGAAATCCGTAATAGGTTTATGAGCCCAAAGCTTTTGTCTGTAAGACATTTCGTCTAGTTCTGCAATTCGAGCCCCATCCTTATCAGCTGGAATATGTTTTGCCACAATATCCATTGCAATTTTGCACAAATAAAGATTGGGAGCAATGCCAGCAGTTGCAGTAATTCCAGTTTGAGAAAGCACATCCTTTATAACCTTTAGAGTAAGCGTATGAGCATCTATGTTATAAAATTTAAGATAGCTGGTGGCATCAATAAAAACTTCATCAATGGAATAAACATGAATATCTTCCGGGCTAAAATAATGAAGATAGATTTTATAGATAAGTGAAGAGTATTGAATATAAAGACTCATATGGGGAGGTGCAACTATATATTCCAAATCTTTTCCAGTCTTAGCCTTTATTTCACGAGCCTTTGCTTCAACTTCGAAAAGACGGCTACGCCCAGAAAGACCATATGCTTTTAGAGTAGGAGTAACCGCCAGACAAATTGTTTTAGACGTTCGGGATGCATCAGCAACAACCAGATTAGTTTTCAGAGGATCCAGCCCCCGTTCCCTACATTCAACAGAGGCATAAAAAGATTTTAAATCTATAGCAATATATGTATGGTCGTACATATACACTATTATAGTAGTATTACACTGTTATGGCAACAAATTTATAGTTTTTTTTGACAGGATAAACTTTCAAGCTGATAAATAATAAATATTTGACAGTATATCCTTGTAGATATATACTATATATAAGGATTTATTATGGGTAAAACTGTAATAAGCGATGATGGTCGCTTTGAATGGGATGAGGAAAAGAACGAGATAAACCGAAAAAAACATGGTTTTGGCTTCGAGGAAATAGCGGATGTATTCGACGATCCATATTTTCTTGTCCGATATGACAGAAATCATTCTGTTGCTGAAGAACGATGGAATGGAATCGGCTGTATAAACGGTCTTTTGATTCTTGTAACTACTTTTACGGAGCGAGAGCGAACAAGAATTATTTCTGCCCAAAGAGCAGATAATGATTTGAAGGAGGTCTATTATGATTACATCAAAAAAATTAACGGCTGAGCGTATTGCAGAAATTGAGAAAATTCCAATTACTTATGATGAAGATTCTCCAAAATTCTCAAAAAAAGAATTACAGGAATTTGTTCCGTATCATAAAGAATATTTTGACATTACTCCAAAAAAAGTACTTATCTCATTTAAAATCGATGCAGATATCCTTGCAATAATGAAAGCTACAGGTAAAGGTTATCAGACAAGAATGAACAAGTGTCTTAGAGAAGCTGTAACAGAAGGTAGATTTTAACCTAACGAAGGTTCGTAGCCGATAGGTAGTATGTATTTTTTGGAATGCAGACAACTGGGAGTATTTTTATAAAGCAAATCCAAATGACTTTACAGATTATTATAAAAACAAAAGGATTCTTCTAACAGGGACAATAGTTTACGCATCACAAAATAAACACCATCCAGGCAATAAGTACTCAATACTTTTTAATAGTGGAACAGAAAATGAAGAATCTGGAATTGTTTGTAATTTCAAATCTAAAACTCTAGGTTCTGCACGGGATGCCAAAGGAAAAACAATTAAAGTATATTGTGTATTCGATAAAATATATAAATCAGAACATAATGATTACGTTTATTTTAAAAATGGTAAAATGATTGAATAATGAGAAGAGAGAGGTGATTTTTAAAATATGAAATTACATCCCAGGATTGCAACAGGATTATATGCGTTCATTATTTTCTTTTTGAAAAAATTTCCGAAGGTTGGCCAAAATGAAAAAATTAATCTTTATCGCATTAATATTTCTTTCCATTTCTTGTTCTAATAAAAATACAAAAGAGAAGGTTAAAGAACAAGAATACATTCCTCCAGAACCAATTCTTACTCCAATAAAAAAACCTTCTGAGATTGCAGCAGAAAGACGAAGGCATTTAAAAGAATTGAAAGAACAAGAAGAAAAAGAACAAAGAGACCCGTTGACTTTAGAAGATTTTTCCCTTATGAAGGGCGAAATTTTTGTTCAATTATATTCTGCAGTAGAAGATTATAATTTTTTTTCATCAAATAATGCCATTACTTTATATGAAAACCAAAAAATGAAAAACTTTGATGGTCTCGAAATTGGTTGGACTTGTTTTGACAATCATAATAAATATGTTTACTATATTGAAACTTCTTCTCCAAAATATTCTACAAAGCGAAACATCCAAGTGGGTTCAACTATTGAAGAAGTTTTTGATAAATATGGTAAGCAAGATCATAACGATGAAATGATAATTTTTGAAATGAGTTCAGCCCAATATGAATGTCAGCTAGATTTGATTTTTTATATCGAAAACAACAAAGTTTCGAAAATCCATATTGAAGGTGCAGACTAGGATAAAAGATAATGGATTTTATTTTAGAAAGCATTTTTCATTTTTATTTCACAAACATTATAACTGCCCCTTGACTAAGAATCTAAACCCATCCTATAATTTTTACATATACTAAAAACTGAGAGAGTAAAAAATGAGCCTATTTAAAAAAAGATTTCCAACTCTGGAAGAACAAATTTCCAGATTAAGTCCCAAATGCCGGGAACTTACGGATGAAGAAAGCAGACTTGTAAATGGTGGTGGACCTTCTGTCTGGGACACCTATAATGGAACTGGCTGCCCTTACGAATATACAACAGTACCAAAAGACCCGCCTGCAGAAACAACAACACCAGCATCAAATACACCAGCCAATAAAACAACAGAAATAGCAGAAACAACGGCAACAGATACATCAAATCAAAGCGATAATAATTCTGCTACTGATTCGCAAGATTTTTCTCATTCAAGTGGGACATTTTATAGTGATAGTAAAACTGAAAAAACAAATCCTATTTATTTTACCCGTGCATGTGATGCTGCAATGATTGCGGAAGAAAAAGGAAAGGCTGAGTCGGAAAACAAAAAGCAAATTACTATATTATCATCAAAGGTCTCATCGAAAACAGCCAAAATCCAAAAAAATAATGGTTACTTGCAAATTCCGCAATATACCACAGAAGGTTATAATATAATTGATAAGAGAAAAGATTTTCTTGCAAAAACCGTTAATAATAAAGTACTAGAAGAGATCAATCTCATAACGGAAGATAATAGTACAATATTCCCAGATCCTGATTCTTCAAATAGTATAAGATTTTCTCAACCAACTGTAGGAAAAATATCATCGGAATTCGGTAAAAGAGATATTATAAAAGTTAATGAAACAAATACGAAATCTTTTCATTCTGGGATTGATATAGCAAATGATGCAGGTACTCCTATTTATCCTATAGCTGAAGGTACTGTTCTAGAGTGTGGAAGTAATGAGAGTTATGGTAATTATATTATTATTGGTCATGATACAGATGGGTGGAATGGATTATATTCTCTTTATGCACATTTACAAGAAATGACAGACTTTCAAAC
>JAHAZJ010000025.1 GCA_018385315.1 Treponema sp. | reverse complement strand
ATCTGAAACATATACTGCGCCAAATGTAGAAATATTTCCTGTAATTACTGTTCCACTTTCTAAGCGAACAGAACCACTATCAAGATTAATTGCAGAACCATATACATCCTCATTTCCAGTAACTCCGCCGCCTGTTAGTGTAACATTCTTAAGTGTTAATACTGAATTAGAATTTCCTGGATTATTTTTAATTATTGAATTACATTTATTCTTGCCATCAATTCTATAACCGTTACCATTAAGGGTAATATCTTTTGCAAGGGTATTATTCATCATATATGTGGCAGTTTGGCCGAAAGTGAGATTGCTTAAAAGGTTGATAGAATAATCTGAATAACTTCCGTTGTAGTTAGTAATATCAATAACAACATCTTGTAATGATTTGAATGGTTTTTTTCTGGTACCAAGGCCACCTTTCTGAAGGCTGTGATATGAACCATTACTTGTCTCTCCGGAATTGCTGACATAATAAGTATTGCTATTTCGTTTAATTTCTTTTATTTTTTGAACCGCTGTATCACTATCCAGATAATAATCTTTGGAAACATCAGCCGTTATATAATAATCAGGGCCATATGGTAATTCAATAATACCAGGATTATCTTTTGAAACCTTTACTTTTCCAGTTTTATATGGATTTGGTTCATTTGTATTGCTCTGACTGTATACCGCATAGGTAACATCAACCTCACCACAATCCTTGCCTTCTGGGAATGCAGAAGAAGATACTGTTTTTCCAGAATGAACAATACGGATTTTAGCAGTAGCGCTTTCACTATTAGCATTGTAGATTGTATTTTCATTGATTGGTTCAAACTGATTTGCAGAAGATTCTATTTCAAAGGTGACAGGCTCTAACTGATATCCCTGACTGCTAACATTTGCATTGGAAGTAAAACCAGCATCATCTTCTATTGTAACTGTAAAACGATGTTCCTGTGTACTTTCTGTAATTCCTGTTTTATAAAACCAAGGAAAATAACCTTCGGGACAGTTTGAAGAATCAAAGCCAGTACCTCCGTCATCAAGAGGATAAACTGTCATTGATGATGCAAAATTCTGTGTATCTTCCGCTGTACATTGAATATCTGTATATATTTTTTTACCATCTTTTGAAAAATACCAGGTTCTATTGTTAATTTTTAAGATTTTTGTATCTTTTTCGTGTACTGTACCATTTACAACAGGCAAATAAAAACAAAGAACATATTCTCCATTACTAGCATCTGTCAGTTGTATCATGGCATTTTTTACTGCTGGTGGAACAGTATCAATCCTTAATTCAACAGGAAACGAACTATATTCAAGATATGTATAAATATGGTTTTTAAGCGTAATTTTTCCATTAAGATTTTCCCCAGATAATTCTTTTGTTTTCAAATCAGAAAAGGGAATAGAAAATACCGCTACTTTTTTATCATCAGTTTGCGAAACAGTGTATTCATTTGGAGTTGTAGATGATTCTAAAAGAAACTCCATATCCAACTGAAAATCTTTTGGATTTCTTAGAAAAAAGGTAAAGTCAATATCTGAATCACTACCAATACATTTATTACCGTATTTATCTGTTCTAATTTCACAGCTTGTTTTCATGATTTCAATAGCTGCTTTTTCTGTATATTCTTCCAAATAATCATTTAATGAAGTGTTAAATAATTCGCAAGATGTAAGATGGAATAGGGAAATAAAAAATGAAAATAGGCAGATTTTTGAATTTTTTTTCACTTTTTACTCCACTTAAAAAAAATAACTAACCCTTAGTATAGCAAAAAATTACAGATTTGTCAGTATTGGCGTTTTTCTTATCCTACGTTTCCCTTATTGTTTGCTTATATTTGTGCCATTATAATAAATGTTAAAAGTTTTGATTTGGAGAATAATATGAAACAGCAAATTTTTAATCCTTATATGCCATCATGGGAATATGTTCCAGATGGAGAACCTCATGTTTTTGGAGACCGTGTTTATGTTTATGGTTCTCATGATGAATTTAACGGCCCTGTTTTCTGCTTAGGCGATTACATTTGTTACTCTGCCCCAGTTTCTAATTTAAAAGACTGGAAATATGAAGGTGTCATTTATAAAAAAGACCAGGATCCGGCTCAAGACGGAAGAATGGTTTTATATGCCCCTGATGTTACTCAAGGTCCTGATGGTCGCTATTATATTTACTATGTAATGGATAAGGTTGGCTTTGTTTCGGTTGCTGTTTGTGATTCTCCAGCTGGAAAATATGAATTTTACGGTTATGTTCACTATAAAGATGGAACTCGCTTAGGTGATCGTAAAGGTGATATGCCACAGTTTGATCCAGGTGTATTAACTGAAAACGGCAAAGTATATCTTTATACAGGTTTCTGCGGAAATCATATGAAAGACAGAATTGGTGCCATGGCTACTGTTCTTGATGCTTCAGATATGCTTACGATTATTGAAGAACCAGTTGTAATTGCTCCTGGTGACCATTACAGTTCTGCTTTTGATGATAAAGGCAATGTAGTAACTCCTATTAAAACTGATTGTACATATCCTCTTGTTTCAACACAAAACTGGTGTGGTTTTAAAGATCATGAATTTTTCGAAGCTCCATCTATCCGTAAAATCGGCGATACTTACTATTTTGTTTTCTCATCTGCTGTTATGCACGAGCTTTGCTATGCCACAAGTAAATCTCCTACAAAAGATTTTGTTTATAAAGGTGTGATTGTAAGTAACTGCGATCTTCATATTGATTCATATAAACCGGCTGATATGCCTGCCGCTTATGGTGCAAATAATCACGGTGGTTTTGAATGTATTAATGGTGAATATTATATGTTCTATCATCGTCATACAAACAACAGCTGGTATTGTCGCCAGGGTTGTGCCGAAAAAATTACGGTTTTATCAGACGGAACAATTCCTCAAGTTGAAATTACTTCCTGTGGTTTAAATGGTGGTCCATTGGTTGCAGAAGGTACATACGGTACTTATATTGCCTGCAATCTTTTTGTAAAAAATAAGCCAAGTAAATATGTGGGTGGCAGTGAATATCCAAAAATTACTCAGGATGGTGCTGATGGAGATGAAAATCCTGGTTATATCGTAAATATTACAAATGATGCAACTATTGGTTTTAAGTATTTTGAATTCAAAAATGTAAATAAAATCACTATTACGACACGGGGCTATTTCTATGGAGTATATGAAGTTAGAACAAAATGGGATGGTCCGGTACTTGGCATTATTAAAACAGATTCCAGCAATTTTTGGGAGCAATATTCGGCTGATATAAAGATTCCAGATGGCATTGACAGTTTGTATTTAACTTTCAATGGTGGTGGAAACGGTCAGCTTAGAGATATCACTTTTAATTAATATTGCACAAAAAGCCAGAAAGGGATATTATATAAGTACATTTATTGAAACGGCAAAGAGGTCGTAGAATATATACTGAAACTGTCTTCAGGCAGCTTTGGTGCATATTCTACGACCTCTTTTTTTTACCTTAATTGATTTGCTGTGGTTGGAGGATGAAAATGGCAAAGTTTATTTTTGTAACAGGTGGCGTTGTTAGTGGTCTTGGAAAAGGTATTACTGCTGCAAGTTTAGGTCGTCTTTTAAAATGCAGAGGGCTAAAAGTTGCATCACAAAAATTAGACCCATACATGAACGTTGACCCAGGTACAATGAGTCCATTCCAGCATGGCGAAGTATTTGTTACAGAAGATGGTGCTGAAACAGACTTGGATCTTGGTCACTATGAACGCTTTATTGATGAAAACCTTACTAAATACTCAAATTTGACTTCTGGTCGTGTTTATTGGCAGGTTTTGAACAAGGAACGTCAGGGTGAATATCTTGGTCAAACTGTTCAGATTATTCCTCATGTTACAAACGAAATTAAGGATTTTATTCTTAAAAATGCAGAAGTTTCTGGTGCCGATGTTTGTATTGTAGAAGTTGGTGGTACAACTGGTGATATTGAAAGCCAGCCTTTCCTTGAATCAATTCGTCAGCTGGCATTGGAAGTTGGTCGCAGAAACTGTCTCTTTATTCATGTTTGTCTGGTTCCATATATTTCCGGCTCTGAAGAATTTAAATCAAAACCAACACAGCATTCTGTAAAAGAATTGATGGGTGTTGGAATTCATCCGGATATTATTGTTGCTCGTTGTGATGAATTTATTCCTGATGATATTCGCAAAAAGATTTCTTTGTTCTGTAATGTGGGTGAAGACTGTGTAATTAACAACACTACTCTTCCAAGTTTATATGAAGTTCCTCTTATGCTTCATGATCAAAAAATGGATGATGTTGTTTGCCGTGAACTTGGTATTGAAGCTCCTGCTCCAGATTTAACTGAATGGACAGAAATGGTAAACAATATTCATGGTCGCACAGGAGAAGTTCAGATTGCCCTTGTTGGTAAATATGTTAAACTTCACGACTCTTATTTGAGTATTGTTGAAGCTTTGAACCATGCCAGCTTCCAGGTTGGTTGTAATATTAAAATTAAATGGGTAGACAGTGACTCTGTTACAGATGAATCTGCACCTTCCATTTTTGGTGATTGCGCCGGAATTATTCTTCCTGGTGGATTTGGAAACCGTGGTATTGAAGGTATGATTCATGCCTGTGGTTATGCACGAACTTATAAACTTCCATATTTTGGTATTTGTCTTGGTATGCAAATTGCTGTTATTGAATTTGCCCGTGATGTACTTGGTTATGCAGATGCAAACTCTGTGGAATTTAATGAAATGAGTGAACATCCTGTTATTGACCTTATGAAAGATCAAAAAGGTGTAATTATGGGTGGTACAATGCGTCTTGGAAGCTACCCTTGTAGTGTAAAAGAAGGTACTATCTTAAAAGAAGCATATAAATCTGATTTAATTGATGAACGACATCGCCATCGTTATGAATTTAATAACCAGTTCCGTGAAGAAATGGAACAGAATGGACTTGTTATTGGTGGAACTTCTCCAGATGGAATGCTTGTAGAAGCTGTTGAACTTTCTAAAAAAGATCATCCATTCTATATTGGCGTACAATTCCATCCAGAATTTAAGAGCAGACCAAATAATGCAGGAAAACTGTTTGTTGAATTTGTCAAAGCCTGCAAAAAAATGTAAAATTATAATACGAGGTTTATATGTACACACAAGAAGAAGTATTGACTTTTGTTCGGGAAGAAGATGTAAAATTTATTAGATTAGCTTTTTTTGATCTTCATGGAAAGCAAAAGAATATTTCTATTATGGCAGATCAGTTAAGTCGGGCCTTTGAACTGGGAATTAGTTTTGATGCTTCTGCAATTGACGGTTTTGAAACTCCAAATAAATCAGATCTTTTCCTTCATCCTGATCCAACAACTCTTTCAGTACTACCCTGGAGGCCAAATACTGGTAAAGTGTGCCGTATGTTCTGTAATATCAAATATCCAGATGGAACTCCATACGAAAAAGATTGCCGCAACATGCTTAAAAAAGCAATGAAACAGGCAAGAGATGAATGTAATGTTACACTGTCATTTGGTCCAGAGGTAGAGTTTTATCTTTTTAAATTGGATCAAAATGGTGAACCAACTAAAATTCCCTTTGATAATGCAGGTTACATGGACATTGCTCCAGAAGATAAAGGTGAAAATATCCGCCGGGATATTTGTTTTACTCTTGAACAAATGGGAATTATTCCAGAAGCCAGCCACCATGAAGAAGGCCCTGGTCAGAATGAAATTGACTTCCACTATTCAGATGCTCTAACTGCTGCTGATAACACAGCTACTTTTAAGTGGATTGTAAGAACAAAAGCAGCCTCAAATGGTATTTTTGCGGATTTTTCACCAAAGCCATTGGAAAATGAAGCTGGAAGTGGATTCCACATTAATGTTTCTTCCTCAGATCAGTCTAAAATTCCAAATATTATTGCAGGAATTTTAAAACACGCAGAGGAACTTACATATTACCTTAATTCAACTGAAAACTCATATAATCGTCTTGGAGAATGCAAGGCACCAAAGTATATTTGCTGGGGAAATCAGAACCGCTCCACCATGATTCGTGTTCCTGCAACAAAAAAGACTGCCCGCCTTGAACTTCGTTCTGCAGATCCAGAATGTAATCCATATTTGGCATTTACCTTAATTATTTATGCTGCAATTGACGGTATCAAAAATAATCTTATTCCACCTGCCGCTGTAGAAGAAAATCTTTTTGATTCAAACAATTCTAATATTGCAGTGCTTCCAGATACATTGGATTGTGCTAAAAAAATTGCAGAAGAAAGTGATTTTATAAAGATGGTTTTTGGAAAATAGAAAATGACTGCCGATTCCCATACAGTGCTTGTAGTAACAAAGGACAGCAAAATTTCATCTCAAATAAGTGCCATGCTTATTGCGCCTATGTTTGAAACACAGGTTGTTGATGATTTTAATGAGGCACGCCGTTTATGTGGGGAACGGAACTTTAATATTGTAATTGCAGATTTTGCAGATGGAGAAGGAACTGACTTTGCTGTTGATATTTCTTCATCATTAAGTACAATCCTTTTGCTTACACCACCACAATTTTTTGAACAGATTAGTTACAAGGTCGAAGGCTATGGAATTCTTACAATCACCTCTCCTTTTGACTCTTTCTACTTTTACAATATGATTAAAATTGCAATTGCAGTTCAGTTTAAAATTCAGGTTTTATCTAGTCAGACTGTAAAGTTAAAAGAAAAAATGGAAGAAATCCGTCTTGTAAACAGGGCAAAAATGCTTTTAATGCAGAACTTGAATATGACAGAACAGGAAGCCCATCGCTATATAGAAAAAGAAGCCATGGACAGATGTATGAAACGAACTGCCATTGCTGACTCTATTATTAAAACTTATAATTAGAAATAACCTATTTTACCGGATATTCACCACAGAAACAGCCTCTACAAAAACCATTTGCACTTGGATTACAATCTATTAACGCAGAAATCATTCCTTTAAGACTGATAAATGCCAATGAGTCGGCACCAATTTCTTTGCGGATTTCTTCTACATCGTGAGCAGAGCTGATTAATTCATTTTTACTTGGTGTATCAATTCCCAAATGGCATGGAAATTTTACAGGTGGTGATGATACTCTAAAGTGAACTTCTTTTGCACCTGCCCTTCTTAATATCTGAACTAAACGGCGGCTTGTGGTTCCACGAACAATTGAATCATCAATTACAACAACTCGCTTTCCATCCAAATCACTTCGTAAGGCATTAAGTTTTACATAAACCATGTTTTCTCTTTCTGCCTGGGTTGGAGCAATAAAAGTTCGTCCTATATATTTATTTTTTACAATACCTGTTACATAAGGAATGCCTGTTTCTCTTGAATAACCAATTGCAGCTCCAATACCGCTATCTGGAACACCAATAACAACATCAGCAGCTACTGAAGACTCTTTTGCTAAAGCAGCACCCATTTTATAGCGGGCTTCCTGAACAGAAATGCCGTCAATAACAGAATCTGGACGGGCAAAATATACATATTCAAAAACACAAGTCTGTTTCTGTATTTTTTCTTCTGACATAAAGGACTTTATACCATCTTTAGAAATCATTACAATTTCGCCAGGAGCAATATCTCTAATATATTCACCATTTACAGCATCAATGGCACAAGATTCGCTGGCCATAATATAACCATCTCCAACTTTTCCAAGACAAAGGGGACGGATTCCATTAGAATCTCTTACACCAATTAATGTATCTTCTGTAATGATACACAAGGCATATGAACCTTTAATAAGCTGAATTGTATTTTTTAGAGCCAGTTCCAGACCTTTTTTATATGAGCGGGCAATCAGTTTTAAAATTACTTCTGTATCACTAGATGAACTAAAAGTTGAGCCTGCATCTTCCAGCATTTCTCTTAATGGTTCATAATTAACAAGCTGTCCATTGTGTGCAAGAGCGAGGGAACCTAATTTAAAAGTATTAAAAAATGGCTGTGCGTTTTCTATAGTTCTTCCACCTGCAGTTGCATAACGAACATGACCAACAGATATGCTTCCCTTTAATTCAGCAAAATCATCTTGATTAAAAATGTCTCCCACAAGACCGAGACTTTTCTTTAATTTTATTGTCTGCCCATCGGAAACTGCAATTCCGGCACTTTCCTGACCTCTATGCTGTAAAGATACAAGTCCAAAATATGTTAAAGAGGCAGCATTTTCACACCCGAAAACACCTACTACTCCACATTCATCATGTAAACCCATGTCTTGCTTCCTACATATTTGAATAACCCATCAGATATTCATCTATCTGGCGTGCACATTCACGGCCTTCTGCAATAGCCCAAACAACCAATGACTGACCTCTATGCATATCACCTGCTGTAAATACTTTTTCTACAGATGTTTTATATCCGTTTGGAGATGCTAATTCTGGAGTTGCTTCTCCAACTGATTCAACAGTATTTCGAGGAGTAAGAGGTGTTCCAAAAGCATTTGCTGTATAATCTTCACAACCAAGGAATCCAGCTGCAATTAAAATTAAATCAGCAGGAAGCTCTTTTTCTGAACCTTCTTTTTCTACAAGCTTACGTTGGCCATCAACCATTTCAAATCCAACCTGAACAGTTTTAATACCAGTAACCTTTCCATCTTTTGAATAAACTTCTTTGATTGTTGTTTCATAAACACGGGGATCATGACCAAATTTTGCAATACTTTCTTCTGCACCGTAATCTGTCTTAAGTGTTTTTGGCCACTGTGGCCATGGATTATTTGCAGCTCTTTCTGTTGGAGGGCAAGGCATCATTTCAATTTGTGTAACTGATTTACAACCCAGGCGGATTACAGAACCAGTACAGTCATTACCAGTATCACCACCACCAAGTACAATTACGTGCTTATCTGCAACATTAATTCCATATTCAGAAGCAAGTTCCTTTTCCAACTGCTTTGTAGAAGCACCTGGACGCTGAACTACACATTTTGTTACTCTCTTAAGAAAATCAACAGCAAGCATTACACCTCCTTCTGCTCCATCTCCACCTTTTGCCAGTTTATCTACACCTGCAGCAGAAAGAGGTCGTGCTTTTTTTGCACCACAACAAAGAGCAATTGCATGGTGAGTATTAAGGATAGGATAAGCTGCTGTATTGTTTCCAACATCAGCATTAAATACAAATTCGACACCTTCTGCTTTCATTAATTCAATACGGCGGTCAATTACTTTTTTATCCAGCTTCATGTTTGGAATGCCATACATCAAAAGACCACCAGCTTTATCTTCTCTTTCATAAACAGTAACTGAATGACCACGGCGATTAAGAGCATCTGCAACTGCAAGACCTGCAGGGCCAGCACCAATTACAGCAACTTTTTTTCCAGAACGAACAGCTGGAATCTGTGGTTTCATATAACCAGTTTCAAAGGCTTTTTCAATAATGAATAATTCATTGTCGTGAACTGTAACAGCTCCTTCCCCAACAGTAGGATTTCCACAGTTACATGCTTTTTCACACAATGCAGGACAAACTCTACCAGTAAATTCTGGGAATGATGAAGTCTTTAAAAGTCTCCAGGCAGCCATATCAAACTGTCCCTGGAAAAGAGCATCGTTCCATTCAGGAATAAAATTATGAAGAGGACAACCTGTAACCATACCTGCCAATTTAATAGCGCTTCCACACATTGGAACACCACAGTTCATACAACGAGCGGCCTGTTCTCTTCTGGCTTTTTCATCGAGTTTTGGATGGAATTCATCAAAGTTTTCAATGCGTTCCATTGGAGGAACTTTTCCATTCTCAATACGTTCAAAGTCTAAAAATCCTGTTGGTTTACCCATTTGCTAGCTCCTGAACAGCAAAAAATAAAAAAAAAGAGGCCGTAAATCGAGGAACCAATAAAACAAATGCACATACATTTGCTCTGATTCATCAATTTACGACCTCTTTGTCGCTGTTTCTTCTATATTATTAAATTTTCACTAATATGTCAACAAATAGTTTTTTGTCGTCTGGTGGGAAAAAATGGTACCTTTTTAAGAAAATATACAGATTTTACAAAACGGTGTTACACTATTTATTTATAATGTTTATAGTAGTATCAGGAGACTTCATTATGAACATTTGCAAAAAAAATCTTTTAATTTTAGTGGCAACAGCTTTTACAGCCTTGATCTTCCCATCGGAGCCTATAAAATTTTCTTACAAGGGCGGTTCAAATTACACAATGGTTGAAAGAACCGACCTACGCCGTTACGATAATAACAAATATAAAGGTCTCATGAGTCGTGAAGTAAAAGCCTGTATTGCTGGAAAAGATGGCTTATATGAAGGCAGCTTTTATGTTGATGAAAAAACTGTTCACAAAAATGTAAGTGTTGCCGATTCGGTACATAATGCAACCCCTTCTACTTTTAGAATCTCTGAAGATGGAAAATTCGAAATGATTGAAGACTGTGGATATCCAAGTTTTAGAAGTTTTCCTGCATTTCCAAAAAATGAAGTACGCATTGGTGACAGCTGGACTGCAACTGCAGAACGTTCTGTAGATCCTCTAAATAAAGGAATTCCTACTAAATTTCCAATGGAAGTTTTGTACACATACACTGGTGATGAAATTTTTCATGATGAAGAAGTTTATGTTTTTAGTGCTCAATGGGCAACAAGATACGGTTATTCTATCATTGATGAAGAAGGTGACCCTTCCCTAAAATCTGCCTCTGGTTCTCATAAAGCAACAATGTACATTTCAAAAGCCACTGGTTATGCCATTGTTGTTCGTGATTATTGTGAAGAAACTTTTATTTATAACGATGGTAATTCATATACTTTTAAAGGTGGAATTGCTCTCTTTACAGAATATGCACCTTCCATGGATTCAGAAAAAGTTATGCCGGTAATTAACAGAGTTGCTGTGTCTATGGGTAATGATATTGGTATTGAAGAAACTGCAGCTGGACTTCGTCTTACAATGAAAAATCTCCAGTTTAAATCTAACAGTGCAGAATTATTACCAGGTGAAGAAGTACGCCTGAATCAGATTGCGGAAATTCTTAAAGCTTCTGGCACTACAGCCTTTTTAATAGAAGGTCATACTGCCAGCACAGGACAACCAAATGCCGAAATGCAGCTTTCTATTGAACGTGCAAATACTATTGCGGCAGAATTGGTAAAGCGAGGTGTTCCTGCTGATAAGTGTATTTGCCAGGGGCGTGGAAGTTCAAGACCTGTTGCAGATAACAGTACTCCGGAAGGAAAGGCTGCCAACCGCCGTGTAGAAATTACTTTATTTTCAAAATAGAAAAAAATAGAGGACATTATGCTGTCATAATGCCCCCTGACATAAAAGGTTATCCTAATAATTTGTCGCTTACAACACCACTTACGCTAAACTTAGCAAGCAAATCTTCTACAGTAAGATTTTTCTTTTCTTCGCCACGGACATCATAAACTACTTTACCATCCATCATCATAATCAAACGATTTCCATAACGAATAGCATCTTTCATATTATGAGTAACCATGAAAGTTGTAAGTTTATCCTGTGTAACAAATTCTTCTGTAAGCTCAAGAACTTTTTTTGCAGTTTTTGGATCCAGAGCCGCTGTATGTTCATCCAGTAATAGCAACTTTGGTTTTTGTAAACATGACATAAGCAATGTAAGTGCCTGGCGCTGACCACCAGAAAGAAGTCCTACTTTTGCCTGCATACGCTTATCAAGCCCTAAATCAAGCAATGCTAATTTTTCGCGGTATAAATCACGTTCTTCGTTTTTAATATGCCATGCAAGACCTCTTCTCTTTCCACGGCGCATTGCCATAGCAAGATTCTCTTCAATGCTCATGTTAGCAGCAGTACCCATCATTGGATCCTGAAATACACGACCAAGATATTTTGCACGAACATACTCTGGTTTTCCAGTAAGATCCTTTCCGTCAAGAACAATGGATCCAGTATCTGTATAATGAACTCCGGCAATCAGGTTTAATAATGTTGATTTCCCAGCACCATTTCCTCCGATTACTGTAATAAAATCTCCATCCTCAATCTGTAAATCAATGCCACGAAGTGCCCTTTTTTCTGTTATAGTACCAGGATTAAAAGTCTTTGTAATATTAGTAAGTTGTAACATTCTTTTCCCCCAATCCTATTTTACAGCTTCAGAATCGCTGATTGTTTCTACTGAACGTTTATATTCATCTGCATTATGACTTGTATCAATTTCGTTAGCAGGGCCTTTATATGCTCTTCTGCGTTTATTAATTTTTTCTTTGAAAACCGGAACAGAAAGTGATATTGCTACAATTAAAGCTGTAAGAAGCTTCAAGTCTGTAGATTTTAGACCAAGCTGAAGAACAAAGGCAATTACAATTCTGTAGATAATAGAACCAAATACAACTGCAATTAGTGTCCACCACAAACCAAAGCGATTTCCAAAAATAACTTCGCCAATAATAATAGAAGCTAGACCAACTACGATTGTACCAACTCCCATTTGAACATCACCATACCCCTGGCTTTGAGCAACCAAGGCACCAGATAAAGCAACCATACCGTTAGAAATCATAAGTCCAACAATCTTAGTAGTGTCTGTATTAACACCCATAGCACGAACCATATTTTCATTAGCACCAGTTGCACGAATTGCACTACCATATTCTGTACCAAAGAACCAGTACATAAGGGCAATAATAATTGCAACAACAATAGTACCAATAATAAGGGAACTCTGGGTCTTATTAATATGGTCACCAGTCAACTTTATAAACTTAGACATGATTGTATCAACACCTAAAAGTGGTGTATTTGGTTTACCCATAATTCTGATGTTAATTGAATAAAGTGCAATTTGAGTAAGAATACTTGCTAAAAGAATGTTGATTCTCAACTTTGTATTCATAAATCCTGTAACAGCACCACAAGATAAACCCATTATAAAAACAAAAAACAAAGTAAGAAGTGGATCCATTCCTTTTACAATTAAAACAGCAGTTACAGCACCACCTGCTGCAAAACTACCATCTACTGTCATATCAGCCACATTAAGAATTCTAAAAGTAAGATATACTCCTAAAGTCATTAATCCCCAGAGTACGCCCTGAGAAACGGCTCCAATCATTGCATTAACTATTGGCATTGAAGAACTCCGCACATATTATATAGAAAATTGATGTATATATTATATCACTTTTGTAAGCAAAAAAAAAGGGCTGTCTAAAAAAGTATTTAGACAACCCTATTAAAAAGTATTTCTAATCTAAAAAATTAGAGATCTGCAGGAATTGTAATTCCAAGAATCTTTGCTGTTTCCTGATTTACTTTCAAGTCACAAGTATCCAGATACTGGATTGGCATATCTGCAGGTTTTTTACCATCTTTTAAGATTTCAACAGCCATTTTTGCAGTCTGTTTTCCAAGTTCGTAGTAGTTGATACCGTAAGTAGCAAGACCACCAGCATCACACATACCTTCTTCTCCTACGATTGTTGGTTTTTTATTTTCGTTTGCAACCTGTGCAACCAAAGACATACCAGCAGCAATCATATTATCTGTTGGAGAATAGATTACATCACATTTTCCACAAAGAGCCTGTGTAACCTGAGCAATTTCGTTTGAGTTAGAAACTGTAGCTTCAACAAAGTCCAACCCTTCAGCTTTACAAGCAGCTTCAGCAAGGTCAATCTGGAAACGTGAGTTCTGTTCAGAAGAACAGAAAAGCATACCAACTGTTTTTGCATTAGGAACAAGTTTCTTCAAAAGTCTAATCTGAGCAGCACATGGTGTAAGATCTGATGTACCAGTTACGTTTGTTCCTGGATTTGTATTAGATTTTACAAGTTTAGCAGATTCTGGGTCTGTTACAGAAGAAATGAGAACAGGAATATCCTGAGTAAGGTTTGCTACAGCCTGGGCAGCTGGAGTTGCAATAGCGAAAATTAAATCATCACCATCATTGATTAATTTTTCAGCAATTGTAACACAGTTAGCCTGTTCACCCTGAGCATTCTGATAATCAATTTTGATGTTTTCTCCATCTACATATCCTGCTTCAGCAAGACCGTCTACAAAGCCTTTGTAGTTTGCATCAAGAGCAGCATGTTCCATCAACTGGATAACACCAATTTTAATCTGTTTTTTACCAGATTTAGCACATCCAGTAAAACAGAAAGCTACTACTGCCAAAGCAGCAATAAGTGTTCCAAATTTTTTCATTTAAAATTTCCTCCAAAAATGAAAATAACAAAATCATTATAAATAGGTAGATAAAACTATTCAACTACTGAACAATAACTTACTGAACAATAACTGCCGGCTCTAGGCTGTACATTTTTTGAATGCGGCAAGAACGGCATCTTCGTGATTCAAACCACGTCTTTCCTCTGCAGCAATTTCTGTCATAATCTTTAAGTAGTCATTTGGAATGATTTTCTTAAACATTGTCTTATATTTTGCCCAGTCAGCAAGAATTGCCTTGCCTTTTTCTGAGCCAGTTTCTGCTACATGCTTTTCAATTAAACCTTTAAGAACTGATTCGTCTGGAGTTTCTCCTGATTTTGGAGCAGTACGAACTACAGTTGTTTCATCATCAAGTTCATAAACTGTTACAAGCTCCTTGTTCAAGCGTTTGTAAAGGTCATGTTTTTCATCAAGGATATAAGCAACACCACCGCTCATACCGGCACAAAGGTTTTTACCTGTTGAACCAAGAATAACTGCTGTACCGCCAGTCATGTATTCAAGACCGTGATCTCCACAGCCTTCTGCTACAACTGTTGCACCTGAGTTACGAACACAGAATCGTTCACCAGCCACTCCATTAATAAATGCCTGTCCGCTAGTTGCACCGAACAATGCTACATTACCAACGATAATATTTTCATCAGCTTTTCCACTAAATGCTTTTGGAGGATAAACTACAACTTTACCACCACTTAAGCCCTTACCAAATGCATCGTTAGAGTCACCTTCAAGTCGGAGTGTAAGTCCCTTTGGAATGAATGCACCAAAGCTCTGGCCACCACCACCAGTCGCACTGACTGTAAATGTGTCTTCTTCAAGGCTGTTTCCAAACTTCTTTTGAATTTCACTTCCTAAAATAGTACCAACTGTTCTGTCAGTGCTCTGAATTAAGAATGCTGAATTATGAATTAAGAATTGCTTATTAGGTGTTCCCTTGATTTTTGATGTAAGCTTTTCAAATTCTGGAAGTAATTTACTTACATCAATAGTATTTTCAAGTTTAAAGTCATAGGTACTTCTATCAGCTTTCCATTCTTCATTCTTAATTCTTAATTCTTCATTACCAAGAACCCGGCTCATATCAACCAAACCAGCTCTCTTAAATCCCTGTTTATCTTTCAATTTCAACAAGTCTGTACGTCCACACATTTCATCAACAGAGTGAACACCAAGCTTAGCCATGATTTCCCGCATTTCCTGGGCAATGAATTTCATGAAGTTTTCTACATATTCTGGTTTACCAGCAAACTTCTTACGGAGGTCGCTGTTCTGAGTTGCAACGCCAAATGGACAAGTATCAAGGTTACAAACACGCATCATCCCACAACCCATTGTAATAAGAGGAGCTGTAGCAAATCCGAATTCTTCGGCACCAAGAAGACCTGCAATTACAACATCACGGCCACTCATAAGTTTACCGTCAGTTTCGATTACAACACGTCCACGAAGACCGTTCTGAATCAAAGTCTGGTGAGTTTCAGCCAAACCAAGTTCCCAAGGAAGACCTGCATGGTGAATTGAGCTGATTGGAGCGGCACCGGTTCCTCCATCGTGACCAGAAATAAGAATTACCTGAGCTCCTGCTTTTGCAACGCCGGCAGCAATTGTACCAACACCGGCTTCTGAAACAAGCTTTACAGAAATGCGGGCGGCACGGTTTGCATTTTTCAAGTCGTAAATCAACTGAGCCAGGTCTTCAATAGAATAAATATCGTGGTGTGGAGGTGGCGAAATTAAAGATACACCTGGGGTTGCATAACGAGTTGTTGCAATCCAAGGGTAAACTTTTTTGCCAGGTAAGTGTCCCCCTTCACCAGGTTTTGCACCTTGAGCCATTTTAATCTGGATTTCCCGGGCACTAAGCAAGTATTCTTCTGTTACACCAAAGCGGCCAGAAGCAACCTGTTTAATTGCAGAGTTATATTCTGTTCCAAGACGTTCTGGTTTTTCTCCACCTTCACCAGAGTTTGATTTTCCGTGCAAATGGTTCATTGCAGCAGCCATACATTTATGAGCTTCTTCACTAATTGAACCGTAAGACATAGCACCAGTCTTAAATCTCTGAACAATTGATTCAACTGGTTCTACATCATCAATGCTGATTCCTTCACTTGGGAAGTCAAAATCCAGCATAGCACGCAAAGTATGTGGATGAGAGTTTGCATCAACTAAACTTGTATATTCTTTGAAACGCTGGTAATTTCCAGTACGTGTTGCTTCCTGTAAAGCACAGATTGTTTCTGGATTATAAAGATGATCTTCTGCTGTAGGACCACGGCGTAATTTATGGTTACCAACAGAATCAAGATGAGTATTAACTGTAAGTCCAAGTGGATCAAATGCCTGGTTATGATGATAGTTTACATCATCTTCAATTTCTTTAAGACCAATACCACCAACACGGCTAACTGTATTTGTAAAGTATTTATCAGTTACATCTTTATCAATACCTACTGCTTCGAAAATCTGAGCTGACTGGTAAGACTGGATTGTAGAAATACCCATTTTAGCGGCAATTTTAACAATTCCACCAATAATTGCTTTGTTATAATCTTCAATTGCAGTGTGATAATCTTTATCAAGCAGCTTCTGATCAATAAGTTCTGCAATACATTCGTGAGCCAGGTAAGGATTGATTGCCCGGGCCCCATAACCAAGTGCCATTGCAGACTGATGAACATCCCGGATTTCTGCAGTTTCAAGGATGATAGAAATTGCAGTACGTTTCTTTGTGCGGATTAAATATTGTTCAACAGCTGAAGTAGCAAGTAATGAAGGAATTGCAACATGGTTTTCATCAACACCACGATCACTCAATACAATAATATTTGCACCATCACGATAAGCACGGTCAATATCAACGAAAACTTTATCAATTGCAGCTTCCAAAGATGTATTCTTGTAATAAAGTAAAGAAACTGTTTCAACCTTAAATCCTGGTTTGTTCATTGATTTAATCTTCATCATATCAACACCAGTAAGAATTGGGTTGTTGATTTCAAGAACCGTACAAGATTTGCTTTCTGGTTTAAGCATATTACCATCTTTTCCAAGATAAACTGTTGTATCTGTTACGATTTTTTCACGCAAACTGTCGATTGGAGGGTTTGTTACCTGAGCAAAAAGCTGTTTAAAGTAACTGTAAAGGGACTGATGTTTTTCTGACATAACTGCCAATGGAGTATCTACACCCATTGCACCAGTTGGTTCAACACCATTTTTAGCCATTGGAAGAACCATTTCGTTTACATCTTCGTAGTTCCAGCCAAATGCACGGTACATGCGGTCTCGTTCTTCCTGTGTATAAGTTTCAATTTTGTGGTTAGGAATTTTAAGATCACTAAGATGAACAAGATTTTTGTCCAGCCATTCACCATAAGGATAAAGATTTGCATACTGCTGTTTACATTCATCATCAGAAATAATCTTTTTCTGAACTGTATCAACAAGCAAAATACGACCAGGCATTAAACGAGATTTTGTTTCAATGTTTTCTTCTGGAATATCAAGAACCCCAACTTCACTAGAAAGAATAAGCATTCCATCTTTTGTGATATAATAGCGGCTTGGGCGAAGTCCGTTACGGTCAAGGGTAGCTCCAAGTAAATCACCATCACTAAATAAAATAGCAGCTGGACCATCCCAAGGTTCCATCATTGTTGCCCAGTAGTGATAGAAGTCACGTTTTTCGGCTGGCATGTATTCGTTGTGCTTCCAAGGTTCTGGAATACAAATCATAACTGCCAGAGGAAGTGGCATTCCGTTCATTACCAGGTATTCAAGTGTGTTATCAAGCATTGCAGAGTCTGAACCAGTTGTATCTACAGCTGGAAGAATCTTCTGCATATCTTCGTCGTTGATTTTTGTAGAATGTAAGGTTTCTTCCCGGGCAAGCATACGGTCTACGTTACCCCGGATTGTGTTAATTTCACCGTTATGAGCAATAAATCTGTTAGGATGAGCTCTCTGCCAGCTAGGCTGTGTGTTAGTTGAGAATCGGGAGTGAACGATTGCCATTGCAGAAACATAATCTTTGCTCTGAAGATCTTCGTAAAATGTACGGAGCTGCTGAACAAGGAACATACCTTTATAAACAATTGTACGGCTGCTAAAAGAACAAACATAAGTTCCAAGCTGTGAATGTTCAAACTGACGGCGGAGAATGTAAAGCTTACGGTCAAAATCAAGACCTTTTGCAACACCTTCTGGACGTTCAATAAAACACTGCATAATGCAAGGCATACAATCCTTAGCCTTCTGACCAAGAACCTGTTCACGAACTGGAACTTCACGCCAACCAAGAAATTTCATTCCTTCTTTTGCAGTAAGATTTTCAATCATTTTCTGAGCTTTTGCTCTTGTAAATTTATCTGATGGAAAGAAGAACATACCAACACCATAATCACGGGCATCTTTAAGTTCTATACCTTCTTTCCGTGCTGCTTCTTTAAAAAAATCATGAGAAATTTGCACTAAAATACCAACACCGTCTCCAGTCTCTCCTGTTGCATCTTTACCAGCACGATGTTCGAGTTTTTCAACAATACTTAAGGCATTATCAACAATTTTGTGAGTAGCTGAACCGTCAATATTTACAACAGCACCAATACCACAGTTATCATGTTCAAAAGATGGATCATAAAGTGTTTTTGTCATCACATAGCTCCTGTAAAAAAAAAAGAAGCCGTAGATAAATTTTTGGAAAAAATCCAAATACTTATCTACGACTTCTTTGCCGTATATTTCCTAAATAATAGTACATTTACATAATTAGGTCAAGAAACAATAATATAAATATTCCTGCAAAAAAAAGTGGAAATTCTGAAAATATGTATTATTATTAATATATACAGATTTAAGACTTTTATTGCTGGAGGTAAATACTATGCATACAAAATTCGGATTAAATCAGGTAGACTTTGAAACAATGGTCGATGAAGAACGTTTTACAGAACTTGCACAGAAATTAAAGGAATCTTTAGAAAAACAGAAGATTCGCGAAGGTGAATACGAAAGTGCAATGGACTGGCTCCGTAAATCAGCTAAGATGAAAGGAAAAACAATCTAATATTTGATTATAGAAAAAGGGGTTGACTAAAATTGGCAACCTCTTTTTTATTTTAAATAGTTTTACTTCTTTTAAAAACTACATTGCAATCCTTATCCACATAAATCGATGTTAGGCGGACGCCGCACTGGGGCACTTATTTGTCAAGTAATAGTCAAAAAAGCAAAATTTAGGTATAATTCTGTATATGAAACCTTTGATAAAATATCGTGGTGGGAAATCGAAAGAGATTCCTAACATTGAAAAGCAAATACCTCAGTTTACAGGACGCTATATAGAGCCATTTTTCGGAGGCGGAGCTTTATATTTCCATCTTGAACCGCAAAAAGCAATTATAAACGATATTAATTCTAAACTTATTGGCTTCTATAATGGTGTTAAGAGCGATTATTCTAATCTTCGCAGAGAATTAGATGAAGTAGAAAAAATATATGAAGAAAATCGACATGACTTCGATGAACTTAAAAAACTTCATCCTACAGAACATGTAGAGGATAAAAACGAATATTTTTATTACCAAATTCGTGATATGTACAACGGATTATCTGAAAAAAAATATTCAGATGCCCTCATTTACTTTTTCATAAATAAAACCGCCTACTCTGGAATGATACGATATAATGCTAAAGGTGAATTTAATGTGCCTTTTGGAAGATATCAGCATTTAAATACGTCTTTAGTTTCGCAAGAACATTCAAATCTTCTTTCAAATACAAAAATATATAATAAAGATTACAAAGAAATCTTTGATATGACAAAAGCAGATGATTTTGTATTTTTAGATCCTCCTTATGATTGTATTTTTTCTGATTATGGAAACGAAGAATATAAGGATGGATTCAATGATGATTCTCATAGAAAATTAGCACAAGATTTTAAGAATCTAGGTTGTAAAGCTTTAATGGTTATTGGAAAAACTCCTCTTACAGAAGAATTATATGGAAGTATGATTGTAGATGAATATGAAAAAAAATATGCAGTAAATATTCGTAACAGATTTAAAGCTGCTGCAAATCACATTTTAGTTGCAAACTATAAGGAATAAAAATGGCAAAATCCATAGATAGCAAAGTATTATTTATTACAACATCACCACGAACACCAGAAAAGATGATTCCTGAAATTGATCTTTTAAGTAAAAACTTCGAAGGCAAAAAATGGAATACAGAAACACAAATTGCTTTTATGGAACTATTACGTAATGAAAACTTTTTCAATGGTTCTGGTAATAATGACCCTGCATTTAGTGCAAGAGATAGAATAAACCGGGCTCCAAAAGCACTTGGTTTTATTTTGTTGGAGCCAACTATCAAATTAACAGAATCAGGAAAAGCTTTAATTTCTGCAAAACGTAAAGAAGAAGTATTTTTACGCCAACTTCTTAAATTTCAAATTCCTTCACCATATCATACACCAAGTGAAAAAGCGGCTGATTTCTATGTAAAGCCATATCTTGAAATTCTGAGATTAATATATACGCTTGGAACACTTAAATTTGATGAACTTATGATTTTTGGCTTGCAACTTACAGATTATCGCAAGTTTAATAATATTGTAAAGAAAATAGAAAAATTTCGAATTGACAGGGAAAAGACCTCAAAGAAATATCGCGAATTCAAATATTATACCCAGATGAACGAGTTGCAGGAAATTTATAGTTCTGAACTTGCGAAAGGTGAAACTTCTACAAGAGAAAGTAATATTGCAACTGCAAAGAAATTTTTGCAAACAAAAGCAAGTAATATGCATGACTATGCAGATGCTTGTATCAGATATTTACGGGCGACAGGACTTGTTTCAATTTCTCACATTGGACGTTCTCTTTCAATTCTTCCAGAAAAGAAAAAAGATGTGGAGTTTATTTTAAATAATATTTCTCGGGAACCTGTTTTTATTGATGACAAAGCAAAATATTTAGACTATTTAGGCAATTCCGAACTTCCTAAACTTCTTACAGATAACAAAGACTCTTTGCTTCAAAAAATTAAAGAAGAAAATCCGACAGAACAGATTCAAGAATCCGTTACAATCCACGAACTTAAAGAAAAACTTGATGATTTAATAATAACCAAAAGAGAGAAGCTTATTCTATCACAAATTGCTGAAATTAAAGACTACAAAAAATATGACGACATTCAGACAACATTTACGCAAATTGAAGAGAATGATATTTATGACCCGTCTTTGATTCTAGAATGGAATGTGTGGCGTGGAATGACAATGCTGGATGGTGGAAATATCAAAGCAAATTTAAAGTTCGATGATTTTGGCAATCCAATGTCCACCGCACAAGGAAATATGGCTGATATTGTCTGCGATTATGAAACTTTTGGTTTAACAGTAGAAGTTACTATGGCAATCGGTCAAAAACAGTACGAAATGGAAGGAGAATCTGTTTCAAGGCATTTGGCAAAATTCAAAAAAGAAACAGGTAAAGAAGCGTATTGTTTATTTGTTGCTCCGACTATAAACGAAGCCTGCATTGCTCATTTTTATGGTCTGCATAATTTGAATATTTCTTATTACGGTGGAAAGTCAGTCATTGTACCGCTACCGCTCAATGTGTTTAAGAAAATGCTTGAAGATTCTTTTAAAGCATCCTATACACCTAACCCACAACAAGTAAAATCATTCTTTGAATATTCAAAATCAATTGCTTCTGAAAGCCATAGCGAACAAGAATGGTATAACAAAATTGTAGAAAAGGCATTGAATTGGCTAGAATAAAAATCTTCTTTCTAATTGAACTTAACAATCATCAAACTCTTACCAGGAATCTTCACACTGCCTTCAATCTTCTGATTTTCAA
Source organism: Treponema sp. (assembly GCA_018385315.1). Taxonomy (GTDB): domain Bacteria; phylum Spirochaetota; class Spirochaetia; order Treponematales; family Treponemataceae; genus Treponema_D. The sequence goes on along the minus strand of JAHAZJ010000025.1, from coordinate 2,660 downwards.
TCTTACAAACTGCTGCTTCTGGGAATCTCATTTTGCACAGGTCTGCATTGCTCATAATGTCTGAACTAATAGATTTATTTGGACCATTTGGATCAACTGAGCCATTTGCAACTGGTATTACTGCTTTTCCATTTGCGGCACTAAGAACTGCAACTTCAGCAGCAAAACTAACTGCAGATCCTTTTTCATCAACTAATTCAAGTTTTTGTTCTTCATCTGAACCATTTACAATTTTTAGAATTGTTGATTTTCCATCTTTTACCAGAGAAACATAAAGCTGATTTTCCCGTAAAGTTTTTTCCTGTCCATTAAGCTCAAGAGCTTCACTTCCAGCATAATCAGAAAAAAGTTTTTGAACATAATAACTTGGTGTAAGAACAACTTTTTCTGCATCAAACCAAATCATATCTGGTGTCCACTGGGAATGGCCAATTCTATTAAAAAGTGGTGCATAAGATGCAAGCTTTACTACATCACCATTTCGTTCCATACCAGTAAGCATGGCTGCTTCTGCAATTGCCGCTTCAACAGAGTTTGTAAGATTCACATCATGACCTGCGTATTCACCTGCAAATACTCCAATCTCTCTTGAATACTCATCATAAAAATCTACATTCTGATAAAGCCATTCTGGAGCCACATAATAATGTTCATCAACAGCATAAGCAAAATTTTTGTTTTTTGCCCCATTCTGGCGATAGAAATTCCATGCACCAGTATGTAATTCGTGATTAACAAATGGTCCGGCAGTTCCCAGACATTTAATTTCTGGATACACCTTATGAATTGCTTTTTCAAATGCTAAATATCGAGGAGCAACATCCACATGCTTGCTTTCCCATTGTTCGTTTCCAATAGCAAGTAATTCAAGATTAAAGCTTTCCGGATGTCCCATTGCAGCTCTAAGTGCGCCCCATTTACTTGTTACAGGACCATTTGCAAATTCAATCAAATCCAAAGCATCCTGAACATATTCCTTAAATTCTGGACTATCCACCCCTACTGTCTCATAGGAACGGAATTGACAGGCAACCCCAATGTTCAAAACAGGAAGAGGTTTACAACGACGAACATCAGACGAAAGCAATTCACAAAGGAGGAAGTATTCATAAAAACCAATTCCATAGCTTTGCATATAGTGACTGTCTTGCATTTCCCATGCATTTAGTGTATTGCCACCCTGAAGTGCCCATAAATTTGGTTTGATTTTTCTGTCTTTTAATTCGCCAACAGTACCTTTCCAATAATAGCGATGCATTAAGCTTGTGCCTTCAACAATACATCCGCCTGGAAAACGTAAAAAACCTGGATGTAAATCTGCCAATGCCTGGAATAAATCTTTTCTGAAAATTCCTGCTACAGCATCTTCTGGAATCATAGAAATCAAATCAAATTCTACCGACCCTTCTTTTGAAAGAGAAATTTCAAAACGACCACCTGTAATTGAACCGTCTGCAACAAGCTCTGTTTCGTATTTTTTCCATACTTTTTTTTCACAGTTTCCAACCATGCCATTGTAGCCGTCTGGTTCTGTAATTGAAACAAAGTCTACTGAATTATAAGCATAAGTTGTGCCATCTTTTGTAACTTTTACATTGATTTTTCCGTCTTTGAAGAAAACCTCTCTGGCATAAAAGGAAACCTTATATTTCATGCCTTTCTTTAACACAATGCCGTCATAAGCTTTGTTTGCAAATCCTTCGTTTTCAGCATTTGCAGTAAATCTTAAATAATGAGGATTATTCTGACTTAAAGGTTCATTACATGTAATTTCAAGATTTTCTGGTTTATTGCAGAGAGATGTCCACCCATACAAATTATCTTCCTGTAAAACATAGTTGCGTGGTTGTCCTTTACTTTTTATGGCTTCAAAAGAACGGTTTTCTATCATTTCGGCATAAAGTCCACCATCTGCCGCAAGATTAATATCTTCAAAAAAAAGACCTATCATGTCTTTTGTAATATCTTTTGCCTTTTTGTTCGAAAGAATCAATTTGTTTCCCATTAGTTCATCCATCCTTTAATTTTTAATATTTCTGCGGCATAACCTTCATCATCGTTTGGAGTTTCAAGAATAAAGGGAAGATTCTGCACTCTTTTATTTGTTACAATTTTCTTAAAAGCTTCATCACCAATATGACCAAGTCCGATTTTTTCATGGCGATCTTTATGTGCTCCCAAAGGATTCATGCTGTCATTTATATGAATTGCCTTAAGTTTATCTAACCCAATTACTGAGTCAAATTCATCCAATACCTGGTCAAAATCTGAAACGATATCATAACCGCCATCCCAAACATGGCAAGTATCAAGACAAACACCAATGTGCTCTTTATCTTTTACAAGATCAATTATCTGTTTAATTTCTTCAAAATTGCGTCCAATTTCTGTTCCTTTACCAGCCATTGTTTCCAGCAATACAGTTGTTGTCATTCCAGCAAACATTGCATCATTAAGCGCACCTGCAATTACAGGAATTGTTTCTTCCACGCCCTGTCCTACATGAGAACCTGGATGAAAGTTATAATATTGATTTGGAGTTGCCTCCATTCTCTTTAAATCATCAATAAGCATATTTTTAGCAAAAACTCTAATATCAGGCTTGTCTGAACAAAGATTCATTGTGTATGGTGCATGGGCAACTAATTTTCCAAAGCTAT
>JAHAZJ010000022.1 GCA_018385315.1 Treponema sp. | reverse complement strand
AATTCTCAAAAAGGCTCTAAGGGCGGAAACAATCGTTTCCTTGCCGCCCTTAGCGTCTAGCGACGATATCTAGCGGTTTTGAGAAGGCTTTTTTCTGCGGTAGCCATTTCAGGTAACTGCGCTGTGGGAAGTTTGTTTGTTTGTTTGTTTTCTTTTATTTAAACCGACATATTTCTAAAGACAAATTCTATATTTTATTGTATAATAAATTTGTGTTTTCTAATTATTTTGGCGAAATTCAAGCCGTTGCATTTGATATAGATGGTACTCTTTACAAAGAACTATCCCTTAATATAAGGGTTCTTCCAAGGGTTTTTCGACATTTATATTTCTTTATCAACTACGGCATGGTACGTAAAATGCTTAGAAAAAAGGAGTTCTACGAAGATTTTGGAAAGGCTCAGGCTGAATTAATGGGAAAAAAATTAAAATGTTCCCCAGAAGCCGCAAAAGAGAAATTAAACAACATTGTTTACGAAGGTCTTAAAAAGTATTTTAAAAGATTCAATGCTTATAAAGGTGCTTTGGAATTTATACAGAGACTAAAGGAAGCTGGAGTTAAAATTGCAGTACTTTCAGACTTTCCACCAGAACAAAAAGGTGATATATGGGGAATAAAACCATATTGTGACGTTGTTCTTGGCTCAGAGCAAATTGGTGCATTAAAACCTTCACCTTATGTTTTTTCAAAATTACAGTCAGACTTAAATGTTCCTGCAGAAAATATTTTATATGTAGGAAATAATCATACCTATGATGTTGTAGGACCAAAAAAGGCTGGGATGAAAGCAGCCTGGATTATCAGTAATACAAAAGCCTTTTTAGGCAAAAAATCTTCAGTTGCAGATTTTACATTTAGTAAATATTCACAGCTGGAAAATAAATTTTTCGAAAAATAAACTTTATTTGGGTGGGGAAATAACAAATGGAAGTTACTATTATTTCAATTCTGGTGGCCTCTGCTATTGCAGCAGGTATTTCTATCTTTTTTCATGAAGCAGATAAAAAAAATAATGCTATTGAAAAAGTAAAGCGTTATGCAGATAAGAGACAAGAAGATTTGGCTGCATTTTATAAGACAGTAGAAGGCAAAGTAAATCTTTTAATCACAGAATTTGATTCACGTCAGAGCCAGGCAAATGCTGCTGTAAAACTCCTTTCCCAGCATTATGATGAATTCAGCAATAAGATTCAGACTCTTGATGATAATATTAGAGCAGTACAGGAAATTGAAAAACAGATAAATAAGTATGCTCAACTTATGGATGATTTAAATGAAATGACTGGAAATGTAGAAGAAAATCTTCGCCGTATTCAGAAAGAAAGCCATATTGTTGATCAGATGACGGGAAAATTAAACAAACAGCAGGAAATTGTTGATCAGATTGATCAGAAGATTCCTAAAGTTTCTGAAAACTTTTCTAAACATAATGCAGAACAGTTAAAAGCTGTAGGAACAACTCTTTTACAGCAATACAAAGATTATGCAGATAAACTTGCCCGGGAAATTAAACAGTCACAAACAGACGCTGAATTTGCATTAGAAAAAATTAAGCAGGAATTCCAGAATGCTTACAACGAAGCTGCCAGTCGTGCTGATAATCTTGAAAACACAGCCTTTGAACATTTAAGTCAGCAGGCCCAGGAACGTTCAGACAATTATATTAAAAAGCTTAACGAACAGACACAAAATTTAGAAAACAAACTTGCAGCTGCTTTTGATCAGAAATCAAATACTATTACAACAAAATTTAATTCAGATATGGATACCCTCACCCAGTCATATACTGCAAAAGTTCAATCTGCTCATGAAAAATATGAACAGCAATTGTCGTCAATCATTGGTAAAAACGATGGTATCCTTGCAAAAATTGAAACACGCTTTAATGAAGACTTTGCAAAAATCAGTGAAAAATATGATTCTCAGCTTGCTGCAATTAACGATAGATGTGATCGGGATTATCAGCAGATTGTTGAAAATTATAATTCATCATTTTCTACATTCAATAAAAAGTTCAGTGAAGAACATCAAAAAATGCAGAATGATTTCAACCACGCAATCAACACTCTCTCATCTGCAAGTACAGACAAAATCAATGGTCTTGAAGAAAAAATCAATTCTGAAATTAAGACATTTGAAGATACTTACACAGACCGTATGAATTCAATCAATGTAAGTTATTCTAATCAACTTGATGCTATTCAGAATGATTACACTACAAGAATTAATTCTTTCGAAGACACATTCGGTACAAAGGTTTCTTCATTAGAAGCTGATTACAATAAACGTACTTCTGAAATGGAATCTCAGCTTGCAGATATTAAAGAAAGATATTCTGGTGAAGAATCTGGTGTTCAGAATGAAATTTCTGAAAGACTCCACGCTCTTGAAAGTACATTCAAAGAAAGAATTACAAATGTTCAAACATCCCTTTCTCAGGATATTGTTACTTGTGAAGATACTGCTAAAAATCTTCAGCAGAGCGTTGATACAAATGCAACAAGTCTTGAAGCCCTTAAAACGGAACTTAATGCACAGGTTGATACTATCAATGATAAATACGCAAAACTTTATAACGATGCCCTTTCTACTGCAGAAATTAAGCATAATGAAGCATTACAGGAATTTAACAACAAAGCTACCGTTAGTGCTGATAAATATGCAGGTTTAGTACAAGAAAAAATTGCAGCTATGCAGGCAAGTTTAACTGAAACATTAAAGAACATTGCTATGCAGGCAAACAACTCAGCTCAGGAAACACAGGATGCAGTTGATAATCTTAATAAAAAATGTATTTCTGCCTCTGAAAAAGCAGCTGCTCTTAAACCTGAAGTTGAAAGTAAAGTTTCTGAAGTTAATAAAATTATTGAAGCTTTTAAAGCAGAAACAGAACAGAAACTTGCAAACCTTAATAAAACAATTACAGATTCTGTTACACGTTCTGTTGCAGAAAGTGAAAACAGACACCTTTCAATTCTGGAAGGTATTGATGATCAGATTGATGCTTACAAGAAAGAAATTGAATACAAAATTGCTCAAATTGAAACTTCAGGAAGCGATATTGATACACTGGAAAGAAGTATTCGTGCTGCAATGCAGGAAGTTCAAAACAGAGTTATTGGTGATTTTGAATTATTCACAGGTGATCAGAAACGCAGACAAGATGAATTTGCAAAAGCTATCAGACAGGATTCTGAAAGTGTTCAAATGCGATTACAAGAAATTGATGCAAGTTTGGACAGCTTAAAGAACACTGCAACTGGAAATATGAATGGTAAACTCCAGGAGATGGAAACTCAGTTTACAAATACATTAAGAAACTGGAAACAGAATCTTGATTCTAAACTTACAACTCTTACTTCTACCTATGAAGAATCAAGAAAAACAGTTGAAGAAAACTATCTTACTGGCTTACAACAGTCTGTAATCAGAATTCAGGATGAAACAACAGGTAACATTTCTGATATTGTTCAGACTCTTGAAACAACAAAAAATGATATGCAAAGCAGTATTCAGGAAATGCAATCTACACTTTCTGAATTTGAGGCTGCCACAAAGGAAAAGCTTACACAAATTACACAATCTTCCGAAGCTACTATTCGTGAAAAGCTTGAAGTCAATACAAACAGTATTCACGATAGTATGTCTAAAGTACAGTCACAGATTATTGAATCACTTCAGTCTTTTGAAAATGGTGTAAATAACAGACAGCAAAGCAGCATTTCTACAATGGATAAAGCAATTGAAGATTTTAATAACTGGAAAGACAAGCTTCGTAATCAGTTAGAAGAATCTACAACTACTTTTAACCAGAGAATCTCAGGATTTGAAAATACAACTCAGGACAAAATTAGTGAAGCAGAAGAACGCTCAGCCCAGATTCTTACTAAATTAAAAGAAATGTATTCTGATATGCTTACAGAAACAGAACAAAAAGTTCAGAATCAGAATTCACTGGCTGCCCAGGCTATTGAAAATTTAAAACAGAATATTGATCTGGCAGAAGAAAATAACAGAGCAAATCAAGCTAAATTTGTTCTTAAAATGCAAAATGATGCTTCTGACATGCAGGCACGTATGGCAGAATTAAACAAAGAACTTTCTGTAATTCAAACTAACATTGCCCAGTTCGAAAAAGCTGATTCTATGAGCCGTGATCTTTCAGAAAAGATGGAAAATCTTGAAGATTCATTCAACAGAATGCAGGGCTACAGCGAAACTGCAGATAAGTTTAATGCTCAATATGGTCGCATTGTAAAAATGAATGATGACATTTCTAAACAGATTTCTATTTTTGAAACACAGAAAACACGTGTTGCTAATATGGAACAAAAATTTGCACAGATGCTCTCTCTTTCAAACACAATCGATGAAAGATTACAGTCACTCCATACAACCAGTGATGATGTTCAGACTATGGAAGTTTCTGTTAGAGATTATCGTGATAAATTGGATCAGGTTTCTCAGCAGTTCGAGCGTCTTGAAAAGAAAGATGATGTAATTAACAGAGTAATGAAAGATGTTGATACATCATTTACACATCTTAAAACACTGGAACAGAAAATTAACGACTACTCTAGACAAGTTACTTCTCTTCCTCAGGAAATTAAAGATGTACAGGCTTCTGTTGACCGCTTATTACAGAACGGACCAAAAATTACAGAAGCAGCGTCTAAACTCAATAATCTTCAGAACGCACTTACTGAAACACAGAAACGTCTTGATGTTATTCAGGATACAAATGGCAGCATTAAGAAAACTGAGCTTGAATTACAGAGTCTTAAACGTGAAATTGATAGTAAGTTTGAAATGCTTCATGCAATTACTAAGCAGGAAGAAAGCAAGAAAGTTTCAAAAAAAGACTCAGCAATTTCTCCTGCAGAAAGAGATACAATCAGAGCTCTTAAACGTGAAGGCTGGTCAATTAACGAAATTGCATCACGATTTAATCGCACACCAACAGAAATTGATTTATTGCTCAGTTTACCAGAGTAAGGGATATAAAATATAATGGTACAGACTAGAGATCCAAACTATTATGTAGAAATTTCTTTAAGTCAGATGATTTTATTCTCCCCATTGATGTTCTTTGGATTCATCATGGGGCATCCACTTACAGTCATTTATTGTTTTGTGGTGATTATTATTTCTGCATTTTATCCTATTGTTTTTGGAAAAAATAAATTTGATTTTCTTTCTGGAACTAAATTTTGTACAATATCAACATTAATCCTATTTACAGTAATGACAATATTGTATGGATGGCAGGCAGGATACTATCTGTACCTTTTTGAAGTATTATCCCTTATTTCCATGAATTCTTTCCTTGATGAATTAAAGAGAAAGCAAAAATCAAATTTTTCAACCATTTTTATTACAGTTATTCTTGTTCTTGCTTTTTTACTGCTAAAAATCTACAGTTTATATTTTGAACCTTATTATGAATTAACCGAAAAATTAACCAATTTTGTCTTTATTGCAAATGGTTTAGTCGTAATTCTTACAGTACCAATGTTTGCTGCTCGTTACCGAAAACAAATAGGCAGGTCAATTGATACATTAAAATCTAATGCACTTCTGGACGAATTAACAGGTCTTTTTAATCGTCGTGCCATTCGTCCTTATCTTGATTTATATATGACAGAATTTAATACAAAAGGTATTAATTTTGGAATTGCAATTTTTGATATTGATGATTTTAAACATATTAATGATAAATATGGTCATAATGAAGGAGATAAGGTTCTTACAAGAGTTGCAGAAATCTTAAAGGAAAATATCACTGAAACTATAAATGTTGCACGCTGGGGTGGTGAAGAATTCATTGTATTACAACAATATGGTTCTAAAGATTATCTTTCATTTGTAAATCTAATTGAAAGCATTTCAGAAAAAATTTCTAAAGAATCATTTCTTCCAGTTCGTGGTGGAGAATATAAAATCACTGTTACAGCAGGATGTTCCCATTCTGTACACAACATTGCAATTAAGGATTTAATTAATAGAGCTGACATCCGTTTATATAAAGGTAAAAATTCAGGAAAAAACTGTACAATTTATCAATAATTTATTTAGAAAGCAAACAAGTACTCCAGACCTCAACAGCAAGTCCATTACCAACATCACCAAGTTTTTCACCAGTTTTAGCTTTTACAAATACCTGAGACTCTTCTATTTTTAAAACTTTCGCAATTGAACAAATAACTTCCTGTCTATAGGGAATAAATTTAGGTTTTTCTAATTTAATCACACAATCAAGGTTTTCAATTTTCCATCCCTGCTCATATACCTTTTCTATTACAGTTGATAGAAGCATTGACGAATCTGCATCTTTCCATTTAGCTTCTTCTGGAGGAAAAAAACTTCCAATATCCCCCAACCCACTAGCACCTAAAACTGCATCAGTAATAGCATGAAACAACACATCCCCATCTGAATGACCATCTTCCCCTTTTTCAAAAGGAATAACAACTCCACCCAAAATTAGTTTTCTATTTTCAACTAATCTATGTAAATCATAACCAAGGCCAACTCTAATCATTTATTTTTCCTTTACTTTGTTTGCAATTTTTCTAAATCACCAGGATATGTAATTTTAATATTTTTTACGTCCCCTTCAATAACTTTAACAGGTCCTACATATTTTCCCCAGATTTCTGTATCATCGGTATATTCTTTTCCATCCAGCCTCCCTCTTTCATGGGCCTGCAAAAGTTTTTTGAAATCAAATCCTTGCGGAGTCTGTACAGCAGTAAGAAGAGAACGTTGCAAGTGACGAACAATAAACCCCTTTTCATCAACTTCCTTTTGAGTATCAGTAGGAGTAATACCAGGAACAGCAGCCCCGTATTTTACAACATTTTCAATAGTTTCAGTGATTATTTTTTCTGAAATAAAAGGTCGAGCACCATCATGAATTAAAACAATATGAGGATTTCCTTTAACAGCTTTTAGAGCGTTAAACACTGACATCTGTCTTGTTTCTGCACCAGGGACAAAGTGAAATTCACCTTTGTATTTTGATTTAAATTCACAAATAAGTTCATGCAAATTTTTATCTGCTTTAATTGCATCATAACAAGCTTGAATATGATTTTTGGGATATGTAATTATAAAATCTGTAATTTCATAATTATTATTAAGACAGGTCTTTAAAAAAGTTTTAGCACAGTTGGAAAGAACTGTGCCATTGTTATAAGGTAAATATTCTTTTTTTATACTACCGCCCATTCTTGTAGAAGAACCGGCAGCAGTAATAATAATTGCAATATTAGAATTCATCTTCGTCAAAGTCATCAGAATCATCCAAATCTACATCATTTGAATTATCTGAATCCTCGTCATCATCACCAGAATCATTTCTAGATTTATCATCAACATCATCCATTAAATCATCATCTTCATCATCATCTAATGGAGTAACATGTTTAACCTTAGAAACCATTCCTAAAGGTTCCAGCTTAGTATGAATTTCCTGTTCAATTTCTTTTGATGATTTTCCAAGGGCATAAGAAATTTCATCTTCCAGCAATTTTTTTGCTGAATCATAAAGTTTACGTTCCAAAATTGGAAGTTCTTTGATTTTACTTCTGTTATAAAGACAACGAACAATAGATGCAATGTCTTTTACAGTACCTTTTTTAAGCAAATCAAGATTCATTTGATAGCGTAATTTCCAATCTGATGTAACTGGTTCAACAAAATCAGAAAGAAGATTTAAAGCTTCCTGGGCTTCTTCGGCAGATACAATTTGTCTAATTCCAAGCTCTTCTGATTTTTCAACAGGAACCATAACAATCATATCTGATGCTTCAATATAAATCTTGTAATAAAGCTTTAATTCTTCTTTGAATGTTTTTTCAAAAATTTCTTTTACAACACCAACACCCTGACTTGGGTATACAACCTTTTGGTCTACACTAAATTTTGTTTCCATATAACCTCATTATATCATAAAAATAAAAAAAACACAATTTATGAAAACCATAAGCATCTTCATAATTAAAATGAAAATGACCATTGTATAAACAATTCTTTTCCTGTATATTAAATGCTCACGCTATTAATAAAAGCGAAGGTTTATTTGGGGAAACTGGCGTTTCATTTTTTTTGAACCTTGCTTAAAAAATAGCAAGGGATATTTATGGATACAGATGATGAAACAGTTACTTTTGAAGATTTAGGCCTTGATGATGATACTTTAAAGGCTGTTGAAAAAAAGGGATTTGTTACCCCTTCTCCAATTCAAATATTGGCTATTCCTCGCCTTTTAACAGGTGAAGCTAATCTTATTGCAAGAGCAAGAACTGGTACTGGTAAAACAGCAGCTTTTGGACTTCCAATCATTCAAAACATTAAAGAAAAAGCAAATAATGTTCAGGCTTTAATTCTTGAACCTACTCGAGAGCTTGCTATGCAGACTTGTGAAGAAATGAAATCCTTTACATCAGGTGATTTTCCACGCACAACTGTTTTGTATGGCGGAGCATCTTATGCAACACAGATTCGGGACCTTAAAAGAGGCTGTGAAATTGTTGTAGGTACTCCAGGCAGAATTAAAGATCATATAGAGAAAAAGACTCTTGATTTAAGTAAAATCAAATATTTCATTCTTGATGAAGGGGATGAAATGCTTGATATGGGCTTTATAGATGATATTCGCGAAATTTTTGAGCATGCAAATATCGATGCCCGAATTCTTTTATTTAGTGCCACAATGCCTGCCCCAATTCTTAAAATTGCCGGCGACTTTATGGGCGAATATGACATTATCGAAGAAGAAAAAGTTGTTGATGAAGCACTTCTTATTGATCAGAAATATTGGATGATTAAGGAAAGTGATAAAATAGAAGGCCTTGTTCGCATAATTGATATGGCACCAGATTTCTATGGACTTGTTTTTACAATGACAAAAATGGATGCAGATCGTGTTTGCAAAGAGCTGGATCTTAGAGGTTATGAATCAGATGCTCTTCACGGTGATATTATGCAAAATCAGCGTGAAAAAGTTCTTGAACGATTCAGATCTAAAAAAACTAGAATTCTTGTTGCAACAGATGTAGCAGCCCGTGGTATTGATATTTCAGGACTTACTCATGTTGTAAACTACTCTCTTCCATATGATACAGCAACTTATGTACACAGAATTGGTCGTACAGGCCGTGCAGGAACCACAGGAACAGCTATTACATTTGTTTGCCCTAATGAAAGAAAAAAACTTGGTTATTTTGTAAAAAATGTTCAACGGGCTACAAAAAATGATTTTAAAGAAGAAAAGATTCCAACAATAAAGGAAGTTTTATCTATAAAAGAAGCCCGTCTTATTGATGAACTTAAATGCAAATTATTTAAAGAAGCTACTGAAACTTCTACAAAAGAGCTTTTCCCTGTTGACGATAAATTTGTTGATTTAGCTGCTGAATTATGCAAGGAGCAGGATGGAGAAAAAGTTTTGGCAGGAGTTCTTTCAATTATGTACGGACAAAAACTTAGTCCAAAACATTATGGAAGAATAAGTGTAATTGAAACAGGTCCTAAAGGGGATCAAATGCGTCTTTACATTTCTCTTGGTAAGAAAGATGGTTATAGAGCACGAGAAATTGCACAATACTTTAGCGAACTTCTTCATATTCCAGGACGCATGGTGGACGATATTGATGTTGCACAGCAATTCTCTCTTGTAAGTCTTCCTGTTGCATCTGCAAAAAAAGCTTTGGAAATGTCTAAAAACAATAAAAAAATTCCACACATCCATGTTGACTCAAAAGAAGAAGGAAGAGGAACTAGAAAAGGTGGCAGTCGTGGTTTTGAAAAGAAAGATCGTGAAAAAGGTTCAAAACCTAATGTTCATAACCAAACAGAACGAAAATCACCAAGAAAGGCTGTAACTAAAAATGTTGGAGCTGCCGGTTTTGTAAAAGGAAAAGCTGAACGTTTCTAAAAAAAATCTAATTTTTTGAACTAATTTTTCCCGCCCGGCTTAAGGGCCAAATTGTTAAAACAGGCTTACCAACAATAAATTTTTTATTAATATACTGAGGTTCCATCATAGATGAATAAGTTAATGACATATTATCATCAACAGTAAGAGCTTTAACAAAAGAATCATTACTATGGCGCAAATCCAAAGAATTAAAACGATTATCTCCCATCATAAAATAGCAATTTTCTGGAATGTACTGAGGATTTCCATCAGAAGCATTAGCAGGGAAAACAGGCATATTTCTTTCATCTAACAAGAATGAAACATACCAAACCATAATATTTGCTTCTTTTTTAATCTGGTCAACCTTTTCATCATTACTAAGTTCACTATAGGTTTTACCACTAGCAAACAATTCAGAATAACGCAAAATTAATTCACCAAATTTCATTTTCATCATAACATTCATTTTAAAATTAGCTTCTTCATAAATATCTCTATAAGAATCTATATTATTAATCCAGGATGTCATGAATTTTTCGAACCATTCCAACCCTTTTTTGCTATAGGCCATTTCGCCGGCAATTGTAGGTGCAGAAATAAAAATATTAGTATTATCTAAATCTGGTGCAGAAAAATCAGCAGAAAGATCATGGGTAGCAAGATTTTTTACATTTTTGATAATCTGGTTTGCTCTAAAAGCGGCAGCATTCAAATCAAAATTACGACGTTGTTCTTCATATTCCAGCATCTGTTGGTAATCTGCTGAAGACATTCTTAAATCACGTACCATATTTTTCTGACTTGCTGGTAAAGCATTCAAATTCCAGGTTGCATATTTATTATCTAAATCAACTGGAGTAAAATCTGGATTATTCTTTGTTCGGGCATACAAAACTCCATCCTGCATAACCAGCTGTTCACCTGGCTGACCACATATACGCTTTACAAGAGGATCATATTTCTGATTACCATATTCATCAGTATTTAGATTAACCGTTGTAAGTGAAAGCATATAAACCAGTTGGGAAACAACACTCTTTACTTCAGACTTACGATCGATTCTGTAATGAGGATTTCTTAAAACAACAACATCACCACGATTATATTTTGTAAAAGTTGGAAGCCCTACATCTGTAAGTGGAAATTTAGGACCACAATTTACTTTTGTAACAGCAACTCTATCTCCAATTAAAAACTGAGGAACCATAGATTCTGATGGAATCTGATAAAGTTGAATTACAAAAATCTGAATTAAAAGAACCATGAAAACGGCTTGAATAAGAGCATCTACCCAATCAATAATTTCAAAACCAATTTTTTTACCAAGGGAAAATTTCTTCTTTTTTTCCTGCTGAGTTTTATACGAAGTAAGTTGATTTTTTAGTCTTTTCGGATTCAAAAAATATGAAACCAAAATGGATGAAATAAAAATTAAACACCATAAAATAACGCTTATAATATCATAAGCAAAAGATGTACCTTCTTTTCCAGCTCTTCTTACAATAAAAGAAAAAAGCATAACAAAAGGAAGATATTGAACCAATTTATAATACACAATGGATTTTCTGGCATCTTTTGTTTTAATCATCTTAAAGAAACCAAAATAAATGGAAGCCGCTGTTATTAAAGCTGCAACTGGAAATGCTAAAAGGGAAATATCAAACTTAAAGTTAATACAAATAAGTGTGAAAACAATACAACAAATAAACTCTACAAAATTATAAATACAAAAACGTTTTTCTTTATTCATAATATTAATATAACAAATTTCAAAAAAAAATGTTACCTTTTTATTTATAACTAGTTAAAAAAAAAGACTGTTATTTAAAAATAACAGCCCCTTTTATATTAAATCTTATTAATTTCAATATTAAGCATTTACAGCAACTTTTTCTTTAATTTCTGTAAGATATCCAGTGCGAATACAACTTTCAAAAAGTTCCTTGCTGATATAATCTGTTTTAATATCTTCGTAGCCGTCCATATCACGAACGATTTTTACTACAAAACCATCTTCCATTTCTCTAAGAATTGTCATGTAATCTGTGTTTTTTCCAATACTTTTAAGTGTGTAGCTTTTCATTTCTATCCCCTATTAAAATGATAACTTATCATTAAATTACTAAAATAATTTCCAAATATTTTGGTCACTTACTTTATTTTCGGATATAATAAAAAATATGTTAGAAAAAAAATCAAAAATTTTTTGTGATTCTCATTTTCATGTGGTAAATATCCCAAATTTTTTATCAGAATTACAAAGTTTTGATTCAGAATATTATGGTTGTTCCACGGCTCTCTTTATTGACGAATGGGAAAAACAACTTAATATAAGCTTACCTTCTAATATTCATCTTTATTCAGCCTTTGGACTTCATCCTCAATCAGCAGGATTAATTAACATTGATGATAATCTTTCATTTTTAGAAACACTCCTTTCCAAAGAAAAAGAATCAAACATAAAAAACAAAGTTTGGGCAATTGGTGAAGCGGGCTTTGATTTTTTTACAGAAGAATTTAAAAATCATAAAGATGAGCAGGAAAAAATGTTTCATGGACAAATGGAGCTTGCACTAAAATATAATAAGCCTTTGATTATACACTGCAGAAAAGCAAACGAAAAACTTTTTGAAAATGCAAAAAAATTAAAAAAAATTCCAGCCGTCTTATTTCATTCCTTTATGGGCTCTGTTACAGAAGCAGAAAGTCTATTAAAGCGGGGAATAAATGGATATTTTAGTTTTGGTAAACAAATGATTAATAATAATAAACACGTAATTGAATGTGTAAAAAAGTTGCCCTTGGAAAAGCTGCTGGCAGAAACTGACGCTCCATATCAAACACTGAAAAACCAACCATACACTAAAATCAATGACATAAAAACTATATATGAAGCAATTTGTATTCTGCAAAAGCAGGATGGAACAGTTATAGAAAATAAACTTCTGGAAAATTTTAAAGCATTACTGAATATTTCTTAATGTTTTTCACTTAAGATTTTAATTTCTGGGATACAAGTTCAATTGCCTGATTAATTCTCTTTTCTTTACTTTTATCTTGAATCAGCCAGTTAATTTCAACACCTTTCTTTTCCATCATTCGAAACCAGGTTTCCTGTCTTTTTGCAAATTGTCTGATAGCAATAAAAAGCTGATCAAAAAGCATATCTTTAGATTCAATTTTTCCCTGCAGATATTGAGAACAGAACCTGTATTCCAGTCCCAGCTTTTCCAGCCGTTCCCAGCTTATTCCACTATCATGAATACCTTGAACCTCTTCCAGCATGCCACCTTCAAGACGTTCCCTTAGACGAATGGAAATGTTTTCCCACATTAATGGACGGGGTAAAGTTGTACCTATAATAAGTGGATTAATTTGTGGACGATCAACAGAAGTGGTATCATATCCGGCTTTTTTTGCTTCAATAATTTCCAATGCCTTTATAACTCTATCCTTTTCCTGTAAATCAGCCTTAACATGTAAATCTGGTTGTAATTCTAAAAGCCGGGCAGCAAGAACTTTTAATGGAGTTGCCTCTAACTGCTCATGCAGCTCTTTATTTTCAGGAAGATTTACCAGCTGATAATCCCGCACAATAGCATCAAGATACATTCCTGTTCCACCTACAACCACTGGAAGTTTTCCACGTGCTTGAATGTCTTTAAACGCTTTGTAAAAGTCCTGCTGGTAATTATAAACAGTATATTCCGCCGGAAGACTAATAATATCTATTAAATGATATGGAACTGGAATACCATTTACCTGATACTCTGCCAAATCTTTTCCAGAACCAATATCTAACTTGCAGTAAGTCTGGCGGGAATCTGCAGAAATAATTTCTCCATTAAAATGATGTGCCAATGCAACACCTATGGCTGTCTTCCCAACAGCAGTAGGTCCTAAGAGAATAATACAATTATATTTCTTTGTTTCCGCCATTTATTTATCCTAATTAATTTTACAAATTACACATTTTAGATATTCAGATTTCGGATAACCTAATAAAACAGGATGATCAGGACCAGCACCCCGTTTTTCCAGAATCTGAACTCGTTTATGAGAATCCATTGCAGCATGCATAATCATATCACAGAACATATTTGATTCCATAAAGTATGAGCAGGAACAGGTAACAAGAATTCCTCCCTCATTTAAAAGACGCATTGCTCTAAGATTGATTTCCTTATATCCGCCATAAGCCTTTTCAATCATTTTTGCAGATTTTGTAAATGCAGGTGGATCAAGAATAATTACATCAAACTTTTCACCATCAGCCTCATATTTTTTCAAAAGGTCAAAAACATCAGCACAAACACCTTTCATAACCTTTTCAGCATGATTAATTTTAATATTATGATTAACCATTTCTACGGCTTCAGGAGAAATATCAACAGATGTAACATCAACAGCACCCGCTTTTACGGCATTAAGCCCAAAGGCACCTGTATGGGTAAAAGTATCAAGAACTTTTTTTCCTTTGCAGAATTGGGCAGCCGCAGTTCTATTAAATTTCTGATCAAGGAAGTAACCCGTTTTCTGACCATTTTCAATATCAACGCCAAGTTTAATTCCATTTTCAATAATTGTGAAAACACCAGAATTATCTGCACATTTTGTACCTTTTGCTGCAACAGAAAAATCTTCATCATCCAGATTAAGCCAACCCGAAATTAGAGGTAAACCTTCTTTTTCACGAACAGAAGCATCTGAACGTTCATAAATTCCATCTGGTTCACAAATTTTAACCAAAGCTTTTAAAATGTCTTTTCTAAATAAGTCACAACTCATTGAAAGAAACTGAATTACTAAAAAAACACGATTTTCTTCATCACAGAAACGTTCACAAATAAGACCTGGAATTAAATCTGCTTCACCAAAAATAAGACGATAGGAATCTAAATCACTATAATAAAGCTTTCTTAATTCAACGGCATTTTGAATTTTCTTTTCCCAATAAGCTTCTGTATCTTCAAGAATCTGGTCGGCATGTTCACTACCAATAATTCTGATTGTGATTTTTGATTTTTTATTAAAAACACCAGTTCCTAAAAATCCACCTGCCTTTGTATAAATTTCTACAACAGTACCATCTGGCACAGAACATTCTTTTAAATTCTCATTTTTCCATTCAGATTTTTCATCTGCACGATGCTTTAAATGGGAGATTTCATTATCAAAAACCCAAGGATATCCCTGTTGAATTTCTTTTTCTTCATTTTTATTTAAGAACACTCGTGGAAAATTATTACTACTCATGTTTCGCCTCAATCTTAATCAATCTTTTTAATCCAGAAATTTTCCATTTTCTTTGCGGTGGTCATATTATTTCTAATAATATTGTGGCATCCTAAAAATGCAAATAAAATTCCTAATACAAAATTTATACATTCTGATTTCAAAAATTCTGGTAAAAACAAAATGCTGTTTATATATGCAACGTATTCAATGAATGAATAACCAGGATTAGCTCTCCAAATTGCTAAAACAAGACCGGTATATTCTGCAAAAAGAATTCCCACAATAACAGTTACAATGTTAATCACAACGCCAGCCTTAGTAAGCTTGCCACCTGCTTTTGAATAGGCCCAGAAAGCTGCAAAAGCAATGGCATATCCTGCAAAACTGGCATAAAAATTTATCATTCCAAGAGCAATCCACAAAACAGAACCAGCAATAGCACCTAAAAGACTGGCAAAAAATCCAGATACAAAATGATTTTTTTGTTCCTTATAAGTTTCTACTTTTTTATTAAGTTCTGCTGCACAATCCTGGCACAAAAGGGAAACACCTTCTGGAGTTTCATATTTTCCAAGATTTTCCTGAGTTCCACAATGTACACATTTTGGTAACTGATTAATTTCAATATCTTCCATTTTATTTTCCTTCTTCTAAATCCATTTTTCCCAAAGCTTACGTAATTCCTTTGCTGTTGTAAACTGAACGGCATTTATTCCCACACTTTCAGCTCCTTTTACATTTTCCATTCTGTCATCAACAAAAAAAGAATCCTGGGCTTTACAACCTTCGGCTGCAAGAATAACTTTAAAAAATTCTGGATCAGGTTTTACTACCCCCATTTTATTTGATGGGTAAGTTTTGTGAAATAGAGCGTAATCTCCTCTTTCCATATGATTTTCCCAATGGCTATCCAATGTATTTGTACCACAAATAACCCGATTTTTTTTCTTTAAATCTTTTATCAACGAAACAGTTTCTTCATTCAAAACAGGATTAAAACATAATCTGAATAAATCATATTTCACTTGTGGATATTCAGTGTCTTTAATTCTATTATTAAATTCTTTCCAGAATTCTTTTATATTAATTTCACCTCGCTGAAGGGCATCAAATAAATTATATCCTTTTGATTTGTATATTTCCTTAAATTTTTCTTCTGGCATTTTAAGCTGGTGGTACATTGAACTAACCTTAAAAGTTGTTGTTACCACGCCGCCCATATCAAAAATAAAAAGCATCTTATATTTCCTTAATTTATTTCCTTAATTATATTTTACAGAATATGATATAACATTTCTTACTGTCTCACCATCTATTTGTAATGCTGTAGGTTTATCAAATTCAACTGTAACTTCATGTCCTGTCCTAAATTCAAGAATCTCGGTGTGAGAAACATGATTTCCCTTGTAAACTTTTGGAAAAACAGAAAGAATTTTGAATTTTGTTGCAGAGTGGCAAACAGCAGCAGTAACCAATTTTTCTTTATTTAAACGATCCTGCATTGGTGTAATCATCATTCCACCACCATAAAAGCGGCCTATCATTGTTGGAGCAAGCCATACCTTTTTATAAGATTTTGTTTCACCATCTACAGTTATAGTTGCATTTCTTGCTTTAAACTTGAACAAAAGACCTTTTAAAGCAATTAAAGTGTAATTAACCTTCTTGTCTGAAGTAGATCGAATTCTATCACCTTCTTCACAGCAATATCCGTCAATTCCATAACCAATTCCATTAATAAAATGACGTTTAATACCATTCACACTTACTTCTGGTAAACTTTCAAGATACTTATTTATTGGAACCAGTTTATTTTCAAATTCACAGGTACTTTTTATGTCATTAAAAAAATCATTTCCGCTTCCGCATGGATATAAAAATATTTTTTGCTTATTCTTAATATCATAAATATCGTCTGCAAAACGAGTTAAAGTACCATCTCCACCTGCAATGACAATTTCATCATCTTCGTTAAGTTTTTTTAATTCATCTGCAGCATTTTTTACAGTTGTAATATCAACAAACTCCAGTTCTTTTTCAGCAAAAATCTTTCTTAATTCTATTTCTGCTAAAGTCCCTTTTTTATTATTTGATAAAGGATTAAAAAATACGTAAATCATTATTTCCCCAGTTTCTCTAACATTAATTCTCTAATTTCATCTGCTAGTTTCACTGTTGAACTAGCCTTTACTTCATCTGTCGAATAAACCCGAAGTATATCAAAATTTACAACAGTTTTCTTCCATAGGAAATTTTTATGAACTTTTTCTGTTCCCTGAATTGTACACACAACAATAGGACAACCTGTTTTTTCAGCAACACGAAGACATCCTGCTTTAAATCTTTTTAACTCACAATTTTTACTTCTTGAACCTTCCGGAAAAACACCAACTGAAATTATATCGTTATTAATATATCCTATAGCTTTTGTAATAGTTTCTAAAGCTTTTTTAGGATGACCTCTATCTATTGGCAAATACAATGCTCTGGTCATATATTGACAAGCAAATGGAATTTTAAAATTTTCTATTTTTGAAATATAAGCAATTTTTTCATGCTTAAGGACAGCACTCTGGACCATATTATCAAAATTAGAACGATGATTACAGACTGTCAGAAAACGTGTCCCAGAAGGCATTTTTTCTAAGCCGGTAACCTTAATCTTCATTCCTGTTAATGAACATATATAAGAATACCAAAAATTGAAAATACCGTAATAAATTTTTGAAACCCTGGAATATTCTTTTTTTGTATTAATAGTTAATGCAACTCCTAAAAAAAATAACCAGATTAATAAGAATATGCAGAGCCAGGCAAACATAAAAAATATAATCCCTGCACCAATTCCTTTTAATATATTTTCACAGGTCCAAAACTGATGGCAATAAAAATAATAGCAGCTACATCCAATTCCAAACAACAAACTCAAAACTTTATTTAAAATATTAAGAATCATAATTTCCAGGTCTCTCTTATTTTTATTTTAATATTTCATCAATTTGTTCAACAGTAATAACTTCCAGCCCTTTATTTTTACACTTTCCCCCAAACTCTTGTGAAGGCTCCTTTAAACAGATAACCGTTCCCTGCCCTACCAGGTGTTCATATACCGAGCCACCATTATCATAAATCTGACGAATTAAATCAAAAGCTGTATCCACATCCTTAAGCAAATGATGATCAAATTCAAATTTTTTACCTAAAACAGTTTTAAACTTAGGCTTTGGATTTTTCTTTCCATACAATCGTTTAATTTTTTCAGTCATTTCTTTTCTGTAAGCCCGTTCTTCCTGCTGAATAAGCATCTGCTCACTTGAAATATACATTCCTTTATTTTCAGTAAGAATTTGCTCAACTGATTTTCCCTTTTTATTACATTCAGCTTTTAAACAAAGCATAGTCATAATTGCATCATCAACAGATTTATGACTTTGATATTTAGCAACATTTACACCAAGCTCTTCTGCCCACTCTACCAGCTTCTGTTTTTTTCCATAAGTCTGTTCAAGATACTTTTCTACATCAAAAGCCCTAAACTGAATATAATCTTTTGAATAACGTTCACAAGCACTATTTACAAAACCAACATCGTTGGAAACTGCAAATCCTGCAATATAACGATTTCCTGTAGTAAAAAGTTTTTTAATATCTCTAAAATATGCATCAAAATTTGGTTTTAATCTAAAGTAATCCTTAGAATAAGCCAGTTGACATCCGCCTTTTCCGCTAAATAAATACCAGTCAAATTCACATTCCGGATTCATTACAACATCTTCAGACTCAATAATGTTTAATTCATCATCAGCAATAACATAACCCAGGGAGCAAATTTTACCAACTCCATCAAAGGTATTAGCACATTCACAATCAAAAAATACAAAAGTTTTATGGTTCATTATTATATTTTATAGTTTTTTATTTTAATTGTATATATAGAAAAAATTTAGTATATTTTAGTTATGTTATTAGATATTCAAAATTTATCAGCTAGTCTTGAAGACGGCAAACAGATATTAAATGGTCTTTCTCTTTCAATGGAAAAAGGTGAAACTCACGTATTAATGGGTCCAAATGGAGCAGGAAAATCTTCTTTGGGAAACACATTAATGGGAAACCCTGTTTATAAAATCACTGATGGAAGAATTATTTTTAAAGATCAGGATATTACAGAAGAAACAACAGATAAAAGAGCAAAGCTTGGTATGTTTATGTCTTTTCAGGCTCCTCTGGAAGTTCCTGGAATTTCTCTTGAAACCTTTATTCGCTCTGCTATTCAGCAAAAAACTGGTGAACGTGTAAAATTGTTCCAGTTCCAGAAAGAATTAAATGCATGTATGGAACTTTTAAATATGAATCCAGATTATGCAAAACGTGATTTAAACGTTGGTTTTTCTGGTGGTGAAAGAAAAAAATCAGAAATTCTTCAGCTTTTAATGCTTAAACCTGATTTTGCTATTCTTGATGAAACAGATTCTGGTCTTGATGTTGATGCCGTCCGTGTTGTTTCAAAAGGCATTCAGGAATATCAGAAAACAGTAGGTGGTTCCTTATTAATTATTACTCATAATGCTAAGATTCTGGAAAGTTTGAAAGTTGATAAAACTCATATTCTTGTAAAAGGTCACATTGTTCACACAGGTGACGGTTCTTTAGTTGAAAAAATTAACAAAGAAGGTTTTGAAAAATTTATAAAATAAGGTCTCCCGCTGATTTCGCAGATTATCGCAGATAATAATTTATAATAAAATAATCAGCGTAAATCTGCGCGATCTGCGGGAAAGAAATAAATATGGCAGAAGAAAAAACACAGATTAATGATATAAACCGAGATTTTTACGATTTCCGTTACGAAGAAAATGAAAAAGATTACTATCGTATTGAAAACGGTTTATCACCTGAAATTATACAGAAACTCAGTGAAGAAAAAGGCGATCCCCAGTGGATGAAAGAATTCCGCCTTAAATCTTTGGAAATTTATAATCAATTACGTGTGCCAGAATGGGGACCTGGAATTGAAGGTCTTAATATGGCAGATATTGCTACTTATGTTCGCCCAAAAACTAAAATGAGTGGCAAATGGGAAGATGTTCCCCAAGATATTAAAGATACTTTTGAAAAGCTTGGTATTCCAGAAGCAGAACGAAAATCTCTTGCTGGTGTTGGTGCTCAGTTTGACTCTGAACTTGTTTATCATAATGTTCAGAAAGAAGTTGCGAAACAAGGCGTAGTATATATGGGCTTTGAAGAAGCTCTTAAGTCTGAACAATGGGGTCCAATGGTACAAGAATATTTTATGACCCTGATTACACCAAAAGATCACAAATTTGCAGCTTTACATGGTGCCGCTTGGTCTGGTGGCTCTTTTGTTTATGTTCCAAAAGGAGTACATCTTTCCTTCCCTCTACAGTCTTATTTCAGATTAAATGCCAAAGGTGCCGGTCAGTTTGAACATACATTAATCATTGTTGACGAAGATGCAGACTTGCATTTTATTGAAGGCTGTTCTGCTCCAAAATATAATGAAGCAAATTTACATGCAGGTGCAGTTGAATTGTTTGTAAAAAAGAATGCCCATCTGCGTTATTCAACAATTGAAAATTGGTCAAAAAACATGTACAACTTAAACACAAAACGTGCAAAAGTTGAAGAAGGCGGAAGCATAGAATGGGTTTCTGGTTCTTTTGGAAGTCATGTTTCATATCTATATCCAGAAAGTGATTTGGTTGGAAAAAATGCTCGGGCAGAGTTCACAGGTGTAACCTTTGCTGGTAACGGTCAAAGTCTTGATACTGGTGCTAAAATGGTTCATCTTGCTCCTAATACAACAAGTTTGATTACAACAAAATCTATTTCAAAAGCTGGTGGTGAAAGTTTCTATCGTTCTGCAGTTTATATTGGAAAAGAAGCACAAGGTTCAAAAGCATCTGTTTCATGTCAAAGTCTTATGTTAGACAGCGAAAGTCGTTCTGATACAATTCCAGCAATGGAGATTCTTACAGATAACTGTGACGTTGGACACGAGGCTAAAATTGGTAGAATCAGTAATGATGCCATTTTCTACTTAATGAGCCGGGGAATTAGCGAAGAAGAAGCTCGCAGCATGATTGTTAGTGGATTTGCAAATCCTGTAAGCAAGGAATTACCACTAGAATACGCTGTGGAAATGAATAATCTTATCCGTTTGGAAATGAAAAACAGCATTTAGGAGGAACAAAAATGAAAATTGAAAATGTAAAAACAAATGTAGTTCCTTCTATTACCTGGAACTGGTTAAAATCCAATAACGACATTGTAACTGTTGATGCTCAATTCTCAACAGCAGTACCTGCAATTTCTAACGAAAAAAATGTGCAGATTTCAGAAGGCTGCACAATTAATAAAATTCTTTCTGCTGATTTTGGTTCAGGAGTTTTTAATAAAACAAATGGCAAAGTTAAAGATTTAAGAAATCAAGATGGAACAACAAATCCAAAAGAAGATTCCAGCAAAATTCCTGATTATTCAAATCATCCTTTACTTCAAGTTTTAAATCAAACTGTAAATAATCCTCAGATGATTACTATTTCAAAATCCTTTGAAGAGCCACTTATTCTTACTTTTGATTTTGATAAACCATCTGCCGCTGCTCAAATTATTTATGCTAAAGAAAATACAAAGGGAACCATTATTCTTATTTACAAAGGAAATGGTCCTGCTTCTATTTTACAGACAAAGGTTTATGCAGAAAGTTATGCAAATATCCATCTGATTAAAGCTCAATTACTAGACTCAGGTGCTTTACATTTTGATGACACTCAGGTATTTTGCGAAGAAAATGCTTCTGTAAAATTTACACAGATAGAATTAGGGGCTTCTCATGTGAACTCTGGACTTCATGTAAATTTAAACGGATACCAGTCTAGTTTTGATTCTAAAGTTGCTTATTTGTGCCAAAATGACCAGATTCTTGATATGAATCATATAGTTTATCATTATGGTAAAAAATCTGAATGTAATATGCAGGTTGATGGAACATTAAAAGATAATGCACAAAAAGCTTATCGCGGTACAATTGATTTGAAAAAAGGTTGTTGTGGAGCAAAAGGACACGAAATGGAAGAAACACTTTTGCTTTCTCCAAAAACTGTAAACAAATCATTACCAGTTATACTTTGTGATGAAGAAGACGTAGAAGGCGAACACGGTGCTACAATTGGTCGTTTATCTTCTGATATTCTTTTTTATATGCAAAGCCGTGGAATTAGTGAAAAAGAAGCTGAAGTTTTAATGTCTCGTGCAAAAATTCAAGCTGCAGTTGATTTAATTCCTGATGAACAGGTAAAAGAACAAATAGGTACTTTCTTAGAAAAATTAATTTAATTGGTAATATTATGAATAAATACAGAAAAGACTTTCCGTTTTTTAAGGCTATAGACGAACATAAATCAAAAGAAAATGCTCAGTTAATTTATCTGGATACATCTGCCACATCACAGCGTCCTTTTCTTGTAATTGACGCAATGTCTCACTTTTATGCCACTGATAATGCAAATCCATTACGAGGACTTTACAGCTTAAGTGAAAGAGCAACACAAGCTTATGAACATGCCCGTGATTTAGTTGCAAACTTTATAAACGCAAAAGATTCTACTGAAGTTATTTTCACACGAAATACCACAGAAAGTCTTAATCTTGTTGCTTATTCATATGGTCTTTCAAACTTAAAAGCTGATGATGAAGTTGTTATAACTATTATGGAACACCATTCAAACATTATTCCCTGGCAGCAAGTTTGTCGCCAGACTGGTGCAAAGCTTGTTTTTATGGAATGTGATAAAGACACAGGTGTTATAAGCAGAGAAGAAATTGAAACTAAAATTACAAATAAAACAAAAATAGTTTCTTGTGTTCACATTAGTAATGTTCTTGGCGTAACAAATCCTATTAAAGAAATAGCAGCAAAAGCTCATAGTGTTGGAGCTGTTATGGTAGTAGATGGTGCTCAATCATCACCCCATATAAAAATTGATGTTCAGGAACTTGGTGCAGATTTCTTTGCCATGAGCGGACATAAACTTTGTGGTCCAATGGGAATTGGTGCACTTTGGGGACGAAAAGAATTATTAGAAGCTATGCCACCTTTCCTTACTGGTGGAGAAATGATTGAATATGTTACTAAAGATAGTGCTACTTGGGCAGAACTTCCACATAAATTTGAAGCTGGAACAGTAAGTGCCGGTGATGCAGTTGGAATGGGTGCCGCTGTTAGATATATTCAATCAGTAGGTTTTGATTTTATTGAAGAACAAGACAAAAAACTTACAAAATTGCTTGTTGAAGGAATGAAAAATATTCCTCATATCAACTTAGTTGGACCAAAAAATGCTGATGAAAGAGCCGGTATTGTTACTTTCACTATTGATGGGGTTCATCCACATGATATTGCTTCCCTTTTAAGTGATGAAAACATCGCTATTAGGGCTGGCCATCATTGTGCACAACCATTAGGTCAATACCTTGGAATTCAATCCAGTGCCCGTGCCAGTGTATACTTTTATAATACGGAAAAAGAAATTCAGACATTCCTTGAAAAACTTGCCCAGGTAAGAAAATGGAGTGGATACAAAGATTAATAAACAGCCGAATCGCTATGGAATTAATCCTAAAGGAGTATAATTAAAGTGGATACAAAAGAATTATATCGGGAAGTATTAAATGAACATAATATAAATCCAATTCACAAAGAAAACATGGATTCTCCAACATTCTGTCTTGAAGGTGTAAATCCAAGTTGTGGTGATCAGATTACCTTACAAATGAAACTTGGTCCAGACGGAAAAATTTCAGATGCTTCTTTCATTGGAAGTGGTTGTGCCATTTCTCAGGCATCTGTAGATATGATGGCTGAACTTGTTATTGGAAAAACAAAAGAAGAAGCCCTTGCTCTTGCAGACATGTTCGATCGCATGATAAAAGGCTCAGTAACTGAAGAAGAACTTGAACAGTTAGACGAAGCTGCTGCTCTTCAAGATATTTCCCATATGCCTGCCCGTGTAAAATGTGCAATGCTTGGATGGCGAACAATGAAACAAATGTTAGGTGTTGAATAATTTTCTAATATTTGTTATATTATATTCATTGGTGCTTTAGCTCAGCTGGATAGAGCAATTGCCTTCTAAGCAATAGGTCGGGAGTTCGACTCTCTCAAGCATCAATACAAGGTCTGTCTTTAGGACAGACTTTTTTATTTAACCGGGAATGGGTTTGGAATAGGAATTAGAGAGAAATACATCCTAAATAAACAATATTGCTATATTGTTCTGTTAAAGTTGAGCTAAGCCCTACACTTGCAGCAAAAAATTGAACGTACCATACATCGGTAGCAGAAGAAGAATTATATTTTACATCAAAATCCCTTTCATTATCATATGTCCAATAAGAAGAATCAAAATTAAATTCATAATTTTCAACAGCTCGTAAAGGTTTTTGTTCATCACCATTTATTATTAAAGCAAATTTATTACTATCCGTAAAATCAATTCTCACATCATAATCGGAGCCACTTTCACTTTTAGGACACAGAATGTTAGAATTATTTAACATTGCATATTTATAATTAGTGATTAAAGTTTCTGCAGAAGTACCTGAATAATCATTTTGAGAAATACTTTTTAATTTATCCCGATCAATTCTTGCATCTTCTCTATTATTGTAAATTTTATAAAATACATTGGTCCCTTTAAATGAAATACTAGTATTTTCCGAATCATTGGTTCTGAATAATATATATTTTTGATTTGAATCAATATTTTCTGGTTCAGGGGGATTTATAGTAACATAAGGTGGCTCGTAATATTCTATGATATCAAGGCCACATGACAGGTTAAAAAAAACAAGACACAGAACTAAAATACATGTTGCGAAAACCATAATTTTTTTAGTCTGTGTCTTTATCATATTAGTTTCTAGAATTATAAAAACTTATTCAGCTTTACCCTGAATCTGTAAATCAAGAATTCTTGTTTTTGCAAGATTTGCCCATTCATCATCACCGTAAGAGGAAACGATGGTCTGATATGCTTCAACAGCTTTTGCATATTCATTCTGAGACTCAAGAACACGAGCATAGCTAAATAAAGCATGAGAAGCCAAAACAAAGCCTTTTGTATCAGCAGCTTTTTTATATGATTCAGCAGCCTTAGTTAAGTCATTAGTCTGTTCATAACATACACCAAGCTGATATAAAGCCAATGGAGCAGTATAAGAACGTTTTCCTTTTGAAATAGCTGCTGTCCAATAATCAATTGCTTTAGAGTAATCTTTCTGTGAATAAGCAATTTCTGCAGAAAGCATATTTGCACGAACACCTGTAATTCCAGATTTTTTTGTATAAGCTTCAAGTTTTTCTTTTGCAGTATTAATTCTTGCACTTAATTCTTCTGCCTCTAAACTAGAAGAGCCGTTTGTTAACTCATAGGAAATTGTATCCAATTCAGAAATATTTTTTTCTGCAATCTTTGTTGAAGTAATATTCCATACAATAAAACCAATCAATGCAACAAAAGCAATTACCAAAACTATAATTAATACTTTTCTATTTTTTTCCAATACTGAATTTACTTTCTGACTAGTAGTCTTTTTTTCAATTTTTTCTGCCATTTTTAATTCCTTAAAATGTTTTTATCTTAAAAACGAATGTCCAACTCGTTTATTAATTTTATCACATAAGTACGTTGAATTCCTAGTATCTTCGCAGTTTTTGTTTGATTCCAATTATTTTCCTTTAAAATTTTTGTAATGTAAGCTTTTTTAAAACTATCCATTGCAGTTTTTAAAGTTTTATCATCTTCAGAATCATTTACTTGCAATTGCTCAGATGAATTATTTGAAATGGCCATATCAATATCAGATATTTCGGGCTTTTTCCCAACAATAAATCCTCTTTGAATTGCATTTATCAATTCATCACAATTACCATACCAAGGTTTTTGTTTTAAAGCTGCAATTGCTTTTTCAGAAAACTGCGTAAAGAAGAACCCAGAATCCTTTTTAAACTTTTCAAAATAATAATTAGCAATAGGAATAATATCTTCTTGTCTTTGTCTTAATGGTGGAAAATTTAATTTTACAACACTCAACTGAAAATATAAATCTGTATTAAATAGTTCTTTTTTCTTCATTTCATCCAAGGATTTACAACAAGAACTAATAATTTTTGCATTTTCAGTTTTTGCCTGCAGCTTTTTAGTAAAATCAAGAAATTCTATCTGCATTGGCAAAGATAAATATTCAATATTATTAACAAAAACAGTACATCTATTTTCTGTAAAATCAGTATTCAAAATCTTTTCTAAAATATAATGGATTTCAATATCTTTTAAGATTCTACAATTAAGTTCAAAAAAAGTCTTCAAACCACAAGCACTTTCACAATGAACCTTTTGAGCATACAGCCTTTTTCCAGTTCCCATTTCCCCTTCTAAAAGAACCGATGCCTTACTTTTTGAAACAGATTTGATGATTCCAACAATATTTCTGGAAAAATTACTTTCTCCAACAAATTCAGGAATAACAGCCACTTGTTTTTGTACTTCCTATCTATTCAAAATTAAGCGCATTGCAGTTAGAAAACATACAATGCGCTTATTTATAGAAAACTTATAATTTTACATCAAAATTAGTCGTTTTTCTGTGATTTAATCATATCTCCAAGAGTATATGCTGCTTCATCATTACCTGAATCCATATACTGAGAGATTTCATCACGCTGCTGCTTTCTCTTATATTCACGAACAGAGAATGCAACCTTTTCTTTATCAGTGTTTACATCAACAACAAATACGTTGATTTTGTCACCAACTTTGTATTTTGTAACAGCTTCTTCATATGGAACATCTTTGTCATCGCTAAGGTTAGCTTTATTTACAAGACCTTCAATTCCATTAGGTGCTTTTACAAATACACCAAAGTCTGTGATAGAAGTGATTTCACCTTCTACTGTTGAGCCAACGCTGTATTCATTTGCAAATGCTTTCCAAGGATTGTCTGAAAGCTGTTTAATACCAACTTTAATTTTGTGGTTATCAGCATCACATTCAAGAACTACAGCTTCAACTTCTGCATCAACTGTTAATTCGCTACCTGGATGTTTAACTTTCTTTGTCCAAGAAATATCATCTGCATGGAGGAAAGCGTCAATTCCATCTTCCAATGCAATGAAAGCACCAATGTTTGTAATTTTTACAACTTTACCAGATACTTTTGTACCAACAGCATATTTGTCAGCAATTGTATCCCATGGATTATCAGTTGTCTGTTTAAGACCAAGTGAAACACGACCAGCCTGAATATCATATCCAAGAATCATTGCTTCAACTTCCTGTCCTAACTGAACCATATCACCTGGTTTGTTAATTTTCTTTGTCCAAGAGAATTCACTGATATGAACAAGTCCTTCGATCCCTTTTTCAAGTTCAACGAAAGCACCAAATTCAGTAAGCTTTGTAACTTTACCTTTAACAATATCATTTACATGATATTTTTCTTCAAAGTGTACCCATGGATCTTCTGTGAAGTGTTTAAGAGAAAGATTGATTCTCTTATCTGCAGGATCAAGACGAATAACTTTTAATTCAATTTCCTGACCTTTCTTTACGAAGTCTTTAGGACGAGCTACATGCCCCCAACTCATATCATTGATATGAAGAAGACCATCAAAACCACCAAGATCGATGAATGCACCAAAACTTGTGAAGCTCTTAACTGTACCTTTAACAGAATCACCAATAGCTGTTGAATTAAAGAAAGCATCTCGTTTTTCGTTGATTGCTTCTTCAAGATACTTACGACGATTAACTACTGGGTTAAGTTTATTATCAACATATAAACGTTCAATATAGAACTTTGATTTTGTTCCAATTAATGATTCAGGTTTTTCTACTTTTTCTGCATCTGCCTGACTGATTGGTAAGAATGCCATGCGATCAATACCAAGATCAACTTCGTATCCGCTCTTAACTAACTTAACAATTTTACCATCTACAGGAGTTTTATCTTTAGATGCCTGCTGAATTTGTTTTAAATAACGTTTAGAATCAGCCTTTTTCTTTGATAAAACAGGGCCACTTGAATTATGACCTGTTAATAACGCCTGAACTTTATCCCCTTCTTTAGGCAGATTATCTGCGAACTCCTCTACAGGGATTAAACCCTCTGATTTGTCACCAATGTCAACATAAACATAATCATTTGTAATCTGAACTACTGTTCCTTCTACTAAATTACCTGTTTCTGGTGCACTGAATGATTTCAGAGACTCCTCTAATTGTGTCTGGAAATCACTCTTGGAGTTCTGAGTTGTTTCCTTTTCCACTTCCATTTCTTCCATTGTAAACCCTTATATTTATGAAATTTGTTTTAATATTATGGCACAAACATCTTCTATCGTCAAGTTAGAAGTGTCTAAATACAAAGCATCAGGAGCAACCTTAAGGGCCCCTTCTTTTTTGTTTCTGTCAATTTCATCTCTCTTTTCAATTGACTCTTTTATTTGTTCCAAAGTCATGTCACTTACACCCTGATCAAAGCGCCTTTTTGCTCGAACTTCTGCAGATGCATCAAGAAAAACCTTACATTCCGCATTTGGGAATACAACGGTTGTCATATCACGACCTTCACAAACAATACTAAGTGATTTTGTGATTTCTCTCATTAAATCATTTACATAGTGTCTTAATGGAACTATGGCACTAACCTGAGCCACGTTTTTAGCAACTCTATCATCATGAAGATGAGCAGTAACGTCTACTCCATTCAAAATAAAATGACTTTCTTTTGTATATTCAAGTTTCTGTTTCTTACAGAATTCTACAGTTTCATCTTCTTTGCTGTAATCGATTCCCCCATCAAGAATAGCAATTGTAAAGGCCCTGTAAAAACCACCACTATTCAAAAATGTAATCTTTAATTTTTCAGCAATCATTGAGGCAATGGTACTTTTCCCAGTACCTGCTGGACCATCAATAGCAATAATCATATCTATTCTCCTTTCTATTTATGAACAAGTTTTAATAATCCCTGCACTTCAGCTGGGGTTAAATCACGAGAATCTCCAGGTTTTAACTCATCCAGTGTCACATTACCAATTCTAACACGAACCAAAGATTTTGTACCAATGTTTTGACTTTCAAGAACAGTACGAATCTCTCTATTTTTTCCTTCAATCAGTATGATTTTTATTTTTCGAGGTTTAAGAATTTTGCAGGAAACACATTTATAAAAAGTTCCGTCAATTCGCATACCTTTTTCAAAGCGGGCTGGAAAATCTTCAGGAACATCCTGACTTGTTTCTACTATATACTCTTTTTCTAATTGACTAGAGGGATGTGATAATTTTGCAGCAAAATCACCATCATTAGTAAACAGAATCATTCCTTTACTATACATATCCAAACGCCCTACATTATATAAGCGTTCTGAATACTTATCTTTTAGTAAATCCCCAGCAACTTCTCTTCCCTTTTCATCAGATGAAGAACAAACAAATCCTGCAGGTTTATTCAACAAAACATATCTTTTTTCTGCTTCAAGGGCAATTTTTTTTCCATCAACTTCAACCACATCATCATTACTAACTTTAGTACCAAGCTCAGTAATTACAATTCCATTTACTTTTACACGTCCATCAAGAATAATAGTTTCACTAGCTCTTCTGCTGGCAACACCACAATGAGCAAGAAATACCTGTAATCTGATTTTATCTTCTGTGTTATCTTGCAAGTTCGAATCTCTCCTGTTCATTTTCATCAAGCTTAGGTAATTCTGAAATGCTATTCAATCTGAACAATTTTAAGAATTCTTTTGTAGTTCCAAAAAGCGTTGGTCTTCCAGGAACTTCTTTTTTACCTACTTCTTTAATAAGATTTCTTTCAATTAAAAGACGAATCATATTATCAACACTAACTCCACGAATAGACTCTATTTCCGCACGAGTAATTGGTTGGGAATATGCAATAATAGATAATGTTTCCATTGCAGATTTCGACAGGCGACCTTCTCTCTTAGAACCATAAAATTCTTTTAAAACATCCCAATACTCTTTTTTTGGTGATAGACACCATCCGCCTGTAATCATTACAAGTTCTATGCCAGAATCTTCCGAAGCATATTTTTCCTGAAGTTTTTCAATACATTTATCAACAACTTCTTCAGATAATTGGGCTTTATTAGATAATACCTTTACAGTAAGTGGTTCACTTTCTAAGAAGAGAATTGTTTCCACTAAAGCTGTTTCTTTATTAAATTCCATATTTATATCCATTAATTTGATGTTAATTCTTCTTCTGTTGGAACATATCCGTCAGAATCTTTTCTTGCAGTTATTTTAATATCACCAAAAATTTTATTCTGTAGAATTCTAATCATTCTAAATTTTACAGCTTCAAGAATTGCCATAAAAGCACAAATAATGTCCATTTCATTTCCAGGGCGAGTCAGCAAATCTGTAAACATACATTCTTTTTTATCTTCTATTAATTCATTCATCAATGTAATTTTTTCATTAACAGAGATTTCTTCATACATGTTCAGGATTTTTTCGTTTGAATACTGGCTCATCATGGATTTAAAAAGCGACTGCATTTGCTGCAATAAATCCCAAGTATCAACTTCTTCCCACATCTGATCACTTTCATCAAAAGGCAAAACCCGTTGAATTTTCTTTCGCTCAAAATTCCATTCAGAACTATCTTCCTGCTCTTCCATTAAAGAGGTAAGCTTCTTGAATTTCTGATATTCAATTAATTTATCAACTAATTCCTGTCTTGGATCTTCTTCTTCCTCATCTTCATAATTAAATTCTACAGGAAGCAACATTCTGCTTTTTATATAAATGAGTTTGCTTGCCCAACTGTAAAATTCAGACAAGTCTCCCAAATCTGTTTTTACAGCATAATCAAGATATTCAAGATACTGTTCCGTAATCTGTGCAATTGGGATATCATAAATATTAACTTTACTTTCACGAATAAGTGTCCAAAGTAAGTCTAAAGGCCCTTCAAATTCGCCTGCTCTATAAGCATGTTTTTCTTTTGTTGCAACTACAGTATCAGCAACACTATTAGCCATTTGTCCCATATTTTCCACCTTTAGAAAAAATAAAATTTGAGGAAGAAACAATTTTCTTAATATCCGATGTCTCACCTTTCTCTTTCAGCACCATCAGACATTTTTCACATTTTTCCTTTAGTAAATCATCGGAACATTTTTCTAATAACTCAAGCATTGGAATCAAAACAAATGCTCTTTCTTCAAATCTTATGTGTGGAATTTGCAAATCTGGAGTATTTATAACTTCATCACCAAAAATTTCTATATCAATATCCAGTGAACGAGGTCCAAATCTTATTTCTTTTTCTCTATTTCGACCATATTTTTCTTCTATTTCATGAATCTGTTCTAAAAGAAAAAAAGGATTGTAATCTTCCGTTACATATCCCAATAAAGCCATGTTGTAAAAATCATCTTGATCTGTAACATACATAGCTTTTGTTCTATATACAGAAGATACAATCACATTTTTTAGAAGAGTGGTCAAATCATGGCAAGCGTCATTCAATAATTCCAAACAAGACTTGCCATTAAAACTTTTATTAGAACCAAGTCCTAATATTATTCTTTTCATTAAAATAAACCATCTTGGATTTTTCCAGCTTCATTTACATCAGCTTTTGCAGCTGCTGCTTTTGACACTGTTTCTTTTACGGCCTTTTTCTTTCCTTCATCAGTTTCTTTTGCTTCAATTACCTGATTTGGAAAAATCTCAGCGCGGATTTTTGCTTCAATATTCTTTGCCAGTTCAGGATTCTGCTCAATATAATTAACAGCATTTTCCTTTCCTTGTCCAATTTTTTCTTCACCCATTGTATACCATGCACCACGTTTATCAATGATGCCATGTTTTACAGCCGAATCCAATAAACTTGCAGAAGCAGAAATACCTTTACCAAAATAAATATCAATTTCACATTTTCTAAAAGGAGGCGCAACTTTATTCTTAACAACCTTAACTCTAACTCTGTTACCAAGAGCTTCTTCATCACCTTTACCATCAATAGTTTCAATACGACGAATTTCAAGTCTAACAGAAGAATAAAATTTTAAAGCCTGTCCACCTGTTGTAGTTTCAGGGTTACCAAACATAACTCCAATTTTCATTCGAATCTGATTGATAAATACTACAATACAGTTTGCCTTTCCAATTACAGCAGTAAGTTTTCTCAAAGCCTGGCTCATAAGTCTAGCCTGCATACCCATAACTGCATCACCCATTTCACCTTCAATTTCCTTTTCAGGAGTCAAAGCTGCTACAGAGTCAACAACTACAATATCAACTGCCCCGCTTCTTACAAGATTTTCTGTAATCTCAAGAGCCTGTTCACCAGTATCTGGTTGAGAAACCCACAATTCATCAATATTAACACCTAAATTCTTAGCGTAAACTGGATCCAAAGCATGTTCCGCATCAACAAATGCCGCAACACCACCAAGTTTCTGAGCTTCCGCAATAGCATGTAAAGCCAGAGTAGTCTTTCCAGAACTTTCTGGACCATACATTTCAATAACACGTCCTTTAGGGTATCCTCCAATTCCTAATGCTTCATCAAGCAAAATAGAACCAGAAGGAATAACTTCAACACCAGTAACATTTGCTTTGTCACCAAGTCGCATTAAAGATCCCTGTCCGAACTGTTTTTCAATCTGAAGACGAGCTGCCTCCAGAGCTTTCATTTTTTCCGACAAATCCATCGAATTTGAATTTCCATTTGTCATGATCAGCCACCTTCCTCCCATGTATAATATGGCTTTAAAGTGTAAAAAAAGACCATTTTTAAGATTTTTTTTTCATTTTTTTTACACTTTTTTTATATTTATTGAATTAATCCCTCTTTAACAGACTGATATACAGCCTTTCCTTGTATATAAATCTTTTTATCTTCCTGAGAAAGTTTTCCAAGAATTCTTACACTTTGATCTGTTACAATTTTTGGATCTCTATCAAATTTTACAGTAACAATTCCATCAATTTTTTCACCAGAATCGTATCCTACAAGAAGACGACATGAATAGGATCCATCTTCCGCAAGAATCGCATCAGAAATACGTCCAGACCAGTCTACATAACAATCCAAATATAATGCAGTGTCAGCATCAACCTGAGCATATGTTGGCACATCAGTTATAGAATCAAAAGTTGGGGTTTCCAGATATGTCATCAAAATAGAAACTTTCTGCTTTATTGACAATTTCGCATTTGAATTTAAAAGACGATTAATTTCAACTTGGACAGCATTATCTCTTCTTGCCTGAAAATACATCAGAATATTGGAATAACTTTCTGTAATCTGTTTATTAGTAAGAATATATTTAAATGATTGAGATGATAAATCTGTTTCCTGAGGAGCTTTCTCTTCTTCTTTCGACAAAGTAAGCTCTGTTAAATCTTTTCGTTTTCCATCTGCATAATTATTTCTAGGAATTAAAGAGAATGCAACAAGGCACCCCAAAACAAGAGCTACAACAGGAATTACAATGCTTGCCGTTCTATCCGGATTTAAACCCAAAGGAGGATAAAATTGTTCCAAACGACCTGTATCAGCCCAACGACAAATTGTATCAAAATCACCACGAGTTCTAATAAACTCTATTGCATCAGTTGCAATCTGATTCCCAGGATCATATTCCCGAACCTCCAGATAATACTGCAGAGCACGGTCTGTATCTCCTCGTCTAAGAAAAATAGCAGCCTGCCCCAATAAAAGGCGAGGATCTGTCATCTTAATTCTTCTTGCATATTGGAAATTTGAGGTTGCAGATCCAATATCACCTGCATACAGACATGCAATTCCCATTACAAGATAATATTCAAAATCATCTTCATAAACATCTGCACGAGCTTCAAGCAAATTTAGGGCAGTTGAAAATTTACGCCTGCGCATGTATTTCCATGCTAAAGATAAAACATCTTGTGCCATAAATTATTTCACCATAGATTCAAAAATTAAATCAAGTTCAGCATTTAAAACATCAATTTCAGATTGATTCACAGAACCATCTTCCTTCAACATTTCAATCTTATCAAGAAGCATCTGAATATACTCATCAGAATATTTTTCATTAGATAAATTCTGTTTTACCGGTTCTTCTTTAATTGTCTCTTCTGTAGAATCCTGGTTGTTTAACTCTTCTTTTTTAGATTCATCCAAAACAGTATTATCAGTCTTTGAATTTGCTGCAGAATCATTTTCATCCTGCTTCTGTGCTGGCTCTACAGAATTTTTATCATTCTTCTTTGCTTCATTTTTTTCTGTGGATTTAATCAAAACATTGGAAGTAATTTTTTCATCCACTGAAGAGAGAGTAACATAGAATACTTCACTGAATATTTCATCTACAGAAAGCTTCTTGTCTTCCCACACCGCACCAACTGCAGAATTATTATATGAAAGAATTGTATCAAAAGATCTGTAATCCAACATATTTGGAATCCATCCGCCATTTTCAAAAGTGCTGTAATTTGCCATTGCAACTAAAACAGGGGCCGTTGCTTCAAGCCCTGCAAAAGTAAACATCATAGACCCATTTGCATTTTGAGATACAAACCAATCATCCTGCTTAATATTTCTATATTCTTTTTCACTTTTAACTGGTAATCCGTCAGAGGAATAAAAGTGATGTCTGTCAGTTTCACCAAGAACTGTATCAAACACCATTTTCAATGCAAAGTCTCCCTTCTTTTTACCTGTATTTTTTACTGCCGCAGTAATTTTTACACTATTAATATCCATATTTTTTGGATCTGAAGAAAAACAACTAAAATCCAGAACCACATTTGCAAGACCATCAATTACATAAATTACCTGCATTCCATTTTCAGTTTCTCTTGAATATGATTTTACAGAGGAATTCTGATTTAATTTAATAACTTTTTTACCAGCTTTTAAATAAAAGGCAGAGGTAATATATTCGTTTGAAGTAGAAAGAGCAGGAATTGTTTTTCCATTTTCATTTACAATAGAAATATTAAATGTTCCATAGGATTTTCTTGCTCTAAGACGAACATTTCCATATGTAGCATCAACGTTTTTTGAAGATTTTTTTGTCCATCCCAATTCAAACAGTTCTGCTTCTGCCTGTTTTCTAGCGGCCTCTTTCATCTGTTCTGGAGTCATAAAAACAAATTCATCTTCTGTAATTTCATCACTAGTTTTTTTTGGAGTTGCTGCACAAGAGAACAAGGCTACATTAAATAAAGCAATCAGTAAAATCTTACATGTTATTTTAATCTTCATAGTCTATTCCCCTTTCTTTTTATCCATCATCTGCTGAAGAATCTGAGCCTTATCTTTTAATTTTCTGATATTTTCCTGATTCTGCTTCTGCTGATTTAGTTTTTCTAATTCAGCTTCCTGTATTCTTTTCTGCTCATCAGCCTCTTTCTGAGCAATCTGGGCATCTTTTTCAGCCTGCAGAATCTTCAGCTGTTGAATCTGATCTTCCATTTCTTGAATCTGTTCTTCAAGATCTTTATTTTTCTGTTGAATGTCTACCAGTTTTTCCCTTGTTATTGAGTCAGAATTTGAAAGCTTCAACTGTTTTTCATAATCCTCTTTTGCAGAAAGATATTCTTCACCAGTCTGCTTCAAAAGATAGAGAAGCTTTTCTTCCCGAGAACGTTGTGCAATACTTTCAAGTCTATATTGTGATGCAGAAACTTTTTCTGTGTCGGGATATTCTTTTACAATTCGTTCATAAATTGCTTCAGCTTCTTCGTATTTGTAATCTGCATAAAGAGATTCTGCAATATAAAATAATGCTGATGGATATAATTCACTGTTCTGATTTTTATGACAGAAATCACTTAATGTAATAATTGCTTTTTCATATTCTTTTAATTTGTATAAAAGCTTTCCCTTTGTATACTGAATCCTGGAATAATAAAATGAATTTGGAAAAGAATTTAAGTATTCATCACAATCAGATAATGCACTCTTTTCATCCCCTGCGTAAATTTCTGCAGTAATAAGCATATAATTTGCATCTGCTGTATTAAAAGCTGGATCAGAAACCGTTTGTCTTAATAAAAACACTGCAGAATCCCACTCTCCCCGTGAAAAAGCAGAACAGCCTTCTGAATAAAAAGCAGCAGAATTAGTATCATTGGCAAATATTGGAGAAGCTATGAAAAAAAGAAGCAACGCACTTCCTGTCAGAAATTTCTTTAATGTCATGAATACCCCTGAATTATATTAAAAATCACTTATATCAAGTTCATTTTTAAAAAAAGATGAACCAGAAACAACCACATCGGTTCCAGCCGAAATGACAACAGGCAATGTATCTTTATTTACTCCGCCATCCACTGAAATCATGTATTTATAACCTTTTTCTTCCCGGATTTTTTTTAGAAGCTCAACTTTTTTAACACAGCCAGGAATAAGCACCTGTCCACCCCAACCTGGGTTTACAGTCATTACAAGAACAAGATCTACATCTGGCAAAATTTCTTCCAGCACACTAACTGGAGTTCCAGGACAAATTGCAATTCCAGCTTTTTTTCCAAGCTCATGAATTTTTTGAATTAAGCGATGAGAATGGGCTGTAGCCTCATAATGAAAAGTAATCCAATCTGCCCCTGCTTTTGCAAATGGTTCAATCTGATTTTCAGGATTCATAACCATCAGATGAACATCGAATGGAAGCTTTGTAAGTTTTCTAATTGAACGAACAACAGGCTGTCCATATGTAATCTCTGGAACAAACTGTCCGTCCATTACATCAATATGAACAACAGTTCCTTTGTTATCTTCTATTTGTTTAACAGCTTTCTCAAGATTTGAAAAATCAGCGGAAAGCAAAGATGGTGCTAAGTGCAATTTATTCATAATGTACTATTATAGTAAATAAAGACTGTATTTACAACAAAAAAATATTTTCTAAAAAAAAGTCTTGACAGAATATCTTAATAGGTATATAAACTTTGACCCATTTTTTGTAAAAACATATAATTTTTATTGATTAAAAACAAAAACTCTTATATTATGAAAATAAGACGCTATGAATTTTCAGTTGGAAGAAGATATAAAAGAGGCTCTCTCACTTCTAGAAGCAGGCGATCCTTTGGAAGCACAAAATGTAATTGAAGTTCTGTTTGAACATGACCTTGAATCAACAGAATTATCATTTGCTAACCGCTGCTGTACTTTCTGGATTGATGCAAACAAAAGAATCAGTAATATTTCTGATCCTTTTGAACAAGGTGAAAAACTGCTTACAGAATGGAAATCCTATCAAAACTTCCTTGGAAACGGTACAAAATACCAGCCGGCATTGTTAGCAATGCAACAAGGGTATTTTTCCAAAGCTCTGGAATATTTTACCCCGCTTTTTGAAGAAAAAGACTTATTACGAAGAGCAGAAGTTTATCGTAATGCAGGAATTTGCTACAAAAAAATGGGTAATTTTGAGAATGCAAGGGTTTGTCTTTCAGAAGCAAATAAGTTTTATCCAAACATGGCTTCTGTTATAGCAGAGCTTGCAGATTGCTACGCCCTTTGTGGTGAAGAAAGATTCGGTAAAGTGCTTTTTAGGGAAGCTTTTTATATCGATCCAGAAAAAATCGACATTGATTATCTGGACAGCGAACTGATTAAGTGCTTAATCGAAAAAACCCGTGAAAAAGGTTATACAGGAAAACCTCTTCTTCATTGGATTCCTGTTTATGGCATATTAAGCGGTGTCTTTAGCATAAAACGAGGACTTTCTTCTCAGGAAGTCTGCAGATTGAAGCAAAATATTTACGCAATGGAAAATGAAAACAAAGATCCTTGCTGTAATACGGATATTTTGGTTCCAAAACTGCTAAACAGTTATTTTTGGCTTATAGACCATTATGTGCTTACACATGAAAGCATGAATAAGGTCAATGAGATATTATTACAAATAAAGTTATTAGATCCAAACGTTTACGACTCATACGTAAAATAATGAATCGAAAGAAAAGAGTTTATATATTTTTTAGGAGTTATTTTTATGTCAGAAAACTTGGTACAGTCTGTACAGGACATGCTCAAAGAAGAAACATGGACCAGAGCAACAATCAGCAACTACACACAGAACAATTTAAAGGAATTGACTGCTGTTATTGAAAAAGCCCGCAGCGAAAACTGTGTTGCAGAAATTCTTCAAATCAGTAATGAACACCTTGAACATTCAAAAGACAGCATTATTGCTTTGTATCTTTCAGGTATGCTTTCACTTCTTCAGGGTGAACTTGATAACTCTTCTCTTGAAATTCTTGTTGATATTTTCCAGAAAAATCACAAGGAAGCAATTGTAAATTACCTTTGTGAAACAATTCTTGCTGATGAACCAAATAATAAATTTGCATTAAGAACTCTTGCAGACTGCTATCTTGCAGAAAACAATGATAAAGTTTGGGAACTTTATGCAAAGCTTGTAAAAATTGACCTTTCTGAAGCAGACCTGGCAAAAGCATTGGCAGAACATTACGAAGCAACTGGTGATGCAGAACTGGCAAAAGAATATTTTAAAAAAGCAGCTCTCCGTTACACAAATGCCGGCAATTACAATGCTTGTAAAGAAATCTGGTCAAAGCTTACACTTCTCATTCCAGAAGATATTGAATTCTTCCAGCTTTTAAAACGAAAAATTGCAAAAGTATTCGGTGATTATAAAACAACACCTCTTATGCAGGAGCTTTACAACTGGTACAAAGATAATGAAAAATGGGATATCGCAATTGATATTCTTAAACAGAATCTTGAAATTGAACCAAAAGATACATGGGCACGAAAAGAAATTACAAACTGTTATAAAAACAAATATGCAGGACACAGTCATCTTGATGATTACATCCGCAATTCAAATCTTGCTGCAAGTTACAGAAATGTATTTGAAGCAATTAATGACTTTGAAAAACACATTGCTTTTGATAAAGGCAGTTTTATTTTCCACAGAAGCTGGGGTATTGGTATTATTCAAAAGCTTGAAAACGACACTCTTACTATCAACTTTGGAAAAGTGACAGGAATCCGTACAATGTCATTAAAAATGGCAGTTTCTGCTCTTAAACCATTGGCAAAAGATCACTTCTGGGTTCTTAAAGCTAAAATGAAGAAAGATGAACTTGCTAAAAAAGTTAAATCAGATAAAATTTGGACACTTAAGACAATCATCAAGAGCTTTGATAACAACTGTGATTTCAAACGCATTAAAGCAGAACTTGTTCCTTCAATTCTTACTCCAGGTGAATGGACATCTTGGAATAGTGCCGCAAAGAAAATTCTTGATTCAGATTCAACTTTTGGTGTAAATCCTAACGATATTAACTTCTACATGGTTCGTGAAAACGAAATTAGTGCAGAAGACAAGCTCTGTAATGAATTTAAAGCACAGAAACAGTTCTTTGCAAGAATTGATATTCTCATGAAGTTCGTAAATAACGATGAAACTGATAAAACAAGTGAAGCATTTGCAGAAATGTACTCTTACTTTACAGGTTTCTTAAAGAATATTTCAAAAGTAAACGAACAGGTTATTGCATCTTACCTGGTTGTAAAAACTATGACTGCAATTGACAAACAGTTTGCTTTCCCAATCAACAAGACTTTTGCAGAACTTTATTCTCGTCTTGAAGATCCTAGAGAAACATACAATCTTTTGAAAGATACAAAAAATACATCATTAAAATCTGACTTCCTTAAAGCTATTAAGCAGCTTCCAGATTGGAATGTTCAGTACATTCGTATGTTCCCAACTGTTTTGGACATGACTTTGTTAAATGAACTTATTAATAACGGTTATACAAAGGATGTTCAGCAGCTTATTAGAACAAGCTTCGAATCTTTCAAGGATTATAGAGAACCAGTATTGTTCTTCTTTAAAGAATGTCAGGACAAAGATTGGTTCAAAGAAGCAGGCGTTCCTTACGAAAAACAGTTTATAGCTCTTATTAACATTATTGAACTTGCTAACCGTGAAATTAACAACCATGTTAATTCTACAGAAAACAAGAAAATCATTAATAATGCTTCTACTCTCCTCTTTGCTAAAGATTCAATTTTTGAATATATGTTTAGCAATGATGAAAATACAGTTAAGAAGATTTATACACTTATTGATGATAATGCAGGTATTGATCCAACATATAAAGCTCAGACTCGTAACAAAATTCTTGAAAAATACCCAGACTTTAAGTTCCGTGTATCTGAAGAAAAATCTCAGCAGCCAAAGGGCATGATTGTAACAGCCAAAAAGCTTGTTGAAAAGAAGGCTGAACTTGAAGATATTCAGAATGTTCAGATTCCAAAGAATGCGGCAGAAGTTGCCGATGCTAAGGCTAAGGGAGACTTGAAAGAAAACCAGGAATACAAATCTGCTAAGGAACAGCAGCACTTCCTTGGTCTCAAGCTTGCCCAGCTTAATCAGGAACTTAACCGTGCAGTTGTATTT
Source organism: Treponema sp. (assembly GCA_018385315.1). GTDB lineage: Bacteria > Spirochaetota > Spirochaetia > Treponematales > Treponemataceae > Treponema_D. Next base: position 30,926 of record JAHAZJ010000022.1, on the reverse strand, counting down.
GACCCAACTACAGTTACAACAGCAATGATTTCCTTTGCTACAGTGGTTACATTGGAAAATCTTGATACTAAGAAAGATGAAGTTTATACAATTCTTGGACCATGGGAATCAGATCCTGATAACAATGTAATTTCATACATGTCTCCATTTGGTGATGCTCTTATGGACAAAAAACTTGGTGAAAAATGTTCTTTCACTGTAAACGACAATCAATACAACTATGTTGTAAAAGAAATTAAAAAGGCATCTATTTAATTTAATTTCTGCATAAAAAAAATGCCTGTCAGATAAGCTAAAATATATCTGACAGGCATTTTTTTTTAGGGGTTGTACTACCCCCCCAATACAAACTTTATTATCATTCTTCCCAGTTTTCTAAAACTCTTACTCCACTAGAAGTTCCAATTCTATTTGCACCAGCCTCTATCATTGCCATAACCATTTTTGCTGACCGGATTCCACCAGAAGCTTTTACTCCCATATCAGGACCAACAGTTTCTCTCATTAATTTTACATGATGTTCACTGGCACCATTTGGCAGAAGTCTTCCGTCCCCGCTTTTTAAAGTTGCAAATCCGGTTGATGTCTTTACAAAATCTGCACCCGCTTTTTTTGCACATAAACAGCAATCTTTAATTGTAGAATCATCTAAAAGACAAGTTTCAAGAATAACTTTTACAATAATCTTTCTCTTGGCCTTGTTTCCTGCTTTTCTACATGCTTCAACAACACCAATAATATCACTACTAACTGCAGAAATTCTGCCTTCTTTTGCAGCACCAATATTAATAACCATATCAATTTCAGAAGCACCATTTTCTATTGCATTTACAGCTTCTGCAATTTTAACCTCAGTTGTTGTTGCACCAAGGGGAAATCCTACAACTGTACAAACCTTTACAGGCGAATCATTTAATTCACAGGCTGCAACTGGAACATTAACGGGATTAACACAAACAGAGGCAAAACCATATTTTTTTGCTTCATTACAAACACTTAATACTTCTTTTACACCAGCATCAGGGGCAAGTATTGTATGATCAATATATGATGCTATTTCTTTTTTAGTCATATTTTCATTATATTAAAGGTACATTATTTTGAAAAGAAAAAACTTAAAAAAAATAAAATGGAATACCGTTATTATTATTGCGGTTTTTATTTATATAATATAAAATCAAAATATAAATCCTTATATGTTATAGGAGACAAATATGGCTTTTAAAATTACTGATCAGTGTGTAAACTGTGGAGCTTGTGAACCAGATTGTCCAGTTGGAGCAATCTCAGAAGCTGCTGACGCTCGTACTATTGATTCTGGAAAATGTATCAGTTGCGGTGCTTGTGCAGCATCTTGTCCAGCAGAAGCTATCGTAGAAGAATAATTTATAATTATTCAAAAAAGTAAAGGGCAATCTTAAAAAAGATGCCCTTTTTTTATTTAGAAAAAGTCCATAATTTTAATAAACTAAATGAAACAAAATAACAAAAACTCATCACAATTTTTTATTATTTTACTCATAACCCTTTTTTGTGTACTTCTCTCTTTTCTTTTAGTTTGGCCACTGTGGAAATTTGCCACAGTTGCTTCTTCTATATATACAATTCTTTGTCTTATTTTAATTGCCTCTGGATGTTTATATCTGATAATACGAAAAATCAAAAAAACACCATTAAAGAAAAACATTAAGTTTATTTTATTTTTTCTGATAATAATTGCAGGACTTTCTTTTAGTATATATTTTTTGATATTTGGGAAACGTTTTATAGCATTGGTTGTTTTATTTATTGCAATGGGACTTCTTATCTCATTAAATTTATTTCTAAATAAGATATTTAAATGAAAAAAAATATAAAGCTACTTTTTCAAATTTTAATATTTTTCTCTTTTTGTTCTCTATTCTTTGCTCAAACTGAAAACAATGCAAAAGATGATTTTATTTGTGTAAAAATTTCAAAAAAACGAATGCCCCAGATTCCAGATTTAGCATCAAAAGATGGTATTTTTAAGGAATATTCTTTTGTTGTTGATGACAATTATAAAAATCTGGCAAAAAATCAGTCACCAGAAGTCTTGTTTTTTAAGTACACAGTTACAGATGATACAACTTTATTCCAACTAGCTTCCAGATGTAACATTACTTATGATACTATTGCATCAATAAATGGAATTGAAACATCTGAGGAAAAATTAAAAGGCAAAACTATTATTTTACCCACCTGCCCAGGTTTATTTATAAATAAAAACAAAGGGGAAAGTTCCCTTGAGATTTTACTACGAGAATCATATTTTTCAAAAATAACCACAAAAAACATTTTGTATGATATTGAAGGGAAACAATTTTTCTTTATTCCAAATCAAAAATTTTCCCCAACAGAACGAGCCTATTTTTTAGATTCCAGTTTGCGTCTTCCAATTGATAAAGATAAATTCTGGATTTCTTCCGATTTTGGAAGAAGAAAAAACCCCTTCTCTGGAGAATGGAAAAATCATAACGGTATAGATTTAGCGGCAAATGTTGGAACTCCTGTTTATGCGGTAAAAGATGGTGGAGTTGCTGTATGTGTTAATATGGATCCTACATTTGGAAATTATATTATTCTTTCCCACGACAGGGGAAAAATGACAAGCGTTTATGCACATTTATCAAAAATTGTTGTAGAAAAAGACCAAGTTGTAAAAAAAGGTGATATAATTGGATATGTAGGCCAGACTGGTGCTGCAACAGGTCCCCATCTTCACTTTGAAATAAAACAAGGTGGAGTTGCGGTAAATCCTGAAACTAAATTAAAATTAAAATAAATAAAGTTTAATAAAAAAACAGGAAAAAAAAATGCTTAAACAAAAACTAAAGAAGCTTATCATTAGTTTTGTGTTTTCTTTTTCAACATTAGTATTCGCCGAAAATTTTAGAATCGCAAAATTATTTACCGTAAATGTTTCAGAGGATTCTGATTTTACTAAAACTGAAGTTCTATCTCTAAATGACAGCGTTGCAATTTTTTTACCAGATTCTATGGAGTATATAGATGGACTGGAAGTTAGATTTGAAATTCCAGAAGAAATTGCACTTCAAAAATCCTGCTGCGAATTTTCAATTTATGACAGTGTTCAACCTGCCCCCAAATCAGATCAAATTGATTATTCTGGAAACAGAATTTTTCGAGGAGTAATTCCTGGTAAATTATCATGGATAGTTCAAATCCCTTTTTCTCAAAATAACAATCTTAAATCAAATCTATATACAACAAAAATTGGTCAAATCCCTGACTTAAAAGAAAATTATCTGTTCATTAAGCTAAGACAGTTGCTTCCTGTTTTGCCACCAGAATTAGAAGATAGCAGAATCACGGTTACAATAAAGCCAATTCTTTCGAATAAAGGCAAACTTAATATAAAGCTGATTTGTCCGGATGATAATTTAGAATCTTGTGCCATTTACATTGATGACTATGCTTATAACATGAATACAATAAACAATGGTATTTTACTTGATAGTGGAATTCATAGTATTTCCGTAATTTCTGAATATTACAGAACCGAAGTAAGAAAAATCAGAATTGATCAGGCAAAACAAACTGATATTTCCATTACCATGAAAAGTATTGAACCTACCCTTCTCGTAATTGCTCCTGGAGGTGTTAAAATTTATATTGATGATGAAGTGTGTCATACCATAGGAAAAGAATTTATTATTTCTGAAGGAAAACACAAATTAAGATTTTCTGTAGGAGATTATGAGGTTATAAGATCTTTCAATGTTATCAAAGGTAAAAGTTATAAGGCAAATATTGCAATTGACTTCCAGATTCAAGAAGAATAAAAAAGTTTAAAATTTTTTTATTTAGTGATTAAAGTTTTTGGGGGGTAATGACGATAATAAATATATCGGGGGCATTTTCCCCTCCCACCCATGCTCCCGATTGCCTGATGGGCATGGCACGGTATAAACCGTGCCTTTTTTTTTGCCCTTTTTTCACTACTTGAGTTACTTCCTTTTAAAGAGTATAATAGAACATTATGAGAAAAATTAAGATTTCAGGTGTATTTCATCTTTCAGTATTATTTCTAGCCGCAATTATATTTGGTTCCAGTTTAGGTTTTCTTTTAGCTGAAACTCAAAATATTGAAAACACAGAATACTTTACAGAATTTACATCTGCTTTATCAACAAAACTTCTTGATATTAATGGCGAAATCATTACTGAATTTGCATCTGATGAAAAACGGGACATTATAGAATTTCAGGATTTACCTCAGAATCTTGTTGATGCTCTTATTACTCGTGAAGACAGAGTTTTCTTTTCTCATAATGGATTCACATTTAAAGCAATTTTCCGTGCTTTTGCAGGTAAAATTTTGAATCAGGATTTAGGTGGAGGTTCAACACTTACACAACAGATTGCTGGTACTCTTTACTGTGATCGTAGGGAAATGTCTATTAAACGTAAGATTAAAGAATTATGGTGGGCTATTCAAATGGAACGCCGCTATACAAAAACGGAAATTCTTGAATCTTACTTAAACAAAATCTATTTTGGTGGTGGTACTTATGGTGTAAGTGCTGCCTCAAAATATTATTTTGGACACGATTCATCAGAAATCACACCTGCAGAAGCTGGTATTCTTGTAATTCAGCTTTCGAACCCAGCCTTCTATAATCCATTTGACCATCCTGATCGGGCTATGGCAAGACAAAAGGATGTGTTAGATGCCATGGTTAAATCTGGTTATATTACACAGGCAGAAGCTGATTCCTCTTATGACGATTATTGGTCTACATTTGACTTTACACGTACCTCTCAATCAGTATATTACATGCGAGAAGATAAAGCTCCATGGTTTAGTGAATACGTTCGTCGTGAACTTTCAAATATGATTTATGGTTCTGATGATATTAACACAAGTGGATTTACAGTTAATACAACAGTAAACCTTGCCCATCAACAGGTTGCTGAAGAGGTAATGACAAAATGGATTGCTGAAGGTAACCGTCGTTATAAACTTGAACACAGTTCAAAAACAAGGCAGGCATATTCAACTTATATACCAATGGCAGAACTTATTGCAGGACTTTTTGGTATTCCAGGACTAAACCTAGGTAGACAGCGAAGCTTTAATCAGGCATGTTCAAAATATATTTCTGAAGTAAACCCTGTAATTGATTTAATTGCAATGCTTGGTGGCTGTGATACAACAAAGCTTACAGTTTCAAATCGTGGTACAGAACTTCTTAAAGAGCAGGAAGAAAGAACTACTGTTGAAGGAACAATGATTTCTATTGAAAACGAAACTGGCTATATAAACGCCTTAGTAGGTGGTAGTAAATATGATGCTGAAAACCAGTTTATTCGTGCAACACAGTCAACATTGCAGCCAGGATCTTCTTTCAAACCTCTTTACTACTCAGCAGCAATTGACAGTAAAAAATTCACTCCAACAACTTTGATTTCTGATACTCCAGTTGTTTTCAAAACAGCTGATGGCAAAGATTATATTCCATTAAACTTCCGCGGTGAGTGGATGGGTAATGTTTGTGTATATTATGCACTTATTCACTCTTTGAACGTTCCTTCTATCAAAGTTCTTGACGGAATTGGCTTTGATGCCGCTATTAATAGAGCAATAGACTTACTTGGTATACCAGAAAATGAAGTTGCAAACCGTGGATTTACACCAGGATATCCAATTGGTCTTGGGGTTTGTTCTGTTAAACCTATTGAATTGGCAAGAGCCTTTGCTGTATTTGCAAATGGTGGTAAAGAAGTTACACCAATTGCAATCAGAAATGTTCAAGACAGAAATGGAGAAACATTCTTAAATCCAGAAAAAGATATTAAAGATGCCCAGGCTGCAAAAGGGGACAAAGTACAGGTTATTTCACCACAAACCGCATTTGTTATGACAAAAATGCTTGAACAAACAGTACATGGTGGTGGTACACTTGCAGCTCAGGATAAGAGATTGGATTACGTTACACCAGCTGGTGTAAAATATAGAATACCTTCTGCCGGTAAAACAGGTACAACACAAAACTGGGCAGATGCATGGACAGCAGGTTTCAGTCCTTATTATACAGCTGCTTTCTGGTTTGGATTTGATAAACGAGGTCAATCACTTGGTTTGAATATTACTGGTTCTACTTTAGCAGGTTATGCATGGGGTGAATATTTTAGTCAGATTCATGCAGATCTTCCATCAAAAGACTGGAAACAGCCGGCAGATGGCGTTGTTCAGATGACAGTTTGTTCTGTTAGTGGTGATTTAATTACAAAGAACTGTACAGAAGGTAGAACAACCCAGTGGTTCCTTGCTGGCACTCAACCAACTAAGACTTGTAAAATTCATAATAATTCAGAGGTTGAAGCTATTCTTCTGGAACGTCTTGATAATGAAAATCTTATGTCAGGTTTAACTTGGGATATTGAAATTGATGATAAACCATTTGACATAAATGAAATTCTGGCAAATCTTGAAAATGATGATGAGCCTGCAATAAAAGAAGATGAAGAAGAAGATTTATTAGAATAGTAAGGTTTACATATGTTAATACAAATCAGTGATATTAAAATTAAAAAAAGGGTTCGCAAAGATTTAGGCAATCTTGATGATTTAAAAGATAGCTTAAGAACTTATGGTCTGTTGAATCCAATTACAGTTAATAGAAAATATGAATTAATTGCTGGAGAAAGAAGACTACAAGCTGCAAAGGCAATTGGCTGGACTTCAATTAATGCTAATGTAATCGATAACCTTACAGAACTTGATGAATTAGAAATGGAGATTGAAGAAAATAATCAGCGTAAAGAATTTACTGAGCAGGAGCTTTTAGAAGGATATAAAAGACTTGAAAGACTGAGAAATCCTGGATTCTTTTATCGTATTTTCTTGTTTTTCAAACATCTGTGGGAAAAAATTGTAGAATTCTTTAAAGGTAAGAAAAAAAATTAAATTACCTTCTAATAATTTTTTCAATATCATTAATGAAGGCTTCTGTGCTATCTTTAAGCATCCATGGAGAATTTATTACTAACATTCCACTTCCATACAACCGGGGTGGATTTTTTTTGTCTTCAGAATGCTCTAGAAACTCCTTTAATGCAACTTCCTTATGAGCATCTTTTTCATCAACAAGAAGCTGTAAATTTGAAATTTCAATATTTTGATTATTTTTTTTACAGCCTTCAATAATCTGGTTCAACATGTTTTCAATAATCTGGCTTCTATGATTTAACAAGGGATACCACAATAATATAATACCATTGTTCCATTTTTTATTAACATGGACTATGGTTTCTGCCGCATCTTCATAATCCTTTATTTCTTCATAACTGGGATCAATTAAAACAGCACCCCGCTTTGTTTTTGGTGGTGTAAGAGCTTTTAGCATTTCCCATCCATTTCTATTATGAACAGCAACTGAACAATTGTTTTCATCTTTTAGAATATTAATATTATTTTTAAGATTGCAATATTCCTGGGGATGCAGTTCGCTTAACACTAAAAAGTCACTTTTACGAAGGTTCTTTAATTCAATTACAGGGGAACCCGGATATTGTTTATTATCAATAAAAGCTTTTATAAAATCAAAATAAAAATTTGAATCAACATTATTATTTAAAATGTGTAAAATTCCTTTTTCAGCTTCATTTGTTTTTAAAGAACGATTATCCAGCAAATCATATAAACCGCTTCCGCTATGAGTATCAAAAAAAGTATATGGTTTTTCTTTTTTATTTAATGAATTAAGGACAAACAATAAAACATAATGTTTTAGAATATCTGCATGATTTCCTGCATGAAAAATATGTTGATACGAAAGCATGATTTATATTAGCACAAAAGCAAGGGATGGGGAAGAAAAGAAAGGGGCTGTCCATTCTTTTTGGACAGCCCCTTCTATTTAACCAAAAATCAAATTACTGTTATCAGATTTTATTTCAAGAGTTTCACCATCTTTTATTCTACCTGAAAGTAATTCTTTTGCTAAAGGATTTTCAACAAAGGTCTGAATTGCACGTTTTACAGGACGGGCTCCCATTGTAGGTTCATATCCTTTTTCGCTCAAAAAATCTATTGCAGATTGCTGGAAATGCAATGTAATTCTTCGATCTTTAAGTCTTGAAGCAACTCTTTCTAACTGAAGTTTTACAATTTCACCAATGCAATCTTTTCCTAATTCCTGGAACATTACAGTTTCATCAATACGATTAAGAAATTCAGGGCGGAAAGTCTGATGCAACAACAATTTGATTTTTTCTTTAACTTCATTGTTAGTGCCTTCTTCTAGAATTAATTCACTACCCAAATTACTTGTCATAATAATGATTGTGTTCTTAAAATCTACAACTCTACCCTGCCCATCAGTTAAACGACCATCATCTAAAACCTGCAACAGAACATTAAAAACATCTGGATGTGCCTTTTCTACCTCATCAAACAAAATAACAGAATAGGGTTTTCTTCTTACAGCTTCAGTTAATTGGCCTCCTTCATCATAACCTACGTATCCTGGAGGCGCACCAATTAAACGAGTCACACTAAATTTTTCCATATATTCACTCATATCAATACGAGTAAGTGCTTTTTCATCATTAAAAAGAAAATCCGCAAGTGTCTTTGCTAACTCTGTTTTACCTACACCTGTTGGACCAATGAATAAGAAACTTCCTAATGGCTTATTTGGATCATTTAAGCCACTTCTATTACGTCTGATTGCATCTGAAACAACCTGAACTGCTTCATTTTGACCAATAACACGTTTATGTAAAACAGATTCCAAATCTAAATACTTTTGTTTTTCACCAGACATCATCTTGCTAACAGGAATGCCACTCCATGAGGAAACAACTTTAGCAATATCTTCTTCTGTAACAGATTGGCGAAGTAAAGATTCTTTTCCACTAGAAGCTTTATCCTTTTCTGCCTGAATAGCATTTTCCAAATCCTTTTGAAGCTGGGGAATAATGCTATATTTATATTCAGCTGCTTTTTCAAGATTACCTTCTCTGCTAAATTTTTCTTCTTCGAATTTAGCCTGTTCTAGTTTTTCTTTAAGCTGACGGCTTTTATCAATGCTGTTTTTTTCATTTTGCCATTGCAATCGCATAGAATCCCGCTTGTTAGTATATTCTGAAAGCTCTTTTTCAAGTTTAATAAGTCTTTCTTTAGAAGCATCATCTGTTTCTTTACTTAAAGACTGTTTTTCAATCTGCAATTGCAAAATTTTTCTTTCTACCTGATCAAGCTCTGTTGGTTCGCTTTCAATTTCCATTTTAAGACGACTGGCAGCTTCATCAACAAGATCAATTGCTTTATCTGGTAAAAATCTTGTTGTTATATACCTGTTAGAAAGATTTGCAGCAGCAACTAATGCTTCATCTTCTATAGTTACACCATGATGAATTTCATATTTTTCACGAAGTCCACGAAGAATTGCAATTGTATCTTCAACAGTTGGTTCAGAACATAAAACCTGTTGAAATCGTCGTTCAAGGGCAGCATCTTTTTCAATATATTTTCTATATTCATCTAATGTTGTAGCACCAATTGCACGTAATTCTCCTCGAGCAAGGGCAGGTTTAAGAAGATTGCTGGCATCCATACTACCTTCTGAAGCACCTGCACCAACCAATGTATGTAATTCATCAATAAATAGAATTATCTGTCCTTCAGATTTCTGTACTTCAGTTATAATTGCCTTTAATCGTTCTTCAAATTCCCCACGGAATTTTGCTCCGGCTACAAGACTTCCTAAATCAAGTGCCAGAAGTCTTTTATTTTTTAAGCTTTCTGGTACATCACTGCTTGCAATTCGTCTTGCCAGTCCTTCTACAATTGCTGTTTTTCCAACACCTGGCTCACCAATAATAACAGGATTATTTTTTGTTCTACGACACAAAACCTGCATTACACGACGGATTTCTTCATCTCTTCCAATAACAGGGTCAATTTTATCTTGACGAGCTAAAGCAGTTAAATCACGACAATATTTTTCCAAAGCTCTGGATTTACTCTCTGGATCTTGAGAATCAACGGTCTGATTTCCTCTAACAGATTTTAATGCCTCAATAATTGCTTCATGATTAATACCACAACGGGATAAAACATCGGAAACGCTGTTTTGAACAACTGTCATTGCTAAAAGTAAATGTTCTGTTGATAAAAACTGGTCATGCAATGCAGACATTTCATTTTCTGCTTTTGCAAGTACTTTTTGAGCATCGCTGGAAAGATATACTTGAGCGGCACCACTTACCTTTGGATATGTAAGGATAATATCTTTTATTTTTTTCAACAATTCTGTAGATGGAACTCCAATTCTTTCAACAATAGGAACAATTAATCCATCCTCTTGTTCAAGAAGTGCCTGTAAAATATGAGCAGTTCCAATTTCGGAATTATCATTTTTATTTGCAATAGAAGAAGCATCTTGAATTGCCTGTTGTGTCTTAATAGTAAAATTTTCGTAATTCATTTTAGACCTCCAAATAAAATGTTCTTCGAAGTTTAAATTAGTTATTTTTTTTTCATTCGGCAAGTTAAAAAAACAAAGAGCAGTATTTTTTACTGCCCTTTGTCTTATAAAATATTTAATTTTTATAAATTAATATACTTAAAGATCTGCTTCTTCCGTATGACCAAATTCACATAAAACATTTGTAATTCTAGCAAATTCAATCTGTTCCAAATCGTTTTTAATGCGTTTATACAACTTCAATTCACCAATGCCAGTAGCTGTTTGTACCATATTCAATACTTTTCTCTTTCCTTCTGGTAGCTCAAGAATTCTATTGTACAAATCTTTTTCTTTACAATAAATATCAATATCAATAACCCAGATTTTACTAGAAAGACTAACAGACCAATGTAATCTTTTATCTTCATCCTGATCCAATTCTGGTGCTTCTAAACAATTCCAAACAGCAGAATCAGTTCTTTTCATTGTATTTGGGCAGAATGAAAATTCAGTTCCTTCAAAATCACCCAAGAATGAAATTTTATCTTCAAAAACACCATGAATAGCAAAACAAGAATTAAACAATGTATTTCCAGAAATCAGGCTGGAAAGTGTTGACGATGATAAGTGAAACCATTTTTCTGGGAATGACTTTCCCCAAAATCTTTCTATATAACCAGATGATTTTTTAGGTTCAACTTCATATTCAACGCCATCAAAACTAACAATACCAGAAAAATATGCATGCATTCCAATTGGAAACCATTTGTCTGTTGGATTTTCATAACCATCAACAGATTCTTTTATAACATCATATTTTAGATTCCAGGTAGCAATTCCCTGATCACATAAATATTCAGGATGTTTTTGATGTTCTTCATAGGAAACTAACATTTCACCACAAAGTTCATTATCAGAAATTTTATTATTACCTGTAATAATTTCAAATGGTTTGGAATTGAATTTGATATTTTTAAGTGGAATATATTCGCACAGATGTTTTGGGGAAGAATCTAACTTACCAATTCTAAGTGCTACATATGAAGGTGTAACCATTTTTTCTGATTCTAACCCTAATGCACTTGAAGTACCTGCTAATGCGTACTGTAAGTCGTCTTCACTTATTTTAATGCGAGGTTTAAAACCTAATACGGGTTCAACTGGAGAAAGCCAAGGATTAAGCATTTCATATTCAATGAAAAATGTGCTTTCTAAACCCGACTCTTTTGATTTTGCACAAAAGAAAAATCGCCAATAATTGATTCCGACCTTTTTGTGAGATTTGTTTAGCCCGAATCTATTATATTTTAAGCCTTTTTTTGAAACAGCCATATTTTACCACCTATTATTTCCCTATATACAATATCGGCATATATAAAATAAAGGTTAGAAAAATATAAAAATTAGTCAAATAATTTATCGATAGATTTATCTAATTCGTTTTTTTCTTTTGGAAAATTTTCGTCAAGATATTCAAAACAAGCAACAGCTGCTCTCTGAGCATGTTCATACCAAATTGAATACAATTCAGGATCAACATTTCCAGGAAATGGAGCACCCTGAACATCTGAAACTAAATCTCTAAGCATCTGTATACATTCTTTCGTCTTCTTATCCATAAGTATCACCTATTTTCTAAAATTATAATGGTAATTTTAAAGTTTTACCACTAGTTTTACTTTTTTTCTGACAAAATACAACCTTTTTGCACATTTTTAATGTATTTTCATATAATCTTTTTGCAGCATCCTTCACGTCTTCAGGAGTTACAGCCAGCAATTGTTCAAGTTTTTTTTGCATCAATTCATTGTTGTTTGCATAAATCATTCTTTCAAAACTGTCTAATGCAGTTGCTTTTGGGGAATCCGGGCAAATCCGATCCCCATAAATTGTTACAATGGTTCTTTCAATATCATCGTAAGTAAACTCTGCATTTTGCAATTCGTTTAATGTATCAAGGTAAACCTGCAGTGATTTTTCCGGAGATGGATCACGATATGTTCCCATTACACTTAAACAGCTTATGCCATCTATAGTCACCGAAGCTCCATATGCACCACCTGTAGTTCGAAGCTTATCCCACAAAGAATGGGTATTAAGCCAATTTGCCAATACTAATTCTGCTGAAATTTCTTTTGCAAAATATGAAGAATTACTAGAAACAAGAACGCCATAACCAGTTTGAGAATCAACTTTAATATCGGTCTGAGCAAAGTCATCATCACATTGTTTATACTCATAGACATAGGGCTTTAGCATCTCAATTGTAAGTTCTTTTTTGGGCTGAAGCTTTCTAATTTGAATTTCTTCTGCAAATGGTTGAAGCATTGGTTTTATTGTTTTAAGGGAATCCCCATCAGCATAAACATGAATTATTCCACCGGCTTGTCTACACTGATTATATAAATCTTGAAATTTATTCAGAATTTTCACAGGTTTCATTTTTTTATACTTCATAACAGTATTTACTTGTGAAAAACCATACAAGATTTCTTTCATTGTTGAATTTACAGAACAAAGTGCTCTAGCCCATTTTGCAGATAAATTTCTTCCTTCTGAAACAAAAGTAGATTTTGTGTCAGCAATAAGTTCATTAAGTAAAGTGCTAAATCTTTTTGTATCCTTAAAGTCCATTGTTGTAATGATTTGTGAAAATAAATCTAAGGTTTGTTTAGCATAGGAAGTAAGAGCTTTACAAGAAATGCAAAGCCAATATCTGCCAATAAAATTATCATCCTTATATTTATCCATCATTTTTTTGCTGCCTTCTGATGGGCTTGTGGCTCCAGCCAATATTCCACCATAGGTATCACCCATAATACAAGCTGACTCCGCAATACACTGGTCCCACTTTTTGTTATTCCATCCAAGATTAGTAATAACATCTGCCAGAAAAGTAATATATTGAAAATCTTCAGGATTTATACAGTCGAATGGAAAACAAACATCTACATAAAAAATACCATTTGTATTAACATCATTAATGAATAAAGGAATTTTTTCTTTATTAGCATTTGTAAGATATTCTAAAACTGGTTCTTTATATTCAATTTTTGAATCTAATTCACTGATTTTTGTATGAGGAATACAAGCTAATTCTTCGGGAGTTTCTTTTCGCTGTTGTTCTTTATGCAAAGCATCCAGTTCTTTTTTTAGATTATTCAAATCAGTTTCTTGTTTTATTTTTTCTGTTAATTCTTTTTCAATTTTTTCTCTTTCTTTAAAATAAAGAGCAGACGGTTCACTTATAAAACGAACTTTTGTTTCATTTTTTATAAAATATTTATTTATAAGTTCCTTAATAAAGCTTTTATTAATTTTACTCTTTAATTTTTCAAAATCTGATATAGGACTTAATCTTGTGGAACAGGCTTTACCAACAGACCAACCTTTTAAAACATATTCCATAAGTCTTATAGAATATGGTCCACCAAATCTTTTTTGCTCACGAAGATTAAAATCAATTCCCATAATTGCAGAATCAATATCCTGCTGGCTGATTTCATTTTCATACAGGTCTGTTATTGTTTTTTCAATTAAATCATAAACTTTTTTTTCATTCCCTTTTTTTACGCCAGAAAGTCCAAAGGTAAATATTTCTGTCTGAAATTGACCAAAATTTCCACAGACTAAATCATCACCAAGCCCGCTATCCTTAAGAATTTTTGACACAGGAGAACTATCATTGCCACAAAGAACTTCTGATAAAAAAGCTTTTTCACAATTATACTCACCAGAATACCAGTTTGTAGTTACAAGACTGCCTGTTGCCCCTTCTTCACAAGCATAATCTTTTATATCAATTGATGCAGGCTGGAAATTTAACTTCATCAATTCTTTTACACTATCTTTTACAAGAGGAAGCTTTGAATCGAAATTTGGAATATCAGTTTTACAATTGTATTTTTCTTGGATACGAGAAATAAATTTTTCTGTAATAAAATCCAGTTGCTGGCTTGTTGGAATATCTCCATACAAAAATAAAAGACAGTTATCAGGATTATAAAATTTCTGATGAAAATCCAAAAATTGCTGATATGTAAGATTTGGAATTTCTATTGGATCCCCACCAGAATCAAAGGCAGGATAACTTTCCGGATACATTGCTCCAACTAACTGAGAAAAGGCAATCTGAAAAAATGAAGAATAATTACCTTTCATCTCATTATAAACTACACCTTGAATACTAACCTTACCATTATCATCAATTTCAAGACGATGGCCTTCCTGCATAAAAGTTGTATAATCCAACTTTGGAAAAAACACAGCATCTGCATAAACATCCATCATATTAAAGTAATCTGAAGGGACTAAACTTGCTGCCGGATATACAGTCTTATCGGGATATGTCATGGCGTTTAGAAAAGTATTAAGACTCTGACCTGCCAAAGTTGTAAAAGGTTCTTTTAGTGGAAATCGCTCTGAGCCACACAATGTAGAATGTTCCATAATATGAGCTGTACCTAAAGAATCTTTTGAAATAGTTCTAAACGCAAAAGCAAAAAGATTTTCTTTATCCTCTGCAAGAATATGATATACTTCAAGTCCTGTTTTTTTGTGTCTTAAATAAACAGCCTTAGTTTTAAAATCTGGTAAATCATCAATAGCGAGTAAAACAAAATCTTTGTATTCTTTTCCAATATTTTCTGGAGCTGTAAAATCAAACATATATATATCCTTTTTTTTGAATTCTTTAATTAAATTCTTTAATTATACGTAAACATCATCATCCCGATCTTTTATAATAAGATGACCTTCTTCATAAGCACGACGTAAAACACTAAAAAAATGAGATGTAATTGCTTCACAATCCCGTTTTCTAAAAGGCTTTAGTATATCTTCCTGTTCAAGAATCTCGACTTTTCTGTTTTGAGAAACATTATCCAAAATCTTATTCCTAAAGGCTTCATCTTTTCCTGCAATTAAATAGCAAATATCTTTATCTTCATATTCACGCAAAGTTTGCTGAATAAAACGATCATCAGATTTAATTACATCGTCAATTGTAAATAAACGGCTGCGTAAATCCTGCCCCAATTCAGGATCTTCTGCAGAAAGATAATTCAGTATATCGCTCTCTGCACCCGCATCCATTTTTTTAAGAATCTGGGCCAGGGCATTTTTTCCATCAATATTTTCAGCTTTTTCAGATGTATAGTTCAAAGATTTTTCATGCATTGCTTCATCAATTCTGCGTATTACATCAGGTTCAATAGGTTCCATTTTTGCAAATCGAACTACAACCTCTTTTTTTTCCTCATCTTTCATTAAATTAATAACGCTGGCAGCTTTTTTTGGTTCCAGATGGGATAAAACAATGGTTTTTACACCTATACTTTCATCACTAATTAAGGCATATATTTTTTCTTTATCAGCATCCTTAAAATAATCAAATGGAATCTTACCTTCTAATGGAACAGCCTTACTAATCATTCTTTGGGCTTTTTCTTTACCATATGCTTTTTCAAGCATTTCCCTTGCAGTATCAATGCCACCATTTTTGCGGGATTCATTTAAGAGACATTTAAATTCAGAGAGAATAACTTCTGCTTCATCCTTATCAACACTACGAATTGAAGCAATTTCCGGAATAATTTTTTCTATCTGCTTTTCAGAAAGATGAGGAAGAACTTTTGCAGCTTCTTCTTCCCCAATAATCAATAAGAATTTTGCAACACGTCTATAAACAGACTCTTTTTCATTTGTAACAGTTTTCTGAAAATGCTGAGCCTCTGCATCTTTAGATATACTCTGATTCTGTAATGAAGAATAAGCTCTGGCTCTTAAATCATTTAAATTCATGTCTCTATTTTATCACATATTTACGAAATAATCTGTATACTACTTCCCTCACATGTCTTTTTTGTTACTTTAATTTGCTTGTTAATCTTTTCTTTTAATAAATCAACATGAGAAATAATTCCTATTAATTTATTGTTTCCTTCCGTAATAGAAGAAAGTGCCTTAAATGCTTTTTGCAAAGTATCAGTATCCAAAGAACCAAAACCTTCATCTATAAACATAGTGTCTATTTTGATTCCACCTGCATAATTTGCAATTACATCTGAAAGTCCAAGGGCCAGGGCAAGACTTGCTTCAAAACTTTCACCACCAGACAGTGATTTTACACTTCTTTCTCCACCATTGTAGTGATCAATTACATTAATATCCAAACCACTTTGAGACTGTTTGTCTCCTTCTGTTTTACGAATAAGGTCATACTGGCCGTCGCTCATAATTGCAAGCCGCTTGTTTGCAAGAGCAATAACCTTATCTAGAAATGTCATCTGCACAAATGTTTCCAATTGAATTTTAGATTTTCCAGAACCAATATTTCCATTTGCTGTTGCAGATAAAGCATTCATCCATTGATATTCTGTTTCTTTTTCAATAATTTCCTGGGATTTTTCAGTAATATATTTTAAAGCCTTTTTATTTGTTTCAAGATAATGATGATTTTCATTTATGTTTTCTTCCAATTTTTTCTTTTCTAAAAGTAACTCTTGTTTTTTTGCCACAAGGCTTTCTTTTTCTTCCGCTGAAAAATTTTTGCACTGCTCTTTCAGCGAAGATATTTGGCCAGAAAGAACATCTATTGCAGAGGCAGTTTCTTTTGCTCTTTTTTCAGTTAGCTCATAGACCTTTGTCATTTCCTCAATTTCTTTAGAAAGCTTTTCTATTTGTTCAACAGCAAGCTGCTTTGTTTCATATTCCAAAGAACTTCCAATTTCTTTAATACCATCCGAAATACTTTTTACCTGTTCTTTTAGAACTTCAATTTCCTGTAACAACTGATTTTTAATATTTATGATTTCTTCATAGTTTTTTTCTTTTTCAGGAAGTTCCTCTTTTATAATATTTTTTCTTTCCACCTGCTTTTCTAAATTTGAAATCAGAGACTTTAATTCTTTAACACTCATATTTTCATCATTGGATTTTCCTTTTAAAAAACCACAAATTTCCTGTATTTTTTCTTCATCATATAAAGGTTTATCTTTTATTAAGAGATTTTCATATGATGATTTAAGATTCTTTTTGTGATTTTCCACATCAGCTTTTATACCGGCAGTTTTTTCAGCATATTCGATGGATTTTCTTTTTGCAATTCCAGCAGCTTTTTCTGCTTCTTCAACCATTAATTGAGTAGGTGCGTCTGGACTTTTATGTGCTTTTAATTCATGATGCACAGAACCACAAACTGGGCAAGGCATTCCTTCTTCCAGATTTTCTGCCATAATTCCAGCCTGATTTTGCAAAAACAGAATTCTCATTCCAGTTTCAGCTTCTGTTTTTTCCTTTTCTTCATCTATGATTTTTTGTAACTGTATTTTAGCAACATCATAATCATTTTTAATAGTTTCATATGATTCCACATTTCTACAGAACATTTTTATCTGAGATATTATATTTTCTTTTTCTGAAATTAAATTCTGTTTTTTCAATAGTTCAGTATCAGAGTTTTCATAATTTTTTTGTTCTATTTTAAGATTTTCTATTTCTTCAGAAAGTTTTTTTATCTTCAATTCATTAGTTGAAAATATCTGGTTTTTATTGGATAACAAATTATGCTTAAAAGACAAATCATTCTGCTTTTCTTCAAGCACATCATACTGCACCATTTTTTCCTTAAGAATTGCAAGAGCATTTTCTTTGTTTTTCTTTTCTGATTGTCTCTCTTTTTCCTGTTTCAATTTTGTGGATGCTTCAATATTTTCAGTTTCCGCATTCTTCAACAATTGTTCTTTCTGAATTATTTCATTTTGTTGTGCTTCTTTTTCTAGAAAAGCAGTAATATTTGCAGTATTTTTTTCAATTTCTTTTTGATTTTTATTTCCCTCAGTTTGTAATTTTTTTGCAATATTTTCCTGTTCCGAAATTAGAACTGTTAAAAGCTCTATTATTTCAGAAACAGGCAATTGATTGTTTTTTGCTTTTTCCACATTAATAATATTTACATTATCAGAGGGACAACAAATTGTACTAACATGTACCTTTAATTCATTTTTTAATTCGTTGATTTTTTTACTTATTTCTGAACTTTTATTTGAAAGCTCTTCTTCCAATTTTTTATATTTTTCAGTTCTAAAAAGTTTTCTAAAAACAGGAATTCTATCTTTTGTTTCAAGAAACAGAATTTTCTGAAAATCACCCTGAGCAATCATTGCAATTTGAGAAAATTGAGATTTATCTAAACCCAAAAGCTCTCTTACAAATTTGTTTACACTTGTTGTTCCAATAATTGGCTTCATTCCATCTGATGTTATACTAGCTGCAGGACTAGTTACTGTGGTTCCACTTCCCTTTTTTACATTTCTTTCATAAGCCGGAGAACGTTTTATTAAATATTTTTTATGAAGATGTTCAAATTCCAGTATAACGAATGTATCATCATCTAAAGAGGCCATTGTAGAACGCAACATATTTCCGTCTCTATTTTCTCCACTGGCTTCATCAAAAAGAGCATAAGAAATTGCATCAAAAATTGTTGTTTTTCCCGAACCTGTATCCCCGGTAATAAGATACAAACCATTTTCTCCCAGTTTTTCTAAATCGATTATTGTATGATTATAATAAGTTCCAAAACAACACAATTCAAGCTTTAGTGGTCTCATTACTCTTCACCTCCCCAAATGCTGGAAATAAGACTGATGGCAAAATCCTTTTGTTCCTTAGACATATCCTGATTATTCTGCAATTGATAAAAATCCTGAAAAATTTCCATTGGATGAATTTTTTCTACATTTTCCAATGCATTAATTTGGGAAAGCTTTTTTGTACGTTTGTTATCATAATCCAAAAAAACAAGATTTGGGAAAATTTTCTGAAGCTTTCCAAATCCATCAGGAATATCTTCTTCATCTGTCAAAACTATTTTATAAAAATCTTCCTTATTATAATTTTCATAAAATTCCTTATTTGAAATTTCACTATAGGAACCTTTTAATTCATGTAAATCTCTCAAGGGAACTAAGGGTTCCTGAGTAACAGACAAAATTCCCTTTTCCCCCATTTCTACTACAGTAACACCCTTTTTATGATTTACCTCTGAAAAGGAATATTTTAATGGAGTTCCACTATATCTGACTTTTTCACAACCACATGCCTGCTCTTTATGAATATGCCCCAAAGCAACATAATCAAAAGAAGAAAAAACAGAAGTTTCCACATCTTCTAAAGTTCCAATTGTAATATCTTCCGAATCACTGCGAATAGAACCAGTCACCAGCTGATGAGCAACAAGCACATTTCTTTGGGATGAATCCACCTGCATTTCTTCTATAGCGGCCCGAACCCCCTCTGTAAAAGACTTATCAAGAGGTCTTATAAATGGAAGAAGATAGAAATTTACAGAACCATATTTATCATTTAAAACAATTGGCTCAATTTTTCCTTCATAACTTTGAGAAAAATATATTCCGCTTTTTATCATAAGGCGGCTTCCAAATGACATTCTGTCCTGGGAATCATGATTTCCACTGATAATAAAAACAGGCACATTTCTTTTTGAAACCTGGGTCAAAAAATCATCAAGCAAATTTACTGCATCAACTGGAGGAATTGCTTTATCATACACATCCCCTGCAATAATAAGAGCGTCAGGCTTAATTTCATCAATAATATTCAGAATTTTTATTATAATATACCTTTGATCTTCTATTAAAGAAAACTCTTTTAATCTTTTTCCAAGATGCAGATCTGCAATATGAAGAAATTTCATAAAAAAAACACCCCTTATATGTTAATATAGTATAACACATAAGAGGTGACAAATTGTGTCCCGTTATAATTTTTTTTTACATTGAAACCTTAGAACACATCTTATAGTATTCACCCT
This sequence comes from Treponema sp., assembly GCA_018385315.1. GTDB lineage: Bacteria > Spirochaetota > Spirochaetia > Treponematales > Treponemataceae > Treponema_D. The sequence goes on along the minus strand of JAHAZJ010000022.1, from coordinate 10,631 downwards.
TTTGTTCCAGCAACTGATTATGATTTCCTCGTTCCACAATTTCCCCGTGATTTACAAAGAAAATAATATCAGAATTGCGAATTGTTGAAAGTCGGTGAGCAATAATAAAAGATGTTCTGTTTTTCAAAAGCTTATCAAGACCTTCCTGAACAAGTTTTTCTGTTTGTGTATCAACAGAAGATGTTGCTTCATCCAAAATAAGAATGCGGGGGTCTGAAAGAAGAACTCTGGCAAAACTTAAAAGCTGTTTCTGTCCCTGAGAAAGACCACCACCATTTGCAGAAAGCTTTGTGTTATATCCATCTGGGAAAGCGGTAATAAATTCATGAGCATGAACAGTTTTTGCAGCTTCAATGCATTCTTCATCGGTAGCATCCAGTCTACCATAACGGATATTATCCATAATTGTTCCAGTAAACAAGAAGGAATCCTGAAGCATTACGCCAACCTGCTTTCGAATTGATTTAATTTTCAAATCCTGAATATCAAGACCATCAATTAAGACTTTTCCTTCATCTGGGTTATAGAATCTAGAAAGAAGATTAACTATTGTAGTTTTACCAGCCCCTGTTGGACCAACAATAGCAACTGAAGTTCCCGGAGTAATATTAAAATTAACATCCTTAAGAATAGGATTTCCAGGCTCGTAAGAAAAGTTTACATGATCAAAAGTTACATGACCTCTAATTGGAGGAAGTTCTTTTGCATCTGGTTTATCTGTAATATCTTCTGGTTCATCCAAAAGCTCAAAAATACGTTCTACATAGGCTCCTGTTGTAACCATACTGTTATAGAAGTTTCCAAGATTCTGAATAGGTTGCCAGAAACGCCAGATATAACCGGCAAAGGCTACAAGAGTACCAACAGTTACTGTTCCCCCCATGCCATCTCCTAGCCAGCTTATACCTGCCATATAAACAAGACAAACACCAAAAGTAGAAAGATTATCTACAACCGGCCAGATAATATTGTTGATGTTTACAGCTCTAATCCAAACCTTTTTACAGATATCACAAAGACCATTAAAAATCCCCTGATTTACACTTTCCCGGGCAAAAGACTGAGTTACCTTAATTCCATTAATACTTTCAGAAAGGTATGCTGTAAGATTTGAACGTTTATAACTTTCCTGTTTCCAGGCTTCATGCTGTTTCTTCTTCATTAAAATAAGAATAAGGAATAAAACAGGAAGAACGGCCATACAAACTAATGTAAGACGCACATCAATTGCAACCATAAAACAGATAATAACTACAAGGGTAAACAAGTCACTAATAAGCTGAATAATACCATTGCTAAGTAAATCTGAAAGAGAATTTACATAGTTTACAACACGAATAAGAATTTTACCATGAGGACGAGAATCAAAATAACTAAATGGAAGATTCTGCAACTTTGTAAAAACATCTTTACGAATATTTACAATAATCTGTTGAGCAACTCTTGTCATAATCTTTAATTTCTGAGCAAGAAGAATTCTTACTACAAGTGTAGAAAGCAAAAGAATAACAGAAAGAATTACCAGCATTCTTATATTTTCACCAGGAATTGCCTTATCAATTGCCATTCTAATTAAGTAAGGACTTGTAAGGGAAATGGCAGAAGCAAAAAGCATAATGAAACAGGAAAGAACCATTTTACCTCGATAAGGCTTTATCCATACAAAAAGACGTTTAATAATATGAGGATTGATTTTCTGTTCAATTTCTTCATCAGCATCAAACTTATTACGCATTGTTTGCACCTCCATTCTGTTCTGCCCAAACATCTTTGTAATAGCCATCTTGGGAAATCAATTCTTTATGAGAACCTTTCTGCACAATAGAACCATTTTGAAGAACAAGAATAACATCACAATTTTCAAATGAAGAAACACGATGTGAAATAATAAATGTTGTATGACCTTTACTTTGCTGTTTAATGGAATTTCTGATTTTCTCTTCAGTTTCAATATCAACGGCACTAGTTGTGTCGTCAAGAATCATAACCTTTGGATTTGCAAGGAAAAGTCTGGCCAATGCAATACGCTGCTTCTGACCTCCACTTAATCCAACACCACGTTCCCCAACTACAGTGTCATAACCATCAGTTAAATCACCAATAAACTCTTTTACACGAGCCAATTCTGCCGCTTTTTCAATTTCTTCAAAAGAAGCATCATTATTTCCAAAAGCAATATTTCCTTCAATAGTATCACTAAAAAGAAAGACTTCCTGCATTGTTATTCCAATATTCTTTCTAAGGAATTGTAAATCATAATCACGAATATCTTTTCCGTCTAATAATACCTGACCACTAGTTGTATCATAATAACGACACAAAAGATTTGCTAAAGTTGTTTTACCACTTCCTGTAGGTCCAAGAATACCAACAGTCATACCAGGTTCAATTTTAAAGCTTACATCTTTTAAGACAGGTACTTCATTATATGCAAAATTAACATTTCTAAATTCAATTTCACCTTTTACATCCATAGTTTTTTCTGCATTCGTTTTAGAATAAACCTCAGGATTATTAAGATGAAGCTCATAAAGCCTGTCACCAGATGCATTAAAATTCTGAACATTATCAACAAGCATACCAAACATACTGATTGGCTGTGTAAAAGCCCACATCAATCCGTTGAAAGTTACAAGCTGACCAATAGTCATTTCCTTTTTAATTACAAGGTAACCGCCAAATAAAATTAAAATTACAGGAAGAATACCAGTTAATGCATCAATCCAAGGAGTGTATTTTACACGAACATCAGCATTTTCAACCGAAACCTGTCTGTATTTATCATTATCCTCTGTAAAGCGATCAATTTCATAATCTTCACGAACAAAAGCTTTTACAACACGGTTTCCTTCAATATTTTCACCAACCCGTGTATTCAATACAGCAAACTGATCTCTTACCTTAAGATGGGCAGGTCTTATATTTACCTTAAATTTCTGAATCAGATAAATTACAAATGGTGCAATAATTAAGAAAGCAAGGGTTAATTTCCAGCTGATAAATGAAAGCGTAATAATTGAAAAAACGTATATAAGTACATTTTCCAAAATCTGATATAAAACCCAGGCTACAAAGTGACGTACTTTATCCAAATCACTTGTTAAAAGTGTCATAATGTTTCCAGAAGGAGCTTTATCATACCACTTAAAATCCAATTCCTGAATGTGAGCATACAAATCTTCTCTCATTTCACGAATTACATTTTGTGAACAATGTTCAAATATTACCTGATACGTATAACGAATTACAGCTTTGCCAAATGTTATACCCACCATAACAAGAATCATTGTAAGTAAAAGGTTTTTCTGTCCACCTTGAATTACTTTATCTACAATTGTACCTGTTATTAAGGGATTTATCATATTCGATGCAGCAACAACTACACTAAGAGATAAACCCAACCCCATTAAAAATCCGTATTTGCGGATATATGACCAAATCCATTTTAACATATTATAACTCTAGCATTTAATTTAGATATCTGATATAAAGAAATAAGGTCAAAATTGTATATTTCTCTACAGAAGCCCTGACCTAATGAGAGTTTTTATGGACGAATTATTTGAATATAGTGATATCTTGAATGCACCATTTCAGGCTTTTGCTGGAGACTGGATGGTTGTAAAACCACACTGGCATTATTTTACAGAAATGGTTTATCTGGTAGAAGGAACATTATACGCCGAAGTAGAAGATAAAACATATACAATGAATCCCGGTGATTTAATTATATTCCATCCAAAACAGATTCATAGCTTCCTTGATTACCCTGTAAAAACAGCACAACCAACTAAACCTAAGTTTTATGTTATCAAATTTGATGATATGATTCTTTCTAACACAACCCCTGGCTCTCCAAAACTGCCAAAATTACTTGAAAATGTAAATAATTCCTCCCTATCATCAAATCTTATTACTGCAAGAGATTTGCGTTTTAATCCTGTAAAGCTTTTTTTTGAAAACTGCATTTGGGAAACAAACAACCGTCAGTTTGGTTATGATATAAAAGTTGCCTCAACAATCAGTTTGATTATTACAGAATTAATCAGAATCTGGCTTAGACAAGGTTTTGAATTTTCTTCAAAAACCACCTTTGACCAATTCTCATCAAAAGATTTTTCTGTTCTGGAATATATTGATAAACATTCTTCAGAAAACATTAATATTGAAAAGCTTGCTTCCAAGTGTGGCATGTGTTATTCAAACTTTGCAAAACAATTTAAGGCCCAATTTGGAAAGACCTGCAAAGAATACATTGAATTTGTTAGAGTCTGCAAAGCTGACACTCTTCTATTATATACAAACAAAACTCTTGATTATATTAGCCAGGAAACAGGCTTTACAGATTCAAGTCATTTTATTCGCACATACAAGAAGATAAAAGGTATTACACCAAAACAACGACGACAAAATAGAATCCAGGATATAAAATAGTCAGTAAGTCTTACTCAAAAGCTATTAGAACCATTGTTTGATTCAAATGAATATTATTAAGCTGTTCCCCAAAACCTGAAATTCCAAAAAAAGCAGGTGACATATCTTTAAGAGTATTCATAAAAATACCGGTAAGCCCTTCTTTTTCAAATAAGTTTTTTCTTGATGCACAATTAACTACCAGCATAAAGCTGCTATTAATATTAGCTTTTACTTTTCTCTTTGTTGATGCAAAAACCTCTGGAATGTTTTCTGTTCTCATTAAGGCAATTTTTGTGTAATTATAAATTCGAGAATAATATGAAATTGAAAAGTCTGGGTTTACCTTGGAAGCTTCTGTAATATATACATCATCATCAACACAACGGCCCATAGGTTTTCCTTCCAGCATCCCACTTAAATCCGACACATCTGTTTCTAATTTCTTTGCAATTGCTATAGCAGCAGGCTCCTCGTTATATTCATAAACAATTCTGTTGTCACAATCCACATCTGTTGCTGTAAAAATATTCTTTGTAGGTTTAAAAATGTTCTCCTTATAAGTGAATATTTTACCATCCAGATTCTTCAATAAAACAAATACACAGGCATCCTGATATACAATTCCATTTAAGCTGACCATTGAAATATTAATATCTTCCCGTGAACAATAACCAGAAGTTCCACCAAAAACAGAAATATCTTTTTCCTTTAACAATTTTGAAAAAGTATCAAGAACAAGCTCTTCTCCATTAGAATGAGCTGTTGTAAATTCAATACAGCACATATTTTCAAAGGATTTAAAATGCTTCAACGCTTTATCAAGCTGTCCAATATGCATCATAGGATTTTTACCAATATCGGTAAAAACACCAGAGGAAATTTCTATTCCACCTTCTATAGCCATCACTGAAATACCAAATTGAAAATCCCCACTGGTATTAAACTGATAGCAGGATGTACTTCCAATTATAATGCTCTCAGGAAAGTGTTTTGATAAATTTTCTGATACATAGGAGAAGTAAGGATTACAGGATGAGAAAAAGATTAATTCAGGATTTTTTTTAATCTGCTTTAGCTGTTCCAGGACCTCTGAAAAACATTGCTCTTTTGATTCCAGATTTTTACTAAAGGCAGTATAACTTTTATGCATAATTCCATTATAACAAAAAAAAATAACTGATTCAAATTTTCAAGAAAAAAAAAGGAATCTGCCAGCTACAACAGATTCCCTAAACAAAATGGAGTATATCGACTTTATAAAAAAATGCCAGTCATTTCTAACTGGCACAAAATCCAGTTTTTACTGTTTGTTGTAGATTTCGTTAGTCATCTTAACGATATCATCAACTTTAAGATTTTTACAGCTAGATACATAAGCATCCCAATCTTTGTTAATATCTTTCTGTCCAACGATGAAGTTCAAAGTCCAGGCATTGATATTATCGATAAGTGGAACAGCCCAAAGGTTCAACTGTTCACGTTCATCTTCTGTTGGTTTTGCTTTTGGATCAACTTTTGCTACAGTCTTATATTTACCATAGCGAGCATAAAGATCCTGAACATCAGGAGTAAAGTTATCTGTAGATTCTGCAGTTGAGTGACCATAGAAGTAGTTACCACCAGCGTATCCCCATTTAAGACGGATATCCACATCATCTTCGCTACCTGAAATACCAAGACCACCACATTTGAAACCAGGGAGAAGCTGTTTAATCTTTTTTCCATCAACATCAACATAGTGCCATGTTTCACCTTCTGGACCCCATTTACACAATGAGTAAGCTTCTTTTGAGTAGAATAGCCAGTCTACAAAGCGAACCATCTTAACAAATCCTTCTTCACCAAGTTCATCAAGAGCTTTCTGTGAGAGCATTACACCACATTCAAGACGTGAAGTTTCAGCAAGGTTTTTGTTTGTTCCAGATGGATAAGCTGTTACATATACACTGCAGTTTCCTTTACCAAGGATATTTTCAATGCCAGTAATATCATTAGCCATAGAACTTCTGTTTGTTGATTTGATTACAGTTTTACCATTATAGAATTTGTTATTTGCTGTATCATCTGACTGTGTAAATGTTTCTGGGTCAAGAATACCATCTTTTATGAAGCTGTTAGCAACAGTTACCATTTTTTTGAAGTCATCGCTAATTGATGAAGAATAGAATTCTTTCTTGTTCCAGTCATATTTAATACCACCGTTTGAACCTTCAATAGCCCAACCAGAAAGTACACCGTAAGAAGCACCCATTAATTTAAGAAGGTTACCACCAGTTCCTTTTCCTGATTCACCACACCAAAGATCAGACCAGATGTAATCCTTTTCTGAACACATTCCCTGTGCTACCATATATTTTTTTACATTAACCAGTACATCGTGTAATGATTCCCATGTCCAATCTTTTTCCAATTCACGAACATCATAACCAGCAGCAGCAAAAATATCATCACGAACCATGATTGTATAATCCTGCAAAGCAGCCTGATGAAGACCTGGAAGTCTGTAATATTTTCCATCACTCTGTTTAATTGTTTCAAGATCAGGTTCCATATCGTAATTTTTAACAAAAGCTGAATAGTTAGGCATATACTGAACATAATCAGAAACAGCTACAACACCGCCACCAGCAACGTACTGATCTTCGCTATATACTTTTGGAATAATGTATGTAGCAGCACCAGAGTTGATTGCCAGGTTAATCTTCTGGTTATAGTCACCACTATCATATGATGTAATGTCTAAGTGAACATTTGTTAAGTCTTCAATTTTCTTGAAGATACCTTCTGACTGCCATTCTGGCTGCATAGCATACCAAGATGCATCACTAAATGAAATTGTGTAAGTTACAGGTTCATCCGAATGGAAAGTTTTTTCTTCTCCGTATGTATAACCTTTAGCTTCGATATTACCCTTTGTTACAGCTTTTTTGTTTCCACAAGAAACAAGTGCAAAAGCAGCACAAACCATTGCAACTCCAACTGTTACAATTTTTTTCATAGTTATCCTCCTACTATGTTTTTTTATTAACTTTTATTCTTTTACACCACCCAGCATCATTCCCTGTACATAATATTTTTGTACAAAAGGATAAATACAGATGATTGGTAATGCCATAAGTACCATTGAACAAGACTTAATGTTTGCCGCAATCTGCATCTTTTCTGCACTAACTTCACCAGGATCAGCAGATGTAGAAGCACCATTAATAATAGTTCTTAAATAATAAGCAACAGGCCACTGCTCTCTTTTATCCAGGTAAAGGAAAGCGTTATACCAGTTGTTCCAATATCCAACCGCATTGAACAAAATCATTGTTGCAATAATTGGCATAGACAGTGGGAATACAATTTTTGCAAAAATCCCAATTGGACTTAAACCATCCAATTCACCAGCTTCTTCCAATTCATGGGGACATTCTGAAAAGAATGATTTCATCAAAATAATGTAGTATGTGCTTAAGAGAGATGGGATAATAAAACCTGCAACCTTGTTTATAAGATGAAGTCTCTGCATCAAAACATAGTTAGGAATTAAACCACCACCAAAATACATAGTAAAAATAATCAGTTTAAGAATTACTTTAGAGCCTACAACTTCTTTTTTTGATAATGGATAAGCAAGACAACAGCTGAATAACAAAGAAAGAAATGTACCAATTACCGAATAAATCAATGTATTTTTATAGCTTCTAAGAAAGTCACCCTTTTTTAGAACAGAAATGTATGTCTCAAGATTAAAATCAACAGGAATTAATCCTACTTTTCCAGACATAATTGCCTGTTCAGAAGAAAAAGACTGGGCAACAAGATAAAGGAATGGATACAAAGTTACAAAACAAATAATCAACATAAGGACTGTATTTACAACCTTAAAGATTTCATAACCTAAAGATTCTTTAATTTGATTTTCTTTTCTCATTTCCAAATCTCCTTACCACAAGCCTGCGCCAGTTAATTTTTTAGAAGTCTTATTCGCAATTGTAAGAAGAATAAGATTCAAAATACCTTCAAAAAGGTTTACAGCAGTAGCATAACTGTAGTTTCCTGACTGAAGCCCCAAACGGAATACGAATGTTGAAATAATATCCGCTTTTTCATAAGTCATTGGATTATAAAGAAGGAATACTTTTTCAAAAGCACCACCAGAACCAATAAGACCACCAATATCAAGAATAAGAAGAGTTGCAATTGTTGGTAAAATACAAGGAATTGTTACATGCCATACACACTGGAAATGACTTGCACCATCAACCCTTGCTGCTTCATACAAAGAAGGATTAATTCCAGAAATAGCCGCAAGATAAAGAATTGTACCCCAACCTAAACTTTGCCAGATACCTGAAACAACAAATATTGAGGTAAACCATTCAGGTTTTGCAATAAATGAAATTGCTTCACCACCAAACTTCTGAATCAAAGCATTGATTGGTCCTGCTGTAGAAATAAGTTCACGAATCATACCAGTTACAATTACCATAGAAATAAAGTGAGGTAAGTATGAAACAGTCTGAACAAATTTTTTCCAATGAAGATTTCTTATTTCATTCAACAACAAAGCAAAAAGCAATGTTAATGGGAATCTAAAAATAAGGTATGTAAGGTTAAGTGATAATGTATTTCTAAATGCTCTCCAGAAAGTTTTATCCCCGATAAACTGTTTGAAATATTTAAAACCACTCCATTCATCACCAAAGATACTATGACCAGCTCTATAACGTCTAAAAGCGATGATATTACCTGCCATTGGGATGTAACGGAAAATAATGTAATAAACCACAGGAACCAGCATCAATAAATAAAACTGCCAGTACTTGCACAAATATTTTTTGAAGTTTCCAGTAGATGTTACTTCAATCTGATTTGGCTTTGATTTTGCAAACACTTTTTGCTCCTATTTTTTAACTATTTCTAGTATACTTGCATACTAGTTCAACTAATATTTATGATAAATCATTTTTTTAGTTTTGATATAGGGGATTTACCCTATTTAATAAAAAAATTTTTCTATTTCACCGATTGACATTTCAAGTTTTATTCAACTAAAATTGAAAATCATGACAAATATTGAAAAATTGCCGAAAGAATCTAATCGCGATTTTGCTTTGCGAATCATAAGAAAAAACCTTATTAATCTGGAATTAAAACCTGGTACAATGATTAGCGAACAGGACATTGCTGATGAATTAAATCTTTCACGAACTCCTGTACATGAAGCATTACAAGAACTCTCTTCAACTAAAATAATTGAAATTCTTCCACAAAGAGGAAGTCTTGTAAGTTTTGTAGATATGTCATTAGTAGATGAATCAGTTTTTATGCGTTCTACAATAGAATCAGCAGTTACAAAAGAAGCTTGTGAAAAAGCAACTCAGGAAGATATTGATTTACTTGAAGAAAACCTGACTTTACAAGAATTTTTCTATCAGAAGAATAATCTGGAAAAAATCATGGAATTAGATAATGCATTCCACAAAGCAATGTATAAAATTGCAAATAAAATGCAATGTCACTTTGTTGTAAGCACAATGAATATACATTATGATCGTTTCCGTGAATTAAGACTCCATACATCTGATCCTGCAAATATTATTGCCGATCATAAAGCAATACTTGAAGCAATAAAAGAAAAAAACAGCGAAAAAGCTAAGGATTTAGTCTTAAAACATCTTAATCGTTTATACACCGATGAAATGGAAATACGAAAAAAATACCCGGATTATTTTATTGAAAATTCAAAAAAATAATTTTTTTTTTTTGATATTTTAAGATTTTTGTATTGACACTTTTTAGTGATTCATATATTATAACATACATCAAGCGGGTGTAGCGAAGCTGGTTATCGCGCTGGCCTGTCACGCCGGAGATCACGGGTTCGAGCCCCGTCACTCGCGAATAAGACCTTCAGTTTTTACTGGAGGTTTTTTTTATTTAACTTGCTCTCACCGTCGATAAATCTCCTCCGTGCATTTTTGCGGAGAATCCTAAACAAACCGCCGCAGCGCTTTGTTTTTAACGGATTTCCGATTTATGCAGGTTCGAGCCCCGTCACTCGCGAATAAAACCTCTAGTTTTTTTACTGGAGTTTTTTTTTATTTAACTTGCTCTCACCGTCGATAAATCTCCTCTGTGCATTTTTGCGGAGAATCCTAAACAAACCGCCGCAGCGCTTTGTTTTTAACGGATTTCCGATTTATGCAGGTTCGAGCCCCGTCACT